>NZ_CP029192.1:3391822-3700170 GCF_008642315.1 Streptomyces venezuelae | reverse complement strand
AGGACGGTGTCATCACCGTCGAGGAGTCCAACACCTTCGGCCTCGAGCTCGACTTCACCGAGGGCATGGCCTTCGACAAGGGCTACCTCTCGCCGTACATGGTGTCCGACCAGGAGCGTATGGAGGCCGTCCTCGACGACCCGTACATCCTGATCCACCAGGGCAAGATCTCCTCCATCCAGGACCTCCTGCCGCTGCTCGAGAAGGTCATCCAGGCCAACTCCTCGAAGCCGCTCCTCATCATCGCCGAGGACGTCGAGGGCGAGGCCCTGTCGACCCTGGTCGTGAACAAGATCCGCGGCACCTTCAACGCCGTCGCGGTGAAGGCCCCCGGCTTCGGCGACCGCCGCAAGGCGATGCTCGGCGACATGGCCACCCTCACCGGCGGCACCGTCATCGCCGAAGAGGTCGGCCTCAAGATCGACCAGGTCGGTCTCGACGTGCTGGGCACCGCCCGCCGCGTCACCATCACCAAGGACGACACCACGATCGTCGACGGCGGCGGCAACAAGGCCGACGTCGAGGGCCGCGTCGCCCAGATCAAGGCCGAGATCGAGGCCACGGACTCCGACTGGGACCGCGAGAAGCTCCAGGAGCGCCTCGCGAAGCTGGCCGGCGGCGTGTGCGTCATCAAGGTCGGCGCCGCCACCGAGGTGGAGCTGAAGGAGAAGAAGCACCGTCTGGAGGACGCCATCTCCGCGACCCGCGCCGCGGTCGAGGAGGGCATCGTCTCCGGTGGTGGCTCCGCTCTGGTGCACGCCGCCAAGGTGCTCGGCGACTCGCTCGGCAAGGACGGCGACGAGGCCACCGGTGTGGCCGTCGTCCGCCGCGCCGCCGTCGAGCCGCTGCGCTGGATCGCCGAGAACGCCGGCCTCGAGGGCTACGTCATCACCTCGAAGGTCGCCGAGCTCGACAAGGGCTTCGGCTTCAACGCCGCGACCGGTGAGTACGGCGACCTGGTCAAGGCCGGCGTCATCGACCCGGTCAAGGTCACGCGCTCCGCGCTGGAGAACGCCGCGTCGATCGCCTCGCTGCTCCTGACGACCGAGACGCTCGTCGTCGAGAAGCCGGCCGAGGAAGAGGCGGAGGCCGGTCACGGCCACGGTCACGGTCACTCGCACTGACCCGTTGCGCTCGGCTTGAACGGTGACTGAGGCCCGGCTCCCTGTACTGGGAGCCGGGCCTCAGTCCTTTACTGGGGCGCGTCTGCCGGGTTGCTTCCCGTCGCCGGGTGCGGATCGTGGTCCGTCCTCGCGCAGTTCCCCGCGCCCCTTAAGGGGCGCTCGCCGAAGTTGCCCTCAGGGGGCGCGGGGCTACTGCGGGCCGTACTTGCGCCCGGTACGGGACGTGACGCCACCCAGCAACGCGCGAGGCGTCACCTTCACCACCCCCATCAGGGCCTTGTACCGGGGATCCGGGATAGACACCGTCTTGCCGCGGGAGAGGTCGCCCAGAGCGACCGCCACGAGCTTGTCCGCGTCGAGCCACATCCAGCCGGGAATGTTGGACGTGCCCATCCCGGCCCGCTCGTGGAACTCCGTGCGCACGAAGCCGGGGCAGAGCGCCATCAGCCGCACCCCGGACCCGGCCAGGTCCTTCGCCGCGCCCTGGGTGAACTGCACGACCCACGCCTTCGACGCGCCGTACGTCCCGCGCGGCACGAACGCCGCCACCGACGCGACGTTCACGACGCCGCCCCGGCCGCGCTCCCGCATCGCCTCCGTCGCGGCCGACGTCAGCCGCAGCACCGCCTCGCAGTGCACCTTGAGCATGGTCAGCTCGTCGGCGAGCGAGACCTCCAGATAGCGGCCCTTGTTGCCGAACCCCGCGTTGTTGATCAGCAGATCGACCGCGTTCCTGCGGTCGGCGAGCCGCTCCTCGACGGCCTCGATGCCCCCGTCCGTCGCCAGGTCCGCGGTCAGCACCTCCGCCTCGATGCCGTGCCGGTCGTGCAGTTCGGTCGCCTGTTCCTGCAGCCGCTCGGTGTCGCGGGCCACCAGCACGAGGTTGTGCCCGTCACCCGCGAGGCGTCGCGCGAAGGCCGCGCCGATGCCGGAGGTCGATCCCGTAATCAGAGCCGTAGTCATGGCCCAAGGCTAGTGAGATCACCGCCCTCAAAGAAGCAGCGCACTATTTCGCTATATGCCCAAGCTCCGCTTATGCTCGAACCATGATCGAGGCCCGACACCTCCGTGTCCTGCGCGCCGTGGCAGCCACCGGCTCCTTCTCCGCCGCGGCCCGCGAGCTCGGCTGCACCCAGCCCGCCGTCAGCCAGCAGATGAAGGCCCTCGAATCCTCGGCCGGCACGCCGCTGCTGATCCGCACCGGCCGCGAGATGCGCCTGACGCAGGCGGGCGGAGCCCTGGTCAGGCACGCGGCGGGCATCCTCGCCGGGCTCACCGCGGCCGAGGAGGAGGTCGCCGCCATCGCGGGCCTGCGCGCGGGCCGCGTCCGGCTCGTCTCCTTCCCCAGTGGCAGCTCCACCCTGGTCCCGTGCGCCCTCGCTGCGCTGCGCGCGGCCCACCCGGGCACCCGTGTCTCCCTCGTCGAGGCCGAGCCGCCGCGGTCGGTGGAGATGCTGCGCGAAGGGGACTGCGACGTCGCGCTCGCCTTCCGGTACGAAGGAGCGACGGCCGCGGAGGAGTGGAGCGACCTCGTCGTGCGCCCGCTGCTCGCCGACCGGCTCGTGGGCCTCGTGCCGGACGGGCACCGGCTCGCCGGCGCGGACTCGGTCACCATCGGCGAATTCGCCGACGAGTCGTGGATCGCGGGCTGCCCCCGCTGCCGCAGGCAACTGGTGGAGGTCTGCGAGAGCGCGGGCTTCGTGCCCCGGATCGACTTCGCGACGGACGACTACCCGGCGGTGATCGGCCTGGTCGGCGCCGGTCTGGGAGTGGCGGTGCTGCCCGAGCTCGCGATCGAGTCGGTACGCCCGATGGGCGCCCGCACCGTGACGGTGGAGCCCGCCGTGCAGCGGGAGATCGTCGCGCTCACGCTGCCGGACCTGGCGCAGGTGCCGGCCGTCGCCGCCACGCTGGACCACCTCGCGCGGGCCGCCGCCCGCTGATCCCCGCCTCGGGCGCGGGGCTTTTCGAAGAAACGTTCCTTCAGCTGTGCGACACGGCGCTGCCCGCCGCCGCCGTGACGAGTCGATTGCGCGCGCGGCCCATGAGCTCCTCGCGCTCGTCCTCCGTCAGGCCGCCCCACACGCCGTACGGCTCGCGCACCGCGAGTGCGTGGGCGGCGCACTCCGCCCGTACCGGGCACCGCATGCAGACCTCCTTGGCGGAGTTCTCACGTGCGCTGCGGGCCGCTCCCCGCTCGCCCTCCGGGTGGAAGAAGAGCGAGCTGTCGACTCCGCGGCACGCCGCGAGGAGCTGCCAGTCCCAGAGATCTGCGTTCGGTCCGGGAAGGCGGGAGAAATCTGCCATTGCTGGTCCCCTTGGTGCCGTTCTGACGCGGATACGGTGCCCACGACCGTACATCTACTGTCTAAGGAGATGAAAATATGACTCATTGCGAATCTAGCCATAGACACCAGGAAAAGGGAAGAAAAGGCGCTAAATGGGGCATAGCTTGTGATGAAACGTTGAGGGTCTCCCGTGTGCTCTCCGCTGTGTCGGCGCCCTCACGTAGAGTGCCGAAGGTGTCCGACTGCCCCGTAACTCTTTCGGGTGACCGTCGTTGAGAGTGCGAGGCGGTTGAAAGAACAAGCGCTCGGGCAGGTGTCCGGGAGCGTCAACCGCACAGGTGACGAATAAGTACCAGCCTGGAGGCTCAAGGTGACGCGCAGCAGCTGTGAGAGCCGCGGAGGACAGTCATGACATCGGTCCTCGTCTGCGACGACTCCCCGCTTGCCCGAGAGGCGCTCCGCCGCGCGGTCGCGACCGTGCCCGGCGTCGAGCGCGTGACCACGGCGGCCAACGGCGAGGAAGTCCTCCGCCGCTGGGGCGCCGACCGCTCGGACCTGATTCTGATGGACGTACGCATGCCCGGCCTCGGCGGCGTGGAGACCGTCCGCCGGCTGCTGTCCGCCGACCCCGGTGCGCGCATCATCATGCTCACCGTCGCCGAGGACCTGGACGGGGTCGCACTCGCGGTCGCGGCCGGTGCCCGCGGCTATCTGCACAAGGACGCCTCGCGCGCCGAACTGCGCGCGACCGTCACCCAGGCGCTCGCCGACCCGACCTGGCGGCTCGCTCCGCGCAGACTGCGCTCGGCCGAGATGGGCGCCGCGCCCACGCTCACCGCGCGTGAGATCCAGGTCCTCGAAGGCATGAGCCACGGCCGCTCGAACGCGGAGATCGGACGTGAGCTCTTCCTCTCCGAGGACACCGTGAAGACGCACGCCAGGCGGCTGTTCAAGAAGCTCGGCGCCTCGGACCGCGCGCACGCCGTGGCGCTCGGTTTCCGCTGGGGTCTGGTGCGCTGAGTGTGCCGTCGCGGGGGCACGGCGATCCCCGCCCGCCGTCCGGTGGGCGGGGCGACGTACGCCCGGCGACGCTTGTTTCGCCGCCGATGCCGCATCCTTGAGATGTGGAGTTCCTCGGGGACGAGTCGATCGAGCGGGAGGGGAGGGCGCAGGAGATGAGTTCCGGCGCACCTGCTCATAACGCTTCAGTGCACAACTACGGACGCGGTGCCACGGATCAGTCGCCGCCAAGGCACCATGGACCGATGCGCGATGACAAGACGACGGTGATCGGTGCCCTCGTTCTCCGCGCTGTCGAGGGCGACGAGCAGGCCACGCACGACCTCCTGGCCCACGTCCACCCCCTGGCGCTGCGCTACTGCAGGACCCGTCTGTCCCGGCTGCCCGGTGACGCTCGCCACTTCGTGGAGGACCTGGCGCAGGAAGTCTGCGTCGCCGTCCTCCTGGCCCTGCCGCGGTACAAGGACACGGGCCGCCCCTTCGAGGCGTTCGTCTTCGCGATCGCGGCGCACAAGGTGGCCGACCTGCAGCGTGCGGCGATGCGGCACCCCGGATCCACCGCCGTGCCCTCCGACGAGATGCCCGAGCGGCCCGACGACTCGCTCGGCCCCGAGGAGCGCGCGCTGCTCAGCAGCGACGCCGAGTGGGCCAAGAAGCTCCTGGCCAACCTGCCGGACAACCAGCGCGAGCTGCTGCTCCTGCGGATCGCCGTGGGGCTCACGGCCGAGGAGACCGGGCAGATGCTGGGAATGTCGCCGGGCGCGGTGCGGGTCGCGCAGCACCGGGCGCTGAGCAGGCTGCGGGCGCTCGCGGAGCAGTAGCCCGGTATTTCACGAGTGTGGGGCGTACGTGTGAATGTACAAAGCTCGCCGATGATCTTGATCGTGGAATGAGACACCCTCAGAGCCCGTTAGCATGGACATCCGCACCGATCAAGGCCATTTGGGGAAGGTGTCATGACTGCAGACGGCGGTTCTTCGACGGGGGTACCCGAGAAGTTCGCGACACTCGGGCTGACCTACGACGACGTGCTGCTGCTGCCGGGCGCGTCGGACATGGCGCCCGACCAGATCGACACTTCCTCGCTCGTCTCGAAGAACGTAAGGGTGAACGTCCCGCTGCTGTCCGCGGCGATGGACAAGGTCACCGAGTCCCGCATGGCGATCGCCATGGCGCGGCAGGGCGGCGTCGGTGTGCTGCACCGCAACCTCTCCATCGCGGACCAGGCCAACCAGGTCGACCTGGTGAAGCGCTCCGAGTCCGGCATGGTCACCGATCCGATCACGGTCCACCCGGACGCGACGCTCGCCGAGGCCGACGCGATCTGCGCGAAGTTCCGCATCAGCGGCGTCCCGGTCACCGACGCGGCCGGCAAGCTGCTCGGCATCGTCACCAACCGTGACATGGCCTTCGAGTCGGACCGCTCGCGCCAGGTGCGCGAGGTCATGACCCCGATGCCGCTCGTCACCGGCAAGGTCGGCATCTCCGGCGTGGACGCCATGGAGCTGCTGCGCCGCCACAAGATCGAGAAGCTTCCGCTGGTCGACGACGCGGGCATCCTCAAGGGCCTCATCACGGTCAAGGACTTCGTGAAGGCCGAGAAGTACCCGAACGCGTCCAAGGACGCCGGGGGCCGCCTCCTGGTCGGTGCCGCCGTGGGTGTCGCGGGCGACGCGTTCGAGCGCGCCCAGGCCCTCGTCGCGGCGGGCGTCGACTTCATCGTCGTCGACACCGCGCACGGCCACTCCCGTCTCGTCGGTGACATGGTCGCCAAGATCAAGTCCGACGCCCCGCGCGTCGACGTCATCGGCGGCAACATCGCCACGCGCGACGGCGCCAAGGCGCTCATCGACGCCGGTGTCGACGGCATCAAGGTCGGTGTGGGCCCCGGCTCCATCTGCACGACCCGTGTCGTCGCCGGCATCGGCGTACCGCAGGTAACGGCCATCTACGAAGCGTCGCTCGCCGCCAAGGAGGCCGGTGTCCCGGTCATCGGCGACGGCGGCCTGCAGTACTCCGGAGACATCGCCAAGGCGCTCGTCGCCGGCGCGGACACCGTCATGCTGGGCTCGCTGCTCGCGGGCTGCGAGGAGTCTCCCGGAGAGCTGCTCTTCATCAACGGCAAGCAGTTCAAGTCGTACCGCGGCATGGGTTCGCTCGGCGCCATGCAGACGCGCGGCGACCAGCGCTCCTTCTCCAAGGACCGGTACTTCCAGGAGGGCGTCGCCTCCGACGAGAAGCTGGTTCCCGAGGGCATCGAGGGCCAGGTCCCCTACCGCGGCCCGCTCTCCGCGGTCGTCCACCAGCTGGTCGGCGGACTGCGCCAGTCGATGTTCTACGTGGGCGGGCGCACCGTCCCCGACCTGCAGGCCAACGGCCGTTTCGTCCGCATCACGTCCGCGGGTCTCAAGGAGAGCCACCCGCACGACATCCAGATGACGGTCGAAGCACCGAACTACAGCCGTACGAAGTAGTCTTCCGGCGCCACGCGCGCGTGGAAGGGGCGGTCCCGGGTCACCGGGACCGCCCCTTCCGTGTGCGTCGGGGATACTGGACAGGCAGACCAAGAGGGAAAGGCCCCACAACGTGACTGAGATCGAGATCGGGCGCGGCAAGCGCGGCCGCCGCGCGTACGCCTTCGACGACATCGCCGTCGTACCGAGCCGGCGCACCCGCGACCCGAAGGAGGTCTCGATCGCGTGGCAGATCGACGCCTACCGCTTCGAGCTGCCCTTCCTGGCCGCCCCGATGGACTCCGTGGTCTCCCCGCAGACCGCCATCCGCATCGGTGAGCTGGGCGGCCTCGGCGTCCTGAACCTCGAAGGCCTCTGGACGCGGTACGAGGACCCGCAGCCCCTCCTCGACGAGATCGCCGGGCTGGACGCGGAGACCGCGACCCGGCGCCTCCAGGAGATCTACGCGGCGCCGATCAAGGCCGACCTCATCGGGCAGCGCATCAAGGAGGTGCGCGACGCCGGTGTGGTCACCGCCGCCGCGCTCTCCCCGCAGCGCACCGCCGAGTTCTCCAAGGCCGTCGTGGACGCCGGCGTCGACATCTTCGTGATCCGCGGTACCACGGTCTCCGCCGAGCACGTCTCCGGCGCCGCCGAGCCGCTGAACCTGAAGCAGTTCATCTACGAGCTGGACGTCCCGGTCATCGTCGGCGGCTGCGCCACGTACACGGCCGCGCTGCACCTGATGCGCACCGGCGCCGCGGGTGTCCTGGTCGGCTTCGGCGGCGGCGCCGCGCACACCACGCGCAACGTGCTCGGCATCCAGGTGCCGATGGCCACCGCGGTCGCCGACGTCGCGGCGGCCCGCCGTGACTACATGGACGAGTCCGGCGGTCGGTACGTCCACGTCATCGCCGACGGCGGCGTGGGCTGGTCCGGCGACCTGCCCAAGGCCATCGCGTGCGGCGCCGACTCCGTGATGATGGGCTCCCCGCTGGCCCGCGCCGCGGACGCGCCCGGCAAGGGCCACCACTGGGGCATGGAGGCCGTCCACGAGGACGTGCCGCGCGGCAAGAAGGTCGACCTCGGCACGGTCGGCACCACGGAGGAGATCCTCACGGGTCCGTCGCACATCCCGGACGGCTCGATGAACTTCTTCGGAGCGCTGCGCCGCGCCATGGCGACCACGGGCTACAGCGAGCTCAAGGAGTTCCAGCGCGTCGAGGTGACGGTCGCGGACTCGCAGCACAAGCGCTGACGCGTCGATCGCGCTGATCTGATCGCGCGCATCGTGCGGAGAAGGGCCCCGGTACTTCGTACCGGGGCCCTTTCGTCGTCGTCCGTCGTCACAGGCGGTGGGCGGCGCCCGCCGGGGTCGCGCCCCGCGTGTCGAGGAGCAGCTGGGCCTTCACGGCGAGGCCCTGCAGGTCGTACGTGCGGTGGTGCTGGAGCAGGATCGTGAGGTCGGCGTCGGCCGCGGCCTCGTAGAGGGAGTCCGCGCGCGGGACGGGACGGCCGAGCACGCTCCAGTTGGGCACGTACGGGTCGTGGTAGCTGACCGCGGCGCCGAGCTCCATGAGGCGGGTCGCCACCTCCTGGGCGGGGGCGCCCTGCTGGTCGGCGAGGTCGGGCTTGTAGGTGACGCCGAGGAGCAGCACGCGGGCGCCGCGGACGGACTTGCCGTGCTCGTTGAGCAGGGTCGCCGAACGCTGGATCACGTACTGGGGCATGCGGTCGTTGACCTGCTGGGCCAGCTCGACCATGCGCAGGGGGCGGGCGCCGCTGGAGGGGCTCGGGACGTCCAGGGGGACGCCGTGGCCGCCGACGCCGGGCCCGGGGCGGAACGCCTGGAAGCCGAAGGGCTTGGTCTCGGCGCAGCGGATGACGTCCCACAGATCGATGCCCAGGTCGTGGCAGAGCACCGCCATCTCGTTGACCAGGGCCATGTTCACGTGCCGGTAGTTGGTCTCCAGGAGGTGCACGGTCTCCGCCTCGCGGGGGCCGCGGGCGCGGACGACCTTGTCGGTGAGGCGGCCGTAGAAGGTGGCGGCGGACTCGGTGCAGGCCGGGGTGAGGCCGCCGATGACCTTGGGGGTGCCCGCGTAGCCGTGGGAGCGGTTGCCGGGGTCGAGGCGGCCGGGCGAGTACGCGAGGTGGAAGTCGCGCCCGGCTCGCAGGCCCGAGCCCGCTTCGAGAATCGGACGGAGGAATTCCTCCGTGGTCCCCGGGTACGCGGGGGATTCGAGGATCACGGTGGTGTGCGGACGCAGGCGGGCGGCCAGCGCCCGGGCCGCTTCGGCCACCTGGCTCAGGTCGAGCGAACGGTCGGCCGCCGGCGGAGTGGGGGCGCAGATGACAGCGGTGCGGACCCGGCCGAGCTCGGCCGGGTTGACGGTCGGCCGGAAGCCCCCCGAGAGCATCCGGCGGACGTCGGCGGCGGTGAGGGTGGACTCGGCGCCGTCACAGGGCAGTCGGCCGCCGGCCAGGTCGGCGGCGCGGGCGGGGTCGTAGCCGATGGTGTCGATGCCGCGTGCGACGGCGGCCTGGGCGAGGGGCAGGCCGAGGTGGCCGAGACCGATGACGGCGAGATCTGCGGGCATGGCGGTGGGCCGTCCTCCCAATAGCCGGAGTGGGACGAGTGCGCAAGCCCTGTGGACAAGGCGGACCAGCGCAATGTCAGACTAGGAGTAAATATGACCGATTTGCGGTATTGCACCGCGCGGGGCTCCGGAGTGTTGTCCACAGGCTGGGGCCGCGATCAGCGGGCGGCGGAGAAATCTGGGCATGATGTGAGTCCGACCACACCCGATCACAGCGGGAGGCAGCGGTGAGGACAGCGACACTGGGGCCGGCGGAGCGCGCCGAGTCACTGGCGGGCATGGCCGAACGGGAACTGGACATCCTGGTCGTGGGCGCGGGCGTGGTCGGCGCGGGCACGGCACTCGACGCGGTGACCCGCGGCCTGTCCACCGGTCTGGTCGAGGCCCGCGACTGGGCGTCCGGCACGTCGAGCCGGTCGAGCAAGCTGATCCACGGCGGCCTCCGCTATCTGGAGATGCTCGACTTCGCTCTCGTGCGGGAGGCGCTGAAGGAGCGCGGCCTTCTCCTGGAGCGCCTGGCCCCGCACCTGGTGAAGCCCGTCCCGTTCCTCTACCCCTTGCAGCACAAGGGCTGGGAGAGGTTGTACGCGGGATCGGGCGTCGCGCTCTACGACGCGATGTCGATGTCCCGCGGACACGGCCGCGGCCTGCCGATGCACCGCCATCTGACCCGCCGCCACGCCCTGCGCGTCGCCCCGTGCCTGAAGAAGGACGCACTGGTCGGCGCCATGCAGTACTACGACGCCCAGATGGACGACGCGCGCTACGTGGCGACGCTGGTCCGCACCGCTTCGGCGTACGGCGCGAAGGTCGCCAACCGTGCCAAGGTCACCGGTTTCCTGCGCGAGGGCGAGCGTGTCGTCGGTGCCCGGGTGCAGGACGTCGAGGGCGGCGGTGAGTACGAGGTCCGCGCCAAGCAGGTCGTGAACGCGACCGGCGTGTGGACGGACGACACCCAGGCCATGGTCGGCGAGCGCGGCCAGTTCCACGTCAGGGCGTCCAAGGGCATCCACCTGGTCGTGCCCAAGGACCGCATCAACGCGACGACCGGACTGATCCTGCGCACCGAGAAGAGCGTCCTCTTCGTCATCCCGTGGGGGCGCCACTGGATCGTGGGCACGACCGACACGGACTGGGACCTCGACAAGGCCCACCCGGCCGCCTCGAGCGCCGACATCGACTATCTCCTGGAGCACGTGAACTCGGTGCTCGCCAGGCCCCTCTCCAGGGATGACGTGCAGGGGGTGTACGCGGGCCTGCGGCCGCTGCTCGCCGGCGAGTCGGACGCCACGAGCAAGCTCTCCCGCGAACACACGGTCGCGCACCCCGCCCCGGGCCTGGTCGTCGTCGCCGGCGGCAAGTACACGACGTATCGCGTGATGGCGAAGGACGCCGTCGACGAGGCGGTGCACGCCCTGGACCAGCGCGTCGCCGACTGTGTCACGGAGGACATCCCGCTGGTCGGCGCCGAGGGGTACAAGGCACTGTGGAACGCCCGGGCGAGGATCGCCGCCCGGACGGGCCTTCATGTCGTGCGCGTGGAGCACCTGTTGAACCGGTACGGCTCGATGGCCGAGGAGGTCCTCGAACTCATCACCGCGGACCCGGCCCTCGGCGCCCCCCTCCAGGCGGCCGACGACTACCTGCGGGCCGAGGTGGTCTACGCGGCCTCGCACGAGGGCGCCCGCCACCTGGACGACGTGCTGACCCGGCGGACCCGCATCTCCATCGAGACGTTCGACCGGGGCACGCGCAGTGCCCGGGAGTGCGCCGAGCTGATGGCACCGGTCCTCGGCTGGGACAAGGACCAGATCGAGCGGGAGGTGCAGCACTACGAGAAGCGGGTGGAGGCCGAGCGGGAGTCGCAGCGCCAGCCGGACGACCTGACGGCGGACGCGGCACGGCTGGGGGCGCCCGACATCGTGCCGCTCAACTGAGGCGACTCGGGGCCTAAGGGGTGCGGGGGCAGAACTCCGCCGCGAGGAGCGACGATTCCAGGGCCGGGTCGGCCGTCTTGTCCGTGTTGACCCGGAAGGTGACGACCCGTCGGCCGTCGCGGGTGGCCGCGGTGCGGACGTAGCTGCCGACGATGCGGCCGTTGTGGCCCCAGACGGTGGTGCCGCAGGGAAGCGTCCGTGGATACAGGCCCATGCCGTACCGGCCGTGTGCGGGGCGGGTGTTGAGCATCTCCCGCAGCAGGGGTGCGGGCAGGAGCCGGCCGGAGAGCAGGGCTGCGTAGAAGCGGTTCAGATCGGCGAGGGTGGAGATCAGCTCGCCCGCGGCTCCGGCCACGCGCGGGTCCAGCGCGGTGACGTCCCGGCCGCCGCTCGTGAAGGCGCGGCCGTGAGGGGAGGGGAGCGTGGTGCGGGCGCCGGGGAACGAGGTGCCGGTGAGGTGGAGGGGGCGGAGGATGCGGTGCTCGGCTTCGGTGGCGTACGAGTTGCCGGTGACCTGTTCGATGACCATGCCTAGGACGACATAGTTCGTGTTGGAGTACGTCCAGCGGCGCTTGGGGGAGGCCTGGTGGACGAGGGCGGTGCGGACGGCCAGAGCGGGAGTGACGGGGGCGGTGCCTTTGGTGACGGCGGTGAAGTCGTAGAGGCCGCTGGTGTGGGTGAGCAGGGCGCGCAGGGTGATCGTGCGGCCGTGGACGCCCGGTCCGTGGACGAGTCCGGGCAGATGGTGCTCGACCGGGTCGGACAGGGACAGACGGTGTTCCGCGGCGAGTTGGAGGACGACCGTGGCGATGAACGTCTTGGTGATGCTGCCCACCCTGAAGTGGTCGGCGCGGGACACGGAGGGGCCGGTGCGGGCGAAGTGCAGGTAGGGGCGCGGGTTCGGCGCCGCGGAGTTCGGCTGTGCGGAGCGTTGCACGGAGACGGGAGATGCCTGGTGGCGTAGGGTGCGTGCACCCGGGGGCGGTTCGGGCTGAGTGCGACTCAGGAGTGCCGCGGCCGGGGCCTTGCCCCGGGTGGTGAGCAGCGCGAGAGTGGCGTCCGTGGCCGGTGCCGCGGGTTGCGGGCGGCCCGCCGTCAGGCCGATGAGCGTCGCCGCCAGCAGGATGGCCGGTATCGAGCGCGGTGTCGGCAAGGCGGGTCCCTCCTCGTGCGCGGTCCATCATGGGGCACGGGATGGGGGCCGGCGGACCCTGGGCGCCGACCGGTCGCCGAGTAAGGGACAATGAAGGCTCTGTCAGGGCGGGTTGCTCGGGTAGCAGCGGTAGCAGCAGAGGGGACGCATGTCGGACGCGGAGCAGACGGGTGACGCCCGTCGGGACAAGAGCGAACGTCTCCTCGCCGGCCGGTACCGGCTGGGAGAGGTGCTCGGCCGCGGAGGCATGGGCACCGTCTGGCGCGCCAAGGACGAAACCCTTGGGCGTACGGTCGCGGTGAAGGAGCTGCGGTTCCCCTCGAGCATCGACGAGGAGGAGAAGCGGCGGCTCATCACGCGGACGTTGCGCGAGGCCAAGGCGATCGCGCGGATCCGCAACACCAGCGCCGTGACGGTCTACGACGTGGTCGACGAGGACGACCGGCCGTGGATCGTGATGGAACTGGTCGAGGGCAAGTCGCTCGCCGAGGCGATCCGCGAGGACGGAACGCTCACGCCGCGGCGCGCGGCCGAGGTCGGGCTCGCCGTGCTCGACGTGCTGCGCTCCGCGCACCGCGAGGGCATCCTGCACCGCGACGTGAAGCCGTCGAACGTGCTCATCGCCGAGGACGGCCGGGTCGTCCTCACGGACTTCGGCATCGCGCAGGTCGAGGGCGACCCGTCGATCACGTCGACCGGCATGCTCGTGGGCGCCCCGTCGTACATCTCGCCGGAGCGGGCCCGCGGGCACAAGCCGGGTCCCGCGGCCGACCTGTGGTCGCTGGGCGGGCTGCTGTACGCGGCCGTGGAGGGCGTGCCCCCGTACGACAAGGGGTCGGCCATCGCGACCCTCACCGCGGTGATGACCGAGGACGTCGAACAGCCCGTCAACGCCGGACCGTTGGAGAAGGTCATCTACGGCCTGCTCGCCAAGGACCCGGAGCAGCGGCTCGACGACGCCGGGGCACGTGCGCTCCTCAAGGACGTCATCTACGCCCCCGAGACCAAGCCCGAGCCCGAGCCGGTCGAGGCGACCAAGGTGGTGCCGCTGCCTCCGGCCCCGCCCAAGCCGCCGAAGGCGTCGAGGGTGCCCAAGCCGAACAGGCTGACGAAGGCGTCGAAGACGTCGAAGGGCACGGGTGCCGCAGCCGGGGCCGCCGGTGCGGCCGGTGCCGCGCACGGTTCGGTCGGGTCCTCCGCCCCCGCCGGGAACGCCGGGACCGCGACGACGTACGGGACGGCGCGTCCCGAGGGGCGCAGGGCCGGGGAGACGGCCGACCGGCTGAAGGGCGCCCTGCAGTCCGTGCGCAAGGCGGCCGCGTCCGCCACCGCGCGCGGCACGGGCGGCGCGGCCGGAGCCGCGCAGGGCACCGCGAACGGAACCGCGGCCAACGGGGCCGCGGGCGTGCCGCCGCGGGCGCCCGCGAAGGCGTCGCTCACCGACGTGGTGCCGCGCCGGACGCTGGTCATAGTGACCATGGTGGTCGTGCTCGCCGTGCTCGGCACCGTGCTCGCCCTCGCGCTCGGCGACGACAACGCGGACAGCAAGGACAACAAGGGCGGCGACAAGGCCGTGTCCGCCGGTGCGACCGGCGGCGGGGACCCGGGCAAGGACGAGGACAAGGGCAAGGACTCCGGCAAGGAGGACGGCCAGGGCACCGGCACGGGCGACGACGGCAAGGATCCGGGCAAGGACGAGAGCGGCGACCCGGACGAGGGCGAGGGCCACGACCCGGGCAAGGACGACGACGCCAAGAAGCCGGAGGACGGCGCCGAGTCGACGTACAAGCACTCCCAAGGCTTCGCGATCGGGCTCCCGAAGGGCTGGAAGTACCAGTCCACGGGCCGCGCGGGCGCGCGGTTCGGCGGCCCCGACGGGCAGAAGCTGCTGGTCGGCTGGACGACGACGCCCAAGGACAACCCGGTAGGGGACTGGAAGAACCAGGAGAAGTACATGGTCCGGCCGCAGTACGACCGGATCCGTATAGAGAAGGTCGGCTTCCGCGGCTGGAACACGGCCGACTGGGAATTCACCTACGTGGACGGCGGGACCAAGTACCGGTCGATAGACCGCGGCTTTGTCGTCAACGGCGGCCTCGGCTACGGAATGATGTACACGGCCAAGGCCGACGACTGGGACGGCGAGAAGCGTCGCGCCACGTGGCAGACCTTCACGAAGACGTTCGAGCCGAAGTCCTGAGGCCGGGATCTCGAATCCCCTCAATACGGTTCACCAACGGCACGTATCGTGAGTGCTTGCGGACCGTAAGCAGCCGCAACGCGCCGCAAGACGAACGGATTTGACCACCGGGCGGACGGGGAAGGCATCGTGGACGACTACGCGGGACGGGTGCTCGCCGACCGCTACCGCCTGCCGCTGCCGCCCTCCGACGCGTACGAGTTCGCGGAGTCGCGCGCCTTCGACACGTACAGCGGGCAGGAAGTCCTCGTCCGGCAGGTGCCGCTGCCCGAGATCGTCGAGGCGGAGGTGGTCGACGAGGCATACGCCCCCGACGCCGCTGATGCCGCCCACATGGCCGACCTGCCCGAAGGGTTCCTGCCGCGGGCGGGAGCGGGTGGCCCCGGGGTGCGGCGGTCCGCGGCCCGGCTGCCCGGCACCAGGACGACGCGCAGGCCCACGGACCCGGCGGTGCGGCGCGCCATCGAGGCGGCGCAGACCGCCGCCCAGATACCCGACCACCCGCGGCTCGACCAGGTCTTCGACGTGTTCGCGGAGGACGGCTCGCTGTGGATAGTGAGCGAGTTGGTCGCCGCGCGGCCGCTGGCGGCGCTCCTCGCGGACCGGCCGCTGAGTCCGTACCGCGCGGCCGAGGTCGCGGCGGACGTTCTCGCGGCGCTGCGGGTGCTGCACGCGTACGGCTGGGTGCACCGGAACATCACCGCGCGGACGGTCCTGATCTGCGACGACGGGCGCGTGATGCTGACGGGTCTGGCGGCGGGCGCCGCCGAGGAGGCCCTCTGCGGGTACGACCCGCGGCCGGTGGAGGCGGGGGAGGCGACGGGCTCGGCGGGGTCGGTCGGCAACGTCGCGGAGTACGGAACGGAGTACGACACGGGGCACGGCGACGCCGCGGACGAAACCGGGGATGTGCCGCTCGATCCCGCGCCCGACCCCGAGTTCGACCTCGCGTCCGGCCCCGGGTTCGCCCCCACGCCCGCGTCCGAGGCCGAACCCGCGGGGCGGATATCGGACCCCTACGGCGTGGCGGGCAAGAAGCCGTGGCACGGGGCGGTGCCGCGGCGGGAGGTTCCGGCGCGGGACGACGGTGACGCCGAAAGCGCCCCCGTGCGCGGCGGATGGGACGACGGCGATACCGAAAGCGCCCCCGTGCGCGGCCCCGCGACCGCCCTCGCCGCCGAACGCGCACGGCTCGCGCGCATGGTGGTCGTCGGCGCCGTCACCGAGCGGTGGGCCCCCGAACAGGCCGGGCCCGTGCACGAGAACTGGCAGCTCGCCGCGCCCATCGCCCCCGCCACGGACCTGTGGGCCCTGGGGGCGCTGCTCTACCGCGCCGTGCAGGGCCACGCGCCGTACCCCGAGGACAGCACCGCCGAACTCGTCCAGCTCGTGTGCGCCGAGCCGCCCGCCTTCGCCGAGGAGTGCGGCCCGCTGCGTCCCGTCGTCGAGTCGCTGCTCCGTCAGGACCCCACAGAGCGGCTCGACTTCGAGGAGCTCAGCGGCTGGTTGCGCTCCTTGGTGCGCTCCGCGCCCGAGCCGGAGGCGGGGGCGCACGTCGTGCCGGTGCCGCCGTACGACGCGGGTCGGCTGCCTGTCGTACGCCGCCGGGGCGAGGTCGTGCGCAGGCGGCGGGGCGCCGCGGTCGCCGGGAAGAACCCCGCGAAGAACGCCGGAAAGAACGCCTCGAAGAACGTCGAGGCGCACGGACGGCACAAGCGCGGCCGGGGGAAGGGCGGCAAGGCGCAGGGCAGGCCGGGACACGACGTACCCGACGTCTCGCCCCTCCAGGGCCACAGCGGCCCTCGCCCGCCCCGCGAGGCGCACCCGCGCGGCCCGGCCCGCCCCCGTTCGCTCGGCCGGCTGCTCCTGATCGCCATCCTGCTCGGGCTCGCCGCGGCGGTCGCGTACGCCATGGTCTTCATGCCCAAGACCGACGACCGCTCAGGCGACCGCGCGGGGAGCGCCGGTGAGGTCAGTTCCGCCCCTGAGCCGAGCGACGGCAAGGGCGAGAAGGACAAGAACGAGGACAAGGAGAAGGACGAGGGGAAGGGCAAGGAGAAGGACGAGCCGGGCAAGGATCCCGGTTCGTCGAAGCCGCAGAGTTCCGGCCCCGAGGTGCCGCAGGGGTTCGTCGTCCGCAAGGACCCCGAAGGGTTCCACGTCGCCGTGGCGGGCGGTTGGGACCGCGAGCCCAAGAACGGCAGGGGGCAGGTCCGTTACACCCACGGCGGTTTCGAACTGCTGCTGGTGCCGGGCCGCGACTCCACGGACAGCTACGGCGCCGACCCCATGAAGTACCAGCGCGAACACGAGCGTGAGCTGCAGCCTTTCCGCGATTCCTCGTGGGCGACGTCGAGCGGCATGCGCCGCATCGACGTCGGTGGACGGGCCATGGCGGAGGGGCAGTTCACCTGGCAGGACGACGCGGGCCGCGAGGTCTTCGTCCGCAATCTCGCGATGGTCGTCGGCGGCAAGTACCACGTCGTCCAGGTGCGGGGCCCGGAGGCAGAACGGGACGAAGTGACCCGGCTGTACGAGCAGGCGTCGGCCACTTATCGGGTCACCGACTGAGCCGAATCCGGCCATCGGGACATGCACGGCATGCGTCACAGTGCGGTCTCCTAAGCCCCCCTGTGGTTCCCTGCGCGGCTCCCGCTCCTTAACCTGGCCCTGTCAAGACCATTGTGGGGAAACGTGAATCAGATGCAGGGCCTGGTCCTCGCGGGCCGCTACCGACTCGCCGAGTCCATCGGCCGCGGTGGCATGGGACGGGTGTGGCGCGCACAGGACGAGGTGCTGCACCGTGCCGTCGCCGTCAAGGAACTGACGGCCGCGCAGTACGTGCAGGAGGCCGACCGCGCGGTCCTCTTCACGCGTACCCAGACGGAGGCGCGCGCCGCCGCCCGCATCAACCACCCCGCCGTCGTCACCGTCCACGACGTCCTGGAGTACGACGACCGCCCCTGGATCGTGATGGAGCTGGTCGAGGGCCGCTCGCTCGCGGACGCGGTCAAGGACGACGGCCGTGTCGAACCCGTCGAGGCCGCCCGCATCGGCCTGTGGACCCTGAAGGCGCTGCGGGCCGCGCACGCCGCCGGGGTGCTGCACCGCGACGTCAAGCCCGGCAACGTACTCCTCTCGGACGACCGGCGCATCCTGCTCACGGACTTCGGGATCGCCGCCATCGAGGGGGACTCCACGGTCACGCGGACCGGGGAAGTCGTCGGCTCCGTCGACTATTTGGCGCCCGAGCGCGTCAGCGGCGCCAACCCGGGGCCCGCGTCCGACCTGTGGGCGCTCGGGGCGACGCTGTACACGGCGGTCGAGGGGAACTCGCCGTTCCGCCGTACGTCGCCGCTGGGCACGATGCAGGCCGTGGTGACCGAGGAGCCCGAACCGCCGCAGCACGCGGGGCTCCTCGCGCCCATCATCGAGGCGCTCCTGCGCAAGGATCCGGCGGCCAGGCCGACCGCGGCGGAGGCCGAGTCGATGCTGGCCGAGGCGGCGGAGGGGCGGCGGCCTGGCATGCCGCAGCCCTATGTGCCGACCCAGGCGAACACGCAGCCCGAGAGCGCCACGCAGGGCCCCGCCGCCCAGCAGGGCCCGACCACTTCGTACGGCAGGACGTCTCCGTACGACCAGACGTCCCCTTCGTACGACCAGGTCACCCCGCAGCGTCAGGCAGGCCCGTACAGCCAGGCGTCCCCGTACCACCACGCCGCCCCGTACGCCCCGACCGCCCCGCACGACCGCGGGCCCACCACGGCGGCCGCACCGGCGCCCGCCCCGTCCGGGCGGCGCCGCCGCGTACTCGCCGTCGCCGCCCTCGTGGTCGCGGCCGCCCTGCTCGGCGGCGCCGGGGTCTTCGGCTACCTGCGCCTCACCGCCGACGAGGGTGGTCAGGGGCAGGGCACGAGCCAGGAGGACGGGAAGTCCCCGCGCGGGATCCCCGCCGACTGGAAGCGGGTGTACGACCCCGACGGCTTCAGCCTCATGCTGCCCAAGGGCTGGCAGCGCCAGGTGAACGGCACGCAGGTGGACTACACGCCGGACGACGGCCGGCGCTTCCTGCGGATCGGCGTCGACAAGTCCCCGGACGCCGAGTCGCCGTACGCGCATCAGCTGCAGCTGGAGAAGGGCCTGTTGAACTACAAGGACTACAAGCGGCTGCATCTCGACTCGAACACGTTCCGGGGGCAGCACGGAGCGCTCTGGGACTTCAGCTGGACGTCCGGGGTGAACGACAGGACCAGGGGGCCGCGCCGGGCCATCGAGCAGACCTACGTGAGCAAAGACGGCGTCGAGTACGCCATCTATCTGTCCGCCCCCGCCGAGGGCTGGGACAAGACCCGACAGCAGTTCGACTCGATGCTCCGAGGCTGGCGGGAGGGCTGACACGGGCCCCGGGCGCCCCGTCGTACGGGTGGGGCAGCCAGGGGCGGCGGCCGGAACCAGCCGCCGCGCGGCGAGACCCATTCCGTTCGCACACGTGTGGGGCATGATGGCCGCATGGGGAGCCTGGGAGACCACGCCGGAGCGGCGGGTGGAGGCAACGCCCGGGTGATCGCGGGCCGTTACCGCCTGGACGCGCCACTCGGGCGGGGCGGCATGGGGGTCGTGTGGCGCGCCACCGATCTGCTCCTCGGACGCCGGGTGGCCGTCAAGGAACTCGCGCGCGACGAGACCCTCTCCGACGCCGAGGCGGAACAGCGGCGCGAGCGGACCCTGCGCGAGGCGCGGGCCGTGGCGCAGCTGCGTCATCCGCACGTCATCGTGGTCCATGACGTGGTGGTGCAGGACGAACAGCCGTACATCGTCATGGAGTTGATCGAGGGCGGTTCGCTGGCCGGGCGCATCGCGCGGGGCGGGCCGCTGGACGCGCACGCCGTGGCGCGGATGGGCATCGACCTGCTGGGCGCCCTGAGCACCGCGCACGAGGCGGGCATCCTGCACCGTGACCTCAAGCCCGCCAACGTGCTCCTGGAGCGGGAGACCGACCGTGTCGTGCTCACCGACTTCGGCATCGCGCAGCTCTCGGGCGCGACGACGCTCACGGAGGTCGGGTCGTTCGTGGGCTCGCCCGAGTACACGGCGCCGGAGCGGATGGCGGGGGAGCGGACGGGCCCCGAGTCGGACCTGTGGTCGCTCGGCGCCCTGCTCGTCACCGCGCTCGCGGGCGAGTCGCCGTTCCGCCGCGACTCCATCGGCGGCGTCCTGCACGCGGTCGTCTTCGACGAGATCCGGCCATCCGCGGCCGTCGATCCGCTGCTGCCCGTGGTGCTCGGACTCCTCGACCGTGATCCGCAGCGGCGGATGGACGCGGCGGAGGCGGAGGGGCTGCTGCGGGTGTACGTCGAGACGGGGCGGATGCCGACGGTGGTGCGGGAGAGACCGGGGGCCGGGCTGCCGGGGCTCTCCGGGCGGCCCGGACTCCCGGGGCTGCACGGGCTGCCGGGGCGGTCGGGCCGGGGTGCCCCGACGCAGGCCGAGCGGGAGCTGCTCGCCGCGCAGGCCGCCGCGGGGCTCGTGAAGCCGGAGAAGCACGGCAGAACCTTCATGATCGCCGCCGCTCTGGTGGCCGCCATGGCGGGCGCCGGGGTCTCCGCGGCGCTGCTGCTGAGCCGGGACGGCGACGGCGGGGGCACACCGGCCCCGCCCTCCTCCGCCACGGCGACGCAGAGCTCGCCGACACCGACGGTCACCGTGACGACCCCCACGGCGCGGCCGTCCTCGCCGCAGGCGCCCCAGGGCTACCGCATCGCGAAGGATCCCAGGGGCTTCGCGCTCGCCGTCCCCGAAGGCTTCCGGCGTCAGGCGGACGGGTCCCGCGTGTTCTACGCGTCGTCCGACGGGACGTACCGCATCGGCATCGAGGAGGCGGCGGCCGGCCGGGGCGGCCCGCTCGCCGCGCAGCGCCGCGCCGACGCGAACGGCCCTCGGGACAACCCCGGATACCGCGACGGCAGGGTCTCGGAGACCACGCGCAACGGCCGGCCGGCGGCGCTGCTCGAGTTCACCTGGGACGGGCCGCGCAACGAGAAGGACGGCCGCCGCACGCTCGACCTCTGCTGGGAGGAGGGCGGCCGGATGTTCGACGTATGGGTGTCGGCGCCGGTCGGGGAGGCGGCGCAGGCGCGGAGGTACTTCGACGCGGCGGTGGACACGTTCGTACGCAGGTGAGGGGGCCCGGGCGGTGCGCGTACGCGGGTGACAGCGGCCCCGGCCTTTCGGGTACGCCGAGGCGTCCCGCCACGTGCATCACCCCGGTCACAATGCGGGGGCTGGCTGGAAACCGAGGTGCTCCGCGGGGTAGGCATGGGGGATGAGTAACGACGGGGGAGCCTCTTACGGGCCGTACGAACCCACCAGCTTCGGCCTCCAGCCACCACGACCGCCGGGCGTACCGGGGCAAGCCGGCCAGGGCGGCGCGGCGCACCCCGACAACCCGTACACGCAGCCGTACGCCCCGCCGACCCAGGTCGTGCCGGACCAGCCGCCCGCCCCCGAACCGCCCCACGGGACCGAGCCCGGCACCGGACGGCTGATCGCGCGGCGCTACCGGCTGCTCGCCAAGCTCGGCCACGGCGGCATGGGCACGGTGTGGCGCGCCAAGGACGAGACGGTGGACCGCGAGGTCGCCGTGAAGGAGCCGCGCGTCCCCGACCACCTGCCGGAGCGCGAGCGGGCCAACGCCTTCGAGCGGATGCGCCGCGAGGCGCGTGCCGCCGCCCGCCTCGACCACCCGGCCGTGGTCAACGTCCACGACGTGGCGGTCGAGGACGGCCAGCCGTGGATCGTGATGGAACTCGTGCAGGGCCGTTCCCTCGGCGCCGCGCTCCAGGAGAGCACGCTCGGCGCCCGCGAGGCCGCAAGGATCGGCCTCGACGTGCTGAACGCCCTGGACGCCGCGCACGGCGCGGGCATCCTGCACCGCGACGTGAAGCCCGACAACGTGATGCTCGGCCGGCACGACCGTGTCGTCCTCACCGACTTCGGCATCGCCCAGATCGAGGGCGAGACCAATCTGACGGACACCGGCGGGTTCGTCGGGTCGCCCGAGTTCATCGCGCCGGAGCGCGTGCTCGGCCAGCGGCCAGGACCGGCGTCCGACCTGTGGTCGCTCGGCGTCGTCCTGTACGCGGCGACCGAGGGCGTCTCCCCCTTCCGCCGCAACAACACCCCCGCGACGCTCCAGTCCGTCCTGAACGCGACCCCGGCGGCGCCCGCGTCCGCGTCGGGCCCGCTGGCCGAGGCGATCAACCGCCTGCTGGTCAAGGACCCCGCCCAGCGCCCCGATGCCGCGCGGGTCCGCGCCCTCCTGGAGGAGGCGGCGAGGCCTCCACAGCCCGCGCCGACGCAGCACGTCACCGTCGCGGGCGGCGGCGACCAGGGGCGCGGCAAGGGGGTCTTCCTCAGCCGCAAGGCGCTCGCCGTCGTCGCCGGAGTGGTCGTCGCGGCGGTGGCCGCGGGCGTGCTCGTGGCGCTGAATCCTTTCGGGGGCTCGGACGCGGAGAGTTGGGCGAACCACGAGGCGAAGGCGGTCTCCGCCACGGTCTCCGTCCCGAAGGGCTACGTGGAGAGCAAGCCGGAGGCCACCGACACGGACAAGTCCTGGGCCAGATACACCGATCCCAGCGGCGCCGTCTTCGTGACGCTCGATCTCGCGGAGAAGAAGGACACCTCGCTCGAGGTCGCGGGGACCGCGGCCGCCCAGGCGTACGCCGACGCGGAGACGTTCGAGGAGAGCGGCGAGTCGTCGATCAGCGACATGTCCAGCGACCCCGCACCCGCCGCCACGACCAAGGAGACGAAGTACCGGGACCGGAGCGCCGCCGAGAACACGGTCACGTACACCGACTCGCAGACCGAGCTGCCGCGCGAGGCGAGGATCCTGTACTACCGGACCGATGCGGGGAACATGTACCGGCTGTGGATCGACTATCCCGGCAAGGGCGACTTCACCGGACGGGGCCGCGAGGTCGCCGAGAGGGCGATCGCGGACCTGGAGCTCCACAAACTCTGAGAAGTCGCTCGGCACAGCGGTAACGGCCTGATCAGCGGCTTTGTCGCCAGCAATCACTGGCGTCATGTGCGGAGGCCGTGAACCCCCGTTACCGATGGGTACCCAAAAGCCTGGTGGAGGCCTACTCTCACGTGCATGACGGACTCGCAGGCCACCGCAGCGCCCCTCGGAACGAACCCGACCGCCCCGGCCCCCGACGGCGCGCGCACCGCCGCCGACGTGGTCACACCCGAGCTGATCGCCCAGCTCACCCGTGACGTCATCGGGTCGGGACGGACGGCCAACCACTCGCCGCTCACCGGCGAGAAGCTGGCCGACCTGCCCGAGTCCACCCCCGAGGACGTCACGACCGCCTTCCAGCGGGCCCGCACCGCCCAGATCGCCTGGGCGAGGACCCCCGCCAAGCAGCGTGCCGCCGTCCTGCTGCGCTTCCACGACCTGGTGCTGCAGCGCCAGGCCGAGGTCCTCGACCTGATCCAGCTGGAGACCGGCAAGTCCCGGCTGCACGCGCACGAGGAGGTCCAGGCCGTCGTGGTCGCCGCCCGGCACTACGGCCGCAAGGCACCCTCCTACCTGGCGTCGAAGCGGCACACCGGCGTCGTCCCCGTCCTCACCAAGGTCACCGAGAACCGCCAGCCGCGCGGCGTCGTCGGCCAGATAGCCCCCTGGAACTACCCGCTCGAACTCTCGGTCGGCGACGCGCTGCCGGCCCTCGCCGCGGGCAACGCCCTGGTCATGAAGCCCGACACGGAGACCTGCCTGACCGCGCTCTGGGCCCGCGACCTGATCATCGAGGCGGGCCTGCCCGCGGAGGTCTTCCAGGTCGTCCTCGGCGAAGGCCCCGTCGTGGGACCCGAGATCGTCAAGCACGCCGACTACGTCTCCTTCACCGGCTCCACCCGCACCGGCCGCGAGGTCGCGCAGGGCGCCGCCGCACGCCTGGTCGGCGTCTCGCTCGAACTCGGCGGCAAGAACGCCATGCTGGTGCTGCACGACGCCGACGTCGACAAGGCCGCGTCGGGCGCGGTGCGCGCCTGCTTCTCCTCCGCGGGCCAGCTCTGCATCTCCATCGAGCGGCTCTACGTCCACGAGTCGATCGCGGACGAGTTCGTGGCGCGCTTCGCGGAGCGCACGAAGGCGATGCGGCTCGGCAAGTCCCTCGCGTACGGCGCCGACATGGGCTCCCTCGTCGGCGAGCGGCAGCTGGAGACCGTGACCCGGCACGTCGAGGAGGCCGTCGCCAAGGGCGCCACGCTCGTCGCGGGCGGCGTCGCGCGCCCCGACATCGGTCCCTACTTCTACGAGCCCACGATCCTCGACGGCGTCGAGGCCCCGATGGCGGTCTGCAACGAGGAGACCTTCGGTCCGGTCGTCTCCATCTACCGCTTCACGGACGAGAACGAGGCGGTCGAGCTCGCCAACGCCACGCCGTACGGCCTGAACTCCTCGGTCTGGACGAAGGACGGCGGCCGCGGCCGCAAGGTCGCCGCCCGCCTGCGCACCGGCACGGTCAACGTCAACGAGGGCTACGCGCCCGCCTACGGCAGCGCGCAGGCCCCGATGGGCGGCATGAAGGACTCCGGTCTCGGCCGTCGGCACGGCTCCGAGGGAATCCTCAAGTACACCGAGGCGCAGACCGTGGCGTCCCAGCGGGTCATGCCGCTGGCGCCGGCGTTCGGTCTGGACGACGAGAAGTACGCGGCGTTCATGAGCACCAGCCTGAAGGTCATGAAGGCGCTTCGCCTGCGCTAGTGCGTTAGTTCTCAACGAGGAGAGTCAATGTCACAGGAGAGCTCTGCCCAAAACCTGGACCCCGTGGGCGAGGACGCCGCGCATGACGGGCACGCCGCGCACGACGGGTACGACGGGTATGACTACGACGTCGTCGTCATAGGCAGCGGCTTCGGCGGGGCCGTGTCCGCGCTGCGTCTGACGGAGAAGGGCTACCGCGTCGGCGTACTGGAGGCGGGCCGCCGCTTCACGCGCGCGACACTGCCCAAGAACTCCTGGGACCTGAAGAACTACTTGTGGGCGCCCGCGCTCGGCCTCTTCGGCATCCAGCGCATCCACCTGCTCGGCAACGTGATGGTCCTCGCGGGCGCAGGGGTCGGCGGCGGCTCGCTGAACTACGCCAACACCCTCTACGTACCTCCGGAGCCGTTCTTCAAGGACGCGCAGTGGAAGGACATCACGGACTGGCAGGACGAGCTGCGCCCCTACTACGAGCAGGCCAAGCGCATGCTCGGGGTGCGGCTCAACCCGACGATGACACCGTCGGACGTCCATCTGAAGGCCACCGCCCAGGCGCTGGGGGTCGGCGACAGCTTCCACATGGCACCCGTCGGCGTCTTCTTCGGCGACGAGAAGGACGCGGACGGTTCTTCAACGTCCAAGCCCGGCGCGGAAGTTCCCGACCCCTACTTCGGTGGTGCGGGCCCCTCCCGCAGGGGCTGCACCGAGTGCGGGGAGTGCATGACCGGCTGCCGCCACGGCGCGAAGAACACCCTGAACGAGAACTACCTGTACCTGGCGGAGAAGGCCGGCGCGGTCGTCCACCCGATGACGTCGGTCGTCGCCGTCACCGAGGACTCCCGGGGCGGCTTCGCCGTCGCGACCCTGCCGACCGACAAGAAGCGCAAGGGCCAGGGGCGTACGTTCACGGCCCGCAAGGTCGTCGTGGCCGCCGGTACGTACGGCACGCAGACGCTCCTGCACCGCATGAAGGACACCGGCCTGCTGCCGCACATCTCCGCACGCCTCGGCAGCCTCACCCGCACCAACTCCGAGGCGCTCGTGGGCGCCCAGACCACCGACCGCCGCTACCGCAAGAAGCACGGAGTGGAGCGTGCCGACTTCACCAAGGGCGTCGCGATCACCTCGTCGATCCACCCGAACGACACCACCCACATCGAGCCCGTCCGCTACGGCAAGAAGTCCAACGCCATGGGCAGCCTCACGGTGCTCCAGGTCCCGTACAGCGTGCGGGGCGGCAAGGCGCGGGTCGCGGGCTGGCTCGGCAACGTGGCACGCCACCCGTGGCTGATGGTCCGCTCGCTCTCCAACCGGCACTGGTCGGAGCGGACCATCATCGGCCTGGTCATGCAGTCGCTCGACAACTCCCTGACCACGTACCGCAAGGAGAAGGGCGTCGGAAAGGGGCTGCTCACCGCCCGGCAGGGCCACGGCGCGCCCAACCCCGACCAGATCCCCGAGGCCACCCGCGCTGCCTCGCTCCTCTCGCAGGAGATCAACGGCTTCCCCGGATCGAACGTCGGCGAGCTCATGGGCACCCCGCTGACCGCGCACTTCCTCGGCGGCTGCCCGATCGGCGACTCCGCGCGAACCGGCGTCATCGACCCGTACCACCGGCTCTACGGCCACCCCGGCATCTCGGTCGTCGACGGCGCCGCGGTCTCGGCGAACCTGGGCGTGAACCCGTCCCTGACGATCACCGCGCAGGCCGAGCGCGCCATGTCGTTCTGGCCCAACAAGGGAGGGGAGGACCCGCGTCCGGCGCAGGGCGCGCGGTACGTGCGGCTCGCGGCCGTCGAACCGAAGACCCCGGCGGTCCCGGCGGACGCGTTCGGCGCGCTGAGGCTGCCGTTCCTGGGGATGCCGACGGTGCCGGCCAAGAAGTAGGCGTCGGCGGACCGTTGAGCCGCGCGGAGGCACGTGCGGACACACGTGCGGACACACGTAAGGACCTGCACCCCCCTCCGAGCGCAGGTCCTTCCGCGTGATCAGGTGGCCGATGTGGCCTGGTCGGCTCAGGCCGTGCCGTCCGCCTTCTGGCGGCGTACGGCGAACACGACGCCCGCACCGGCGACGACGGCGATACCGCCGATGACACCGACGGTCGGCAGCATCGAGCTGGAGCCGGTCTCGGCGAGGCTGCCGGTGGCCGGAGCCGGGGCCTCCGAAGCACTGCCCTGCGGCGAGGGCGCGGCCTGCGCCGTCTTCGACGGGGACGAGGACGGCTTCGGCGAAGGCTTGGCGGTCTCGTCGCCGGCCTTCACGATGGTGAGCGGCCGGTACTTGGACGACGTGTGCGTGCAGTCGAGCTCGGAGTCGACGTAGGAGCCGAGGCCCTCCACGTATCCGTCGACGGCCGGGGCCTTGGCGTCGACCTTGGCCCGCAGCTTGACGTCGACGCTGTCCTCGGCGTCCAGCTCGACGTCGCCGTAGGCGAGACCGTCGTTGAGCGGGCTCTCGACCGTCGTCCACTCCTTGGTCTCGGGGTCCTGGTACTGCACCTCGGTGAAGTACCGCAGCCCGTCCTTCTTCTTCGCGTCGGCGCCGAGGTTGTTCACGAACGCGGTCCAGTGCACGTCACCGAGCGGCTCGTCCGTCGGGTTCTCGGCGCTGAGCTTGAACCGGTGCCAGCCGCTGCCCGCGACGATCTTCTTGGGCAGTCCGACGAAGTCGACCTCCAGCACGGAGTCGGGGTCCGTGCTGCCGTCGTCGGATTCGCACGTGGCGGGCGCTTCCTCGGCGGCCTCGTCCGGGACCTCGGGGACCTCCGGCGTCTTCGGGGTCTTCACCTCGTCCGAGCGCTTCTTCTCGGGGGCCGGGGGCTCCGTCGGCGGGGTCGGCTTGCCGGGCGTCTTGTCCGGTTCGGCCGTCTGCGCGGGCGGCGTCACGGGCGGGGTCGCCGTGGCGGACTCCGTCGGCGCTCCCGCGGCCGGGGCGGGCGGAGTGGACGTGCCCTCGGCCGCGGAAACGGCCGGGGCCGACAGCAGCGCGATCGGGGCTATGGCAGCCGTAGCGGCCGCGGCAGCCATGGCACGACGAAGCTTCATGAAGACCTCAGAAGTCGGAGACGCGGGGTGGCTCTTGGTACTTGCTCACTGTTGGTACTGACTTGGCACTGACTCTTGTTGCTGCATGGATGACCTGTGACGCCTGTGAATGGTTGTCCTCGCTTTCACAGAATTCTTATGTGGTGTGCCTCACAGGCCCGTTGTCAGTGGCTCGTGCTAGAACTTCCCCCGCTCGCAGGGCACCTGACAGGGCGCCCGGGGAACAGGGGAGGGGACAGCGTGGCCATACCCGACGAGGTGTGGGAGAGATTCGAGAAGGACAGCGAGCGGGAGATCCGCTCGTCGGCGCCGAAGGAGCCGTCCGCGCGGGCGCGCATGGTGGCGGAGCGGCTGCGGCGCCTGGACGAGGAGGCGGCGCGCCAACGCGTCGAGGAGGCGGGCCGGTTCCGGCGCAGGCGCGCGAAGCGCGAGGCCGAGTCCGCGCGGTGGCGCCCGGACGACTGGCGGGCGATGCCGACGGGCTCGACCGGGGGGCGCGGCGGCAGGTCCGAGCGCAGCCGTCGTGTGTGGAGCGTGGTGATCGTCCTCGGCGGCATGGCCCTCGCGATCGTCCTGCTCAGCCCGTTCCGCTTCTGGTTCTGGGGCTGGTGAGCCGACGGCACGTCACCCGGTGAGCAGCGGAACCAGATTCGATCTTCCTCCGTCGTAGATGTAGTCGTAGTTCCGGATACAGGGCGGAAAGCCGTCGGGGGAGTCAGAACGTGAAGCCATCGGTGTCGCGCGTCGTGGCGGCCGTATCGGTCGTGGTCGCACTCGGAGTGAGTGCGGCCTGCAGCAGTGGTGACGGTGGCGGCGACGCCGACAAGGGCGCGAAGCCGCCCGCGAGTGCGGGCCCGTCGAAGCTGGAGAAGGCGGCCCTGGCCGCGGGGGACGTGAAGGGCTACAAGGTCGAGAAGCCGGACGAGTCCGGGGCAGGGTCCGAGTCCGGATCCGGGTCCGATTCCTCCGCCGCCGCGCCGCCCGTGGGCAAGCCCTCCCCGGCGGAGTGCGCCCCGCTCGCGGCGATGCTCGACGTACGCACGGTGGGGAAGACCCAAGGCGCCGCGGAGAAGGCCCAAGGCGCCGAAAGCGCTGAGGGGAAGGCCACTGGCCATGTCAGCCGCATCCTGACCCCGACCGACGACAAGGACTTCACGACGACCCGCGTCGGTCTGTCCTCCCTCGCCGCGTCGGACGCCGAGCGCACGATGACCGACCTGCGCACGGCGACGCGGTCGAAGAAGTGCTCGGCCTTCCGGGCCGGGGAGCAGCGCTACATCGGCGTACGGTCGCTCCCCGCACCGCACAAGGGCGACGAGGCCGTCTCGTACAAGATCGCCCACCGCAAGGGCGAGTACGTGATGCGGGAGAGCGTCACGGTCGTGCGCACCGGCGCGACGCTCGCCGTTTTCGACGCGTCGAACCTCTACGACCCCGAAGGCGTCCAGCGCGACAGGGACGCCGAGAAGGACGGCACCGGCGGCATCGGGACGCCGACGGCGGACCAGGACCCGAAGGTGGCGCCCGACATCGTCGACGTCCAACTCGGCAAGGTCTAGGGCCTGTGCCGGCCTCGGCCGCTTTCACAATGTCACACGCGCCGCGTACAACCTTTTCGGCGGTTTCTGATCGTTACGGAAAACGCTGGTGAGCGGCGTGTGTTTACCGCTTTCATGTCGCCTCGGCGCGGGCCGTCGCCCGCGCCGTGACACGTGAAGGTAGGAAACGTGAAGTCATCTGTGTCTCGGGCCGTCGTGGCCGCGTCCGTCATGGTCGCGCTGGGCCTGACCGCAGCGTGCGGCAGCGACAAGGGCAGCGGCGACAACGGCAGCGGTAGTGGTAGCGGCAGCGGCTCCGGCGACAAGAAGCAGTCCGGGCAGCAGGCCAAGCAGAAGCCGGCCGAGAAGAAGTCGACCGCGTTGTCCGCCGCCGACCTGGAGAAGGCGGTGCTCGCCAAGGGCGATCTCAAGGGTTACAAGGTCGAGAAGATGTCCGCGGAGGACATGCCCTCGCAGACCGTGCCCGCGGACCCGGCCGCCTGCCAGCCGTTCGCCGACATGTTCATGTTCGCGACCCAGCCGTCGGCGAAGGCCCGCGTCGGCAGGATCATGACCGGCCCCGACGAGCTGGACGCCACGGTCATCTCGCTCGCGCTGCTCGCGCACGAGCAGCCCGACGCGGAGAAGGTCATGGACGACCTGCGGACGGCCACGAAGAACTGCACCGCCTACGAGCACGCGGACTCCAAGTATCGGGACGTCGCCGCGCTGCCCACGCCGAAGGCGGGCGACGAGGCGGTCTCGTACAAGGTCGTGGGCCTCATCGAGGGCCAGAAGACACCGATGAGCTTCACCGTCGTCCGCAGCGGTTCGACGCTCGCGGCCTTCTACTCGATCAATCTGCTCAAGCCGAAGAAGTTCGGCGTACCGGCGGAGGTCGTCGAGGCGCAGGTGAAGAAGGTGGAGAAGGCGAAGCAGGCGGCGTAGGCGATACCGGCGGAGGGCGCGTGGTCGGCGTCGGCCGCCGGAAGCCGGAAGCCGGAAGCCGGAAGAGCGAAGGGCCCCGCGGGACGGATCCGCGGGGCCCTTGGCTGTCGGCAACGACGTCAGGGCCGCGTCGATGCCTCGGGACGGCGCAGGGGGGGAGTGCGCCGCTCTGGTCGAGGAGCCGGTGGCCGACCCGGCGCACGAGGGGCGCTCGCGTGGTATCGACCATTGGCAATGAAATTGTGGGCGGCGGGACTCGCTGCCCGTCCTTCTACGCATCGTGCTGGATGGGTTGTTCACTGCGCAACCGTTTGGACCGCATCTGAGGGGGGAAGGCCGGGGATTCGGCCCGGGAGCCGGGACGGAGGCCGGCCGGCTCCGGGCGTCCCCGAAGCCGACCGTTCTCTTGGGTGACCGGGCTGCTGTCCCCTGCCGTCCGGTCACGTCGCTGGAGCGAGGTCCCACGGTGCAGGGAGCGATCCCTGCACCTCATCGCTCCAGCGGAGCCACGCGTGGTTCTTGCGGGCCCGCACCTGGCTGACACGGACATTGAGACCAACGAAGCCTCTCCGCGACCGGTCACGCGCCGTACGGGTGAGAGCGGATCCGAACTCAGATCCGCAGCCGCCGGGGCCGTGGGGCGGGCGCTGTCAGACACGTTCTCGGTCAGACGCGGGCGCGGTCAGACGCGGCCGCGGCACAGTTCCAGGAGCGTCATCGCGAGCGCCGTGCCGGGCTTGCCGAGCGCGTCCCTGTAGTGACCGAGGACCTCCATCTCGCGGGAGAGGTTCACGCGGCGGCCGCCGGAGGTGATGCGGGCCTCCTGGATGACGGCGGAGACGGCCATGCGTTCCTGCACGAGGCCGATGATCCGGTCGTCGAGCGCGTCGATCCGCTCACGGGCGTTCTCGATCACCCCGGCGGCCTCCGGAGTGCGGGCGCCGGTCTTGTCCGCGGAGGAGGCGGCGGTGGCGGCGGTGACGGCAGTGGCGGTCGTGGTCGTGGTCGTCATGCGGGGCTCCTTTGTCGGAAGAGGTGCCCCGGATCGGCAGGACCCGCGTACGACAGAGCGCCCCGGGCCTTGTCGGCCCGGGGCGCCCGGTAAGTCGCTTGTCGGTGGGATCAAGCAGCTCGACCATGGCAGCCGGCAGGCCGGTTGCCATAGGTAAAGAGGAAGCTGAGGTGCTTGGTCACGGGGCCAGTATGCCCCCACCGGCGCGTGCCGGGTCAACCGGGACCCCGTACGGCTCGGATGCTGAGACGCCTCCGACCCACGGGGGTGTGCCTGCCGGGACGGGAGGGCCGCCCCCGCCGGCCGGAGGGTCGTGCCCGCCGGTACGGGAGGCCCGCGCCCGCCGGGGCGGGAGTGTGTGCCCGTCGGATACGACGAAGGGGGCGCGCCGGGCCCGTTAGAATTGACAAACACAGACCCCCTGCTCACGCACGAGCCTCTGCTCACGCACCGCTCAAGCTCAACGCCGGAAGGCCGCCGCCGTGCCATCAGCGCCCCCCGCTGCCGCCGCTCCCGACACCGTTCTGGTCGTCGACTTCGGAGCGCAGTACGCCCAGCTCATCGCCCGTCGCGTCCGTGAGGCCCGCGTCTACAGCGAGATCGTGCCGAGCACGATGCCCGTCTCCGAGATGCTCGCGAAGAAGCCCGCGGCGATCATCCTGTCCGGCGGCCCCTCGTCGGTGTACGCGGAGAACGCCCCGAGGCTCGACCGCCAGCTCTTCGAGGCCGGCGTCCCCGTCTTCGGCATGTGCTACGGCTTCCAGCTGATGGCCACCACCCTCGGCGGCAAGGTCGACAACACCGGCGCCCGTGAGTACGGCCGCACCCCGCTCGCCGTATCCAAGGCCGGCTCCACCCTCTTCGAGGGCACCCCGACCGAGCAGTCCGTGTGGATGTCGCACGGCGACGCGTGCAGCGCCGCCCCCGAGGGCTTCACGGTCACCGCGTCCACGGACGTCGTGCCGGTCGCGGCCTTCGAGGACGACGAGAAGAAGCTGTACGGCGTGCAGTACCACCCCGAGGTGATGCACTCCACGCACGGCCAGCAGGTCCTGGAGCACTTCCTCTACCGCGGCGCCGGCCTCAAGCCGGACTGGACGACCGACAACGTCATCGACGAGCAGGTCGCCGCGATCCGTGAGCAGGTCGGCACCAAGCGTGCGATCTGCGGGCTGTCCGGCGGCGTGGACTCCGCGGTCGCCGCCGCCCTCGTGCAGAAGGCCATCGGCTCGCAGCTGACCTGCGTGTACGTCGACCACGGCCTGATGCGCAAGAACGAGACCGAGCAGGTCGAGAAGGACTTCGTCGCCGCGACCGGCGTGCAGCTGAAGGTCGTCGACGCGCAGGAGCGCTTCCTCGCCGCGCTCGCCGGGGTCTCGGACCCCGAGGAGAAGCGGAAGATCATCGGGCGCGAGTTCATCCGCGTCTTCGAGCAGGCCCAGGCGGAGATCGTCGCCGAGGCCCCCGGCGACCAGCCCGTGGAGTTCCTGGTCCAGGGCACCCTCTACCCCGACGTGGTCGAGTCCGGTGGCGGCACCGGCACCGCCAACATCAAGTCGCACCACAACGTGGGCGGGCTCCCCGAGGACCTGGAGTTCCAGCTCATCGAGCCGCTGCGCAAGCTGTTCAAGGACGAGGTCCGGATGGTCGGCGCCGAGCTCGGCCTGCCGGACGAGATCGTCCAGCGCCAGCCGTTCCCCGGCCCCGGCCTCGGCATCCGCATCGTCGGCGAGGTCACCAAGGACCGCCTGGACCTGCTGCGCGAGGCCGACGCCATCGCCCGCGAGGAGCTGACGGCGGCCGGTCTCGACCGGGAGATCTGGCAGTGCCCGGTCGTCCTGCTCGCGGACGTCCGCAGCGTCGGCGTCCAGGGCGACGGCCGCACGTACGGCCACCCGATCGTCCTGCGCCCCGTCTCGTCCGAGGACGCCATGACGGCCGACTGGACCCGCATGCCGTACGACGTCCTCGCGAAGATCTCGACGCGCATCACGAACGAGGTCGCCGACGTGAACCGCGTCGTGCTCGACGTGACGTCGAAGCCGCCGGGGACCATCGAGTGGGAGTGACCCCCGGGGTCGACCTCTCCCAGGCTCGCTGAGCGCCGGTGCCGCCCTTCCGTCTTCGCCACGGACGGGCGGCACCGGCGTTCTCACGTCCGCCGCGTGACCCGGACTCCGGCGCCCGGCCTCCACAGCTGCACCGCCAGGTACTTCTCGTCCTCGATGAAGGTCCGCACCACCTCCGTCAACTCGGCACGGAAGAGGTGGAAGGCGTCCGGGTCCGGCGGATTCACCGTGTCCGTGTACCGCGCGACGGTCACCGGGTCCCGCACCTCGACCGCCCGCCCCGCGATGCGGACGTCGCCGCCCGCCATCTCCGTGCCCGGCCCCGGGTTCGCCTGCAGCGCGAAACGCGGATCGCGGCGCAGGTCGAGCGCCTTGAGGGAGTTCGGCATCATGCCGAGCCACAACTCCCCGTTCAGGAATCGGACTTCGAGCCCGGTGGTGCGCGGCGACCCGTCCTTGCGGAGCGTCGCGAGGGTGTGGTGTGTGAACGCGCCGAACCGCTTCTCGACGGTCGCGGCGAGATCCGGCTCTGCGGTGGCGAAGGCTTCCCAATTCCACGTCATACGTCGAGTCTGCCGCCGATACCCGACACCTCCTGTCGCCTTTCACCGTCCCGCTGTCGCCCTTCACGGCCCCGCCGACCATGCCGCACCCCGCACCCTTGATCGCGTCGCACCCCTGTCCTCCTGTGCTTCCCGCCGGTAACTTCCGCCCCGTACAGCCACGGATGGAGGACACATGCAGGCGCCCACACCGATACCCGTCGAGCGGTTGCAGTTCGCGATGCCGCCCGTCCACGCCTCCGTGGCGGACGAACGACGGCACCGCAAGGAACGGCTCGCCGGCGCGCTGCGGATCTTCGGGAGGCTCGGCTACGAGGACGGAGTCTCCGGCCACATCACGGCACGCGACCCGGAACACACCGACTGCTTCTGGGTGAACCCCTTCGGGATGCCCTTCAAGCACATCACCGTGGGCGACCTCGTCCTCGCCAACGCCGACGGGCAGGTGGTCGAGGGGCGCCACCACGTCAACCAGGCCGCGTTCACCGTCCATGCCCAGGCCCATCTGGCACGGCCCGACGTGGTCGCCGTCGCGCACTGCCACTCGCTGCACGGCCGCGCGCTCTCCACGCTCGGCGAACTCCTGGACCCGATCACGCAGGAGGCCTGCGCCTTCTACGAGAGCCACGCGCTGTACGACGGCTACACCGGCGTCGTCGTCGACGCTGAGGAGGGCCGACGGATCGCGACCGCGCTCGGCGACCACAAGGCGGTCGTCCTGCGCAACCACGGCCTGCTCACGGTCGGGGACTCCGTCGACGCCGCCGCCTGGTGGTTCATCACCATGGAACGCTCCTGCCAGGTCCAGCTGAGCGCACGGGCGGCCGGGCGGCCCGTGCTGATCGGCCACAAGCAGGCGGTGCAGACCCGCGAACAGCTCGGCAGCGACCTGGTCGCGTGGATCAACTACCAGTCCCTGTGGCAGGACATCAGCCGCAGTGAACCGGATCTGCTGGCCTGACCTGGGCGTCAACGCCGAGCCGCGCCTTTCACCCCCGCTGACCTGACCCCGGGCATTCGTTCGCCTCCCGGTACGGCACAATTCCCTTTCTCTGCAGGGAAGTTCGCGGGAAGTCCTTGAGGCTTCGAGGGTGGGGAAGGCGGCGTACGCGGTGGCAGTGCAGGAGGCGGGGCAGGGCGTGCACGGGGGCGGTTGCACGTGCGGCGGCTGCCCGCACGGGGCGCGTGAAGGGCACCGGCGTGCCGTGGCCGCGTTCCTCGCCCAGCGCGACGGGTTCGCGGCGGGGGAAGGGCTGCCCGCGGCCGTCGCGCACTCGGCGGGCGCCTCGCGGCAGTGGGTGTCGGACGAGCTGACCCAGTCCGCGCGCGTCGTCGCCGAGCGCGGCAGGGCCGAGGGCGAGGCCTGGCTCGGACGCCTGTGGACCCGCACGCTCGGCGTCGTCTGGGGCTCCTTCGGCGTGCTCCTCCTCGTCCAGGCGCTCACCGCCATCGGCGCCGGCTGGTCGGACGCGCGCACGGCGGGACTCCTCGCCGCGTTCGTCACGGGTGGCTTGCTGACCGGCGCCGCATACGCGCACCGGGCGCGCGGCGGGGTCCTCGCGCCGGTGATCGGCGAGGACAACCGGCTCTCCACCTCACGCGCCGTGGCCGCCGCCTGGGTGTTCTTCGTCGTCTTCGCCGTGCTCGTCCTCGCGGGCGAACTCGCCGCGGCCTCGGGGCGCACGGAGCGCGACGCACTGATCGACGGCCTCCAACTCGCCCGCGCCGCGGGAACGGTGACCGTCCTCGCCGTCGTGTGCGCGGTCGCCGTCCTGGTGCGCAGGGTCGTCGGCCTGCGCGTGCTGGGCCAGCGCCTGCAGAAGGTCCGCGCGGACCGGCCGCGGGCCTCCGACCCGCTCACCGACGACGCGGGCCGCGGCAGCTTCGCCGACGCGCAGTACGTCCTGATCAGCGCCGTCGCCCTGATCTTCGCGGCCGTGCGGCTGGCGCGCCGCCCCGAGCAGCTGCCCGACCTGCCGTGGGGCCTCGCCCTGCTCGTACTCGTCTCCGCCGCGACGTACCTGGCGGGGAAGTACGCCGAAGGCGGCCGTCCCGTGATCCTCTCCGTCGTCCGCGCGCGGGAGGCCGGTGACCTCGACGCCCCCATCCGCACGGGCGACGACATCGAGATCCGCGGCGCGGGCTTCGTTCCGCCCGGCGCCGGCGACGCGGACCGGCTCGCCCGCACGGTCGTCCGCATCGGCGCCGTCCACGTCCACGTCCCGCTCGTCCCCGTGCCGGGCGGCTTCACCAACCCGACCGACGCCGTCCTCACCGTGCCCGTCTCCGTCGACGTGGAACCCGGCCGCGTCGAGGTCCAGGTCGTCACGGCCGCGGGCGTCGAGACGAACCGCGTCACGATCGACGTCACGGACTGATCCACAGCGTTTCCCCCTCCTCCACCGCACCGACTTCCTTCGCACGCCGCTGAGCAGCGCCCCCTCTTCGTACGTATCGTCAAAAGACGGGGCCACGCGAGAGGCGGCGGAGTGCCATGGCACACGGCATGCGTACGAACAGCCACATCAGCCACACCGGCCGTAGCGGCCGCACCGGGCGTGACGACTGGCGGGAGTCCGCCACCCGCTACGCCCTGCTCCCCCTGCGGATCTTCCTGGGCATCACCTTCATCTACGCGGGCCTGGACAAGCTCACCGACAGCACCTTCATGCAGGCGAGCGGCGCGGGCTCGATCGGCGCCCAGATGGAGGGCGTCCGCGACATCTCCGCGATCCCCGCTCTCGTCGACCTCTCCCTCAAGAGCCCCGTCGGCTTCGGCTACGCCATCGCCCTCGGAGAACTCGCCGTCGGCATCGGCACCCTGCTCGGGCTGTTGGCCCGGGTCGCCGCGGTCGGTGGCGCGCTCATCTCGCTCAGTCTCTGGCTGACCGTCAGCTGGCACGAAGAGCCCTACTACTACGGCAACGACCTCGCCTACCTGATGGCCTGGCTGCCGCTGATCCTCGCCGGAGCCGCGGTCCTCTCCCTCGACGCCCTGCGGGCCGCCCGCCGTGGGACACCCCGCGACCCGGACGAACCCGCTAGGACAGGCCCTGGTCCCGTGGCTCCTTGACGCCCCCGGCACCGCCGCCGGGACGGGCCGCACCTCTCGGACGTATCCCATGGATCGCCGCCGCCACGCCCGCCAGGAACAGGCCGGCCATCATCAGCGGCAGCGCGACGAACCACGGTGCGTCCCAGGCACCGCCCGCGTCCCCCGCGTACACGACCGCGACGGTCAGCAGGCAGAGGCCCGCCACCAGCTTGCCGGGGTGGAATTCATGACGTAGCACGGGTCACCTTCGCTTGTCCGACGCCGACTTCGAGGCGCAGATCGATCGTGCCGCCGCCGGCGCCGCCCGAGGGCGGCCGCAGCGTCACCGTCTTCTCCCGGCCCGGAGCGATGTCCAGGTCCTTGTCCTTGTCGCCCGGCAACGTGATGTCGCCGACGCCCACCTCCACGTCCAGCCGCACGGTGGCGTCCTTCGGCAGGATCACGTCGATGCTGCCCGCACCGACCTCGGCGCTCGTCCGCAACGTCTTGTCCTTGCCGACGTCGAGCCTGCTCAGATCTAGCGTGCCGGTGCCCAGCCCCACCTCGTACTGGGGGCGGACGTCCGCCGTCGTCGTCGGTATCCAGTCCGTGTGCGCGTAGTGCGTCGTGATGTTCTTCGGCAGGGCCGCCGAAGCGGCGAGGAGCCCGGCGGTCAGCACCGCCAGCACGATCGAACCCGCCCCGGTGCGCCCGAGGAAGGCGCTCACCGCGATGCCGAGGCCGAACACTCCGAGCGCGCACGCGAGGCCCACCTGCAAGGTCGTCCCGAGCGGATGCTCCTCCCAGGTCAGCCCGGTCCCGAGACCGCCGGCGAGCAGGGCGGTCAGGAAGACCCAGCCGCCGATCCAGCGCGGCCCTCGGGGGGTGGGCGCGGGCGGCCGCACCTTGGTCTCGCGGAGCACGCCCGCACGGTGGCCCGCCACCTGGTATTCGACGGTGAGACCCTCGGGCTTGAGGCCCTCGGGACCCCAGAAGTAGCCCGAGATCCCGTCGTACGTCCCGTCCTTGATGATCGGGTCGCGCCACCACGAAGGGCTCCCGGTGACCGGTGGCGCCTTCGCCTCGGGCGGTGCGTCCGCCACGGCCTGCGCCGCCACGGGATCGGGATCGAGGGTGTCGCGCTGCTGCGACCAGTACCCGGCGCCCGCGAGGAGCAGGGCGAGGACGCCGGAGAAGGTGAGCGCGTCCCCGTTCTTCAGCAGCGTCAGGAAGACTCCGCAGCCGACGAGCGCGAAGAGCACGGCGGTCAGCGCCTGGCCGTCCACCCGGCCGGAGAGGAGCCTGCGCGCTTCGTTCTCCTCCTCGTCCTCATACGGCACGAAGAGCCATGCGAAGCCGTAGAACACCAATCCCAGTCCGCTGGTGATCGCGAGCACGGCCAGGCCGATGCGGAAGATCACCGGGTCCATGTCGCACTGCCGGCCAAGACCGGCACACACACCGCCGATCTTCTTCTGCCGGCGGTCGCGGCGGAACTTGCGCTCCTCCGCGGGCAGGCCCGGGTCAGGAGTGTCCGCGGGACCGCCCGGGACGCCGTGCGCGGCGCGCGAGGCGTCGTGCAGGGCGGCCTCGGTCTCCGTCTCGGCGCGCTGCTGATCTGTCATGAGTCCATGGTGACCGCCGCGGGGCCGCCGCGGCAGTCGGGAAGACCCTGGACGAACCCTGATATCGCCCCTGAGGCTCAGCGGGCCGCACCCTGACAGGGCTGGGGCAGGGGAACGGATCAGGGAAGTCTCGGGGGTCGACCCTGATGCTCCGACCCGCGCCCGCGTGTGAATATCGAGAACATGCCGGAAGCCGCTGCACCGCCCATCGACGACGTCCGACCGCTGCGCAAGCTCTATCGCAGCGGCGACGGGCGCTGGCTCGGCGGCGTCGCACGCGGTCTGGCCGGACATCTCGGGCTGCCCGTGATCTGGGTCCGGCTGATCTTCGTCGGCCTGTTCACGGCGGACGGCCTCGGCGGCCTGCTCTACGCGGCGTTCTGGTTCTTCGTCCCGCTCGGCGTGGGCGGAGTGGACGCCCAGCGGCCGCCCGCGGCCGTCACGGCCGAGACGATGCCGGACGGCCGCCGAAGACTCGTCGCCCGCAAGCCCGACAAGGGACAACTCGTCGCGCTCCTCGCGATGGTCGTCGTCGCCATGGTCTTCGTCAGCAACGTGGACCTGGACGGCTCGACGAAGGCGTACGTCGTCCCGACCCTGCTCGTCGCCGCCGGTGTCGCCCTCGTCTGGCGGCAGGCCGACAACGCCCGAAGAGCTCGCTGGATGGCCGTCGGCCGTCGTCGGCGCACCCTGACGATCGCCCGCTCGGCGGCCGGAGTACTCCTGGTCGGCGCCGGTGTGTCCGGCATCTTCGTGCTGCAGGGCTCCGCCGCGCACCTGGGCGCCGTGCTGCAGGCTTCGCTCGCCGTGCTCGTGGGTGTGGCGCTGCTCGCAGGTCCCTACCTCGTCCGCATGATGCAGGACCTCTCCGAGGAGCGGCTCATGCGCATCCGAGCCCAGGAGAGAGCCGAGGTCGCCGCGCATGTGCACGACTCCGTGCTGCACACCCTGACCCTGATCCAACGCAACGCGGAGAGCGCGAGCGAGGTGCGCCGTCTCGCCCGCGCCCAGGAGCGCGACCTGCGCGCCTGGCTCTACAAGCCCGAGGGCACCGGCAAGGACGAGGACGAGGAACCCGACACCCTCGCCGAAGCGGTCCGCCGCAGCGCCGCGGAGGTCGAGGACAAGCACGGCGTCCCCATCGAGGTCGTCGTCGTCGGCGACTGCCCGCTCGACGAGCGGCTGACCGCACAGATGCAGGCCGCGAGGGAAGCGATGGTGAACGCCGCCAAGTACGGTGGCGAGGGCGGCGCGGTGCAGGTCTTCGCCGAAGTCGAGGGGGAGACGGTGTTCGTGTCCGTTCGGGACCGCGGTCCCGGGTTCGATCTGGACTCCGTGCCGGACGACCGCATGGGCGTACGAGAATCGATCATCGGCCGTATGCAGCGCAACGGCGGCACGGCGCGGCTCCGCATGGTGCCGGGCGGCGGCACGGAAGTCGAGCTGGAGATGGAGAGGACGGCGACGACATGAGCGACGCGACCGGGGCGAACGGGCCCACCGAGCCGACCGGGACGGACGAGGGCGGCGGTGCGGACGGGCGTCGTGTGCGGGTCGTCCTCGTCGACGACCACCGAATGTTCCGCACGGGAGTGCAGGCGGAGATCGGCCGCACCGATGTCACCGGAGTCGAGGTCGTGGGCGAGGCGGCCGACGTCGACCAGGCGGTCACGGTCATCACGACCACGCGCCCCGAGGTCGTCCTCCTGGACGTGCATCTGCCGGGCGGCGGAGGCGTGGAAGTGCTACGCCGGTGCGCGCCGTTGATGTCCGACGCGGAGCGCCCGGTGCGGTTCCTCGCGCTGTCGGTGTCCGACGCGGCGGAGGACGTCATCGGCGTCATCCGCGGCGGCGCCCGTGGATACGTCACCAAGACCATCACCGGTACCGACCTGGTGGACTCGATCTTCCGTGTGCAGGACGGCGACGCGGTGTTCTCGCCGCGCCTCGCCGGGTTCGTCCTGGACGCCTTCGCCTCGACCGACGCGGCTCCGGTCGACGAGGACCTGGACCGCCTCACCCAGCGCGAGCGCGAGGTGCTGCGGCTCATCGCGCGCGGCTATGCGTACAAGGAGATCGCCAAGCAGCTCTTCATCTCCGTGAAGACGGTGGAGTCGCACGTGTCGGCGGTGCTGAGGAAGCTGCAGCTGTCCAACCGCCACGAGCTGACGCGGTGGGCGACGGCGCGACGGCTGGTCTGAGCGGGCGCTAGCGGTGGGCGGCGGCGGTGGCCGGTAGTGCGGGGCCGAGGTTGCGCAGGGCCCAGCGGTAGTGGCCGACCGCCTTCGCGGCGCCGAGCAGGCCGGTCAGCCAGATGAGCAGGCCGGCACCCATGCCGAGGATGACGTCGGCGTAGGTCGCGTTGCCCGGCTCTGCGTACGCGGCCGCGGAGAAGGACGTCCAGAGCCCGAGTGTGCACACGGCGAGGGACGACAGGAGCCAGAGGAGGCTGAGACCGGGGGAGCGCAGCCGGGCGTCGGAAGCGGGGTGGCTGTCCAGGGCGAGCCAGGCGTCGGCGAGGCGCCGTATGCGTCGGTCGTGGCGGATGCCGAGGACGACACCGATGACAGCGGGGGCCAGCGCCGCGAGGCCGAGGACCAGGAGGACCGGGCCCAGCAGGAAGGCGCTGGGGTCCTTGTCGTCGATGTACCGGATGGGCTGGATCAGCAGCGCCCAGCCGGTGACGCCGCCGAGTCCGCACAGCCACAGCAGCAGGAGTCGGCTCACTCCGAGGTGTCGCCTGTGCAGCTCCTGGAGGGCCATGCCTCGGTCGGTGAGCAGCGTCTGCCGGTCCGGCCAGGTGCGCAGATACACGGGTGGCGGGGGCGGAGGCAGCGTACGGCTAGGCATGCGCGTGACAATACTGGCGCAGTCCGGTGGGTCAGGACACGCGTGTGGCTCCGGCGAACGGCATCTGGTCGATGGGGGCGAGCCGGACCGGGGCGCTCGGGTTGGGGGCGTGGATCATCTGGCCGTTGCCCACGTAGAGGCCGACGTGGCTGATGCCGGAGTAGAAGAACACCAGGTCGCCGGGGCGCAGTTCGGAGCGGGGGACTCGTTTTCCGGCGCCGATCTGGGCGTAGGTGGTGCGGGGCAGCGCGACGCCCGCCGAGCGGTAGGCGGCCTGGGTGAGCCCGGAGCAGTCGAAGGCGTCGGGGCCGGTGGCGCCCCAGACGTACGGGCTGCCGAGGGCTTTGTACGCGTAGGAGACGGCTGCGGCGGCGCGGGCGTCGGGCGCCTTGGCGGCCCCCGAGGCGGCTTCGCGGGCGGTGGACCGGCTGGCGCGGTCGCCCTCGGGGCCGGTGAGATCGGCGCGTTGTTCGGCGGTGAGGCGGGACAGGAGACGCTTCGCATCGCCGAGCTTCTTGGTGATCGTCTTCTTGTGCTCGCGCAGTTCCGCCTGGCGCGTGCGGAGGGCGTCCAGCCGGTCGTCGGCCCGGCCCCGAAGTCGCTCGATCTCCCGCATCTGGTCCCGTACCTCGCCGACGGCCACGGCCTGTCGGCTGCCGGCGCGGTCCGCACGTGAGGCGCGGTCCAGGAACTGGTCGGGGTCGGAGGAGAGCGCGAGCTGTATGGAGGGGTCGATGCCGCCGGCGCGGTACTGGGCGGCGGCATACGAACCCAGGCTGTTGCGGGCGGTGTTGAGCTTCTCCGTCTTGCGGGCGGCTTCGTCGCGCAGCCCACCGAGCTTCTTTTCGGCCTTTTCCGCCTGCTCCTTGGCGCCGTTGTACTTCTCGGTGGCGATCTCCGCCTCGCGGTAGAGCGAGTCGACCTTGGACTTCACCTCGGCGGGGCTGAGCCGGGGATCCGCGTGGCCCGTGCCGTCGAAGGCGGTGGCCGACGCGGCTCCCGCGAGGGCGAGGGTGGCGGCGGTGCGGACCGTGCTGCCGCTGAGCGAGCGCTGTCGGGGCTTGCGGTGCGCTGGCACGAAGTGGGGCTCCTTACGTGTCCGGCGACGGCCCGCACAGGGGGAGCGAGCCGCCGCCGGGTTTCTCGGCGGTGGTGGCCGACGGCCGTCCCGGGTCGGACGGCGGTGGGGAGCCGGTCACCTGGTGGAGGACGCTAAACCTGGCCGTCACGGGTTGGTGATGGATTGTGCGCAAATGACGGAAGAGGGCGGAACAGCGGCGGACCGTGACCGAGTGCCTCATGGGGTGGCGGCCGTTTCGTGCGCGGGTGTGACCGATGGCGCGTTTCCTACGTGCCTGGAGGCGGGGTGGTGCTATGGGGGCGCCCGACGGGTGGGGTGGGGGCCCCGGCTAGGCTCCGGACTCATGGACGTACTCATCCATCTCTTCGTCGGCCTGCACATCATCGGCATCGCCTCGCTCCTGGGCGGTTTCCTGACCCAGATGAAGCAGATGGGCCAGGGCACAGCCCGCTTCAGCCCTGCGATGCTGCACGGCGCGCTGACCATGCTCGTCACCGGCGTGGCCCTGGTGGGCCTCAACCAGGCGGACGATCACACCGTCAACAACGTCAAGATCGGCATCAAGCTGGCCGTGCTGATCGTGATCCTCGCGCTGGTCTACGTAAAGCGTGACGAGGAGAAGGTCGACAAGGGCATGTTCGGTGCGGTCGGCCTGCTGACCACGGCGAACATCTTCATCGCGGTGCTGTGGACCTGAGTTTTCCTGCCTCTACGCGCGCGTGGCCCGCATCCGGGAAGGATGCGGGCCACGCGCGCGTAAGAGGGGCGCCGTCTCGTCAGGCGGGGCGGACCACGCTGTGGATCGGCATGTAGTAGATCGACTCGACGCGGACGTTCGCACCCGGCTTCGGGGCGTGGATCATCTTGCCGTTGCCGATGTAGATCCCGACGTGGCTGATGTCGTCGTAGAAGAACACCAGGTCACCCGGTTTCGCGTCGGCGGTCTTCACCGTCGTGCCGACCTTCACCTGGTCCCACGTGGTGCGCGGCAGGGAGATCCCGGCGGCCTTCCACGCGTCCTGCGTCAGCCCGGAGCAGTCGTAGGAGTCGGGGCCGGTGGCGCCCCAGACGTACGGCTTGCCGATCTGGGCCTCCGCGAAGTCGATGACCTTCGCGGCCTTGGTGGCATAGCTGCCGTCGGAGCTCCCGGAGCCCGAACCGGAACCGGAACCCGAGCCCGAACCGGAACCCGAGCCTGTGTCGGAGCCCGAACCGGAGTCCTGGCCCCCCTCGCGCTCCTTCTCCCGCTGGGCCGCCTCCTCCTTGCGCTTGCGCTCCGCCTCGGCGGCCTGCTCCCGGGCCAGCTTCTCGGCCTTGCGCTTGGCCTCCTGCTTCTTCTTCCGCTCGATCTCCGCTAGCCGCGCCTTCTCTTCGGCGGTCAGCTTCGAAAGGAGCTCGCGGGCGTCCCCCAGCTTCTTCTGGACGGTCTTCTTGCTCGTCCTGAGCTCGTCCCGCGAGTCGGTCAGCGTCTCCAGGCTCTTCGCCGCCTTCGTGCGCTGCTTCGTCGCCGACGCCTGCTCCACTTCGTAGGCGTCGACCGCCTTCTTCTGGCGCGTGGTCAGGCGGTCCGCCAGGTGGTTCTGGTCGAAGTAGCCCTGCGGGTCGTTGGCGAGCATCATCGTGGCCGTCTCGGAGACGGCGCCCGTGCGGTACTGCGCCGCGGCGAACGAGCCGAGCTCCTGGCGTGCGTCGTTCAGCTTGTCCGTGCGCTTGGCCACGTCGTCCAGCAGCCGGTCCACCTTCTTGCGCTGCTTCTCGGTGCGCTCCTTGGCGGAGTTGTACTTCTGGGTGGCGACACCCGCCTGCTGGTAGAGCTCGTCGACCTTCTTCTGCACCTCTTCTAGGCTGGGTTTGGCCGGCGCCGAGGGCGCGGCCTGCGCGCTCTGCGACAGGAGGGCGACGGAGGTGAGGGCTGCCGTCGTGATGCCGATGGCGGGGGCCGTACGAATGCCGGCTGTCCGGTTCCGCGGCTTGCGGTGCGACGCCAAGGAGGCGACTCCTTCCGTAGACCGCCTACCGGGTTAGCTGTCGGGTTCGGGCGGATGGTTCGGAAGGCTGCCCTACAGTCCCGTACGAAGTACGGGACCGACTCACCCCAAGTTTTCGGTGGGTCCCCGGCTCCGAACACGTCGGACTCGGCGGAGGCCGCCCGTTCCCGGCGGGGTTCGCCGGTGGGGGACGAGTGGCCCGCCGGGCACGCTAGCCAACTCGTGTGGTGCCTGTGAAGGTTGATGTTCGATATGCCCGATACATTTTCGTTACTTTGCGCGGGCGTACGCGGCGCGCGAGCGGACATGGCGGAGTGTGATCGTCCATGGGCGAGGCGTGACGCGGGTCGGTCTGTCCGGAACCCGCAGCGGGTTGTCAGTGGGGCCGCCTAGACTCGGGAGGCGATGAGCAGCCTCTTTGATGACAGCTTCCTGGCGGACCTGCAGCCTTCCCGGGCCACGGACGAAGCGCCCCCGCCGCCGCCCGAGGACAGCGCTCCGGAGCCCATTCCGGACGATCTGTTCGACGGGAAGTTCGACGCGCCCATGTCCCGGGACACGCACTACCGCGACGGCGCCCCGCGCCCGGTCATCAACCCGGCGACGCTCCTCGACGGGCTGAACGAGAACCAGCGCGCGGCCGTCGTGCACGCGGGCTCCCCGCTGCTCATCGTCGCCGGCGCCGGATCCGGCAAGACCCGCGTGCTGACCCACCGCATCGCGCACCTGCTCGCCGAGCGCGGCGTGCACCCCGGCCAGATCCTCGCGATCACCTTCACGAACAAGGCCGCGGGCGAGATGAAGGAGCGCGTCGAGCAGCTCGTCGGCCCCCGGGCGAACGCGATGTGGGTGTCGACCTTCCACAGCGCCTGCGTCCGCATCCTCCGCAGGGAGTACAAGAAGCTGGGCTTCACGTCCTCCTTCTCGATCTACGACGCCGCCGACTCCAAGCGGCTCATGGCCCTGGTCTGCCGCGACCTGGACCTCGACCCGAAGAAGTTCCCGCCGAAGTCGTTCAGCGCCAAGATCTCGAACCTGAAGAACGAGCTGATCGACGAAGAGGACTTCGCGGGTCAGGCCGCCGACGGCTTCGAGAAGACCCTCGCCCAGGCCTACGCCATGTACCAGTCGCGCCTCCGCGAGGCGAACGCGCTGGACTTCGACGACCTGATCATGACGACGGTCCACCTGCTGCGCGCCTTCCCGGACGTCGCCGAGCACTACAGGCGCCGCTTCCGGCACGTCATGGTCGACGAGTACCAGGACACGAACCACGCGCAGTACGCGCTGGTGCGCGAGCTGGTCGGCCCCTCGGGAGGCGAGGGCGACGACCCCGCGGAGCTGTGCGTGGTGGGTGACGCGGACCAGTCCATCTACGCCTTCCGCGGCGCCACGATCCGCAACATCCTCCAGTTCGAGGAGGACTACACGGACGCGACGACGATCCTCCTGGAGCAGAACTACCGCTCCACCCAGACGATCCTCACCGCCGCCAACGCGGTCATCGAGCGGAACGAGAGCCGCCGCCCCAAGAACCTGTGGACCAACCAGGGCGAGGGCGCACGCATCACCGGGTACGTCGCCGACACCGAGCACGACGAGGCGCAGTTCGTCGCCGACGAGATCGACCGCCTCACCGACGCGGGCGACGCGAAGGCCGGCGACGTGGCGATCTTCTACCGGACGAACGCCCAGTCCCGTGTCTTCGAAGAGATCTTCATCCGCGTCGGCCTGCCCTACAAGGTGGTCGGCGGCGTCCGCTTCTACGAGCGCAAGGAGGTCCGCGATGTGCTGGCCTACCTGCGCGTTCTCGCCAACCCCGAGGACGCGGTGCCGCTGCGCCGCATCCTCAACGTGCCGAAGAGGGGCATCGGCGACCGCGCCGAGGCCATGGTCGACGCGCTCGCGCAGCGCGAGAAGATCTCCTTCCCGCAGGCGCTGCGCCGCGTCGACGAGGCGTACGGAATGGCGGCCCGCTCCACCAACGCCGTCAAGCGTTTCAACACGCTGATGGAGGAGTTGCGGACCGTCGTCGAGTCGGGCGCCGGCCCGGCCGTCGTCCTGGAGGCCGTGCTCGAACGGACCGGCTACCTGGCCGAGCTGCAGGCCTCGACCGACCCGCAGGACGAGACCCGCATCGAGAACCTCCAGGAGCTCGCCGCCGTGGCGCTGGAGTTCGAGCAGGACAACAACCGGGCAGCGGACACCGGCCAGACCGCGGACACCGGCCAGACCGCGGACGACGCGGAGGGCGGGGCCGATGCGGGCGAGGGTGAAGGCGAGGGCGAGGCCGGCGGAGCCGCCGCCCCGGCCGGCACGCTCTCCGACTTCCTTGAGCGCGTCGCCCTGGTCGCCGACTCCGACCAGATCCCCGACGAGGAGGACGACGGCTCCGGAGTCATCACGCTCATGACCCTGCACACCGCCAAGGGCCTCGAATTCCCCGTGGTGTTCCTGACCGGCATGGAGGACGGCGTGTTCCCGCACATGCGCTCCCTCGGGCAGGTCAAGGAGCTGGAGGAGGAGCGTCGCCTCGCGTACGTGGGCATCACCCGCGCGCGTGAACGGCTCTACCTCACCCGGTCGTCCATGCGCAGTGCCTGGGGCACGCCGTCGTACAACCCGCCGTCCCGCTTCCTCGAGGAGATCCCGGACACGCACCTGGACTGGAAGCGGACCGGCTCCGTCGGTGCGCCTGCCACGTCCGGACCCACCGCGGGAATCGCCTCGTCGCTTTCCTCGTCGCGCTCGCGTACCGGCGGTGCGCAGGGCTTCGCGACGCGGCGCGCATCGGAGAAGCCGGTCGTGTCGCTGGCCGTCGGCGACCGCGTCACGCACGACCAGTTCGGTCTCGGGACCGTGGTCGGTGTGAAGGGGACGGGCGCGAACGCCGAGGCGACGGTGGACTTCGGCGAGCCCAAGCCGAAGCGCCTCCTGCTGCGGTACGCGCCGGTGGAGAAGCTCTAAGGCGGGCGTCGGCGGCCGGAGTTACGTTACGTCGGGTCGAGGCCGTGGCTGCGGAGCCACGGCAGCGGGTCGATCGCCGAGCCGCCGGCGGGCCGCACCTCGAAGTGCAGGTGCGGACCAGTGGAGTTGCCGGAGTTCCCGGAGAAGGCGATGGTCTCGCCCGCCTTCACGGGGCCGCTGGAGATCTTGTGCGTGGAGAGGTGGCAGTACCACGTCTCGGTGCCGTCCTTGGCGGTGACGATCGCCATGTTGCCGTAGGCGCTGTTCCACTTGGTCGACACGGTGCCGTCGGTCGCGGCGAGGACCTCGGTGCCGTACGACACCGGGAAGTCGATTCCGGAGTGCGCGGACATCCAGTTGACGCCCGCCTGGCCGAACTGCGCGCTGAGCCCGTGCTGCTTCACCGGCAGGGCGAACTTGGGGCGCAGCCGCTCCTTGCGCGCGGCTTCTGCCGCCGCCTTCTTCTCGGCGGCCACCTTCTCCGCCTTGAGGTCGATGCGCTCCTGCGTGCGGCTGGCGCGGTCGGCGAAGTCGCCCGCGTCCGCGGAGAGGTTCGCCAGCTGCGTGTCCAGCTTGTTGTTGGCGGCGGAGGGCTGCACGGACGTGGCGTCCGGGGCCGCTGCCGTCGTCGTCGAGTCCTTCGTGTCGTCCCCGCCGAAGTTCCCCACGGACGCGGCCGCCACTCCGGCGACCCCCATCACGCAGGCGGAGGGCACGGCGACGGTGAAGAGCGCGGAGCGCTTGGCGGGGGTACGGCGACGGGTCCTGGACCGGCCGCCCGCCGCGGGCCCGCCGTTCCTCCCGCGGGAGGAACGGGGCGCGGCGCCGAGGGAGTCGGCCTCGGCGTCCGTGGTCCCGTACGCGGCGTCGCCATCGGTCTCGTACGCCTGCGCCGCGTCGTGCGGGACGGGCGCGCCGGGCAAGTCGGGTGCGTCGTGCGTCTGGTGTGACTCGTCGGTGTCACCGGCCGAGTTCCAGGCCGTCGCGTCGTACGCACCGGTGTCGAAGGTCTGCGTGTCCCACTGGCCGCTCTGCGGGTCGTCCTGCGGGGCCTGGTGCCAGGCGGCGGTGTCCCACTGGCCCGTCGACTCCGGCCCGTGCTGGGCGGGGATGCCGGTGACCTGCTGGTATCCGCCGGTCGACCACATCGAGGCGGTGTCGTAGCTGCCGTCGTACGTGGCGGCGTAGTACTGCTCCGCGTACGCGTCGTAAGTGGCCGTCTGCTGGGGGCCCGTTGTGGTCGCCCACTGGCCTGTGTCGTGCTGGCCGGTGTCGTGCCCGTTGCCCGGCATGTCGCCGAAGAGGGGGTCGGTCGCGAACGTTCCGGTGTCGAAGCTGCCGGTGGAATAGGTGTCGTGGCCGTAGCCGTTGTGCTGGGCACTCTGTTCGTCGTACGTCGCGTAGTGCGCGTAGTCGGCGCCGGGTGCCGAGGACGGGGGCATCGAGCTCCCCGACGGGTGACGGTCGTTCACCAACTTCTCTTTCGCCTCGGCAGCAGGGGCAGAGCAGTGCGGCGACTGTACCCGGCGGTATACGGGCGCGACAATCTTCCCCAGGTTTCGTGCTCGCAGGAAACGGGCATTCGGCCGCCTTTCGGCGGTCTGCGAACAGGACCTTGGCTTTGCGTTCGAGATCCGTTCGAACATGGGGACGGTCAGGCGACCGTCAGTCCGCCCGGTGCGCTCTTGGCATCGGTCCCCGGGTTCGCGAGGTCGAGGGCCTGCCGGATTCCGTTCGCGACTGCGGGGTGCACCGGCAGCGCGAGGTGACCGATGCCGGTGACCCGGACGTTCTGCGCGGTCAGGTCGGGGTGGTCGACGCAGGCCGTCTCCAGCGGATCCATGATCTGGTCCAGATCGCTCCAGAAACTCACGAACTGCGTGCGGCAGCCGGGCGCCGGTTCCTTGAGTTCCTCGATCACGTCGGAGCCCGGACGCATCTGCCGGACGATCGGGTGCGCGTTCGCGAGCGGCACCACGCGGGTGCCCGCGTGCGGCGTGCCGAGCGTGACCAGGGTGCGGATGCGGGTGTCGCCGCCGAGCCGCTGTGCGTAGTAGCGGGCGATCAGCCCGCCGAGACTGTGACCGACCACGTCGACCCGGGCGTGTCCCGTGCGCTCGCAGAGCTCCTCGATGTGACGGCCGAGCAGTTCGGCGGCGCCCCTGATGTCACACGTCAGCGGGGAGTAGTTGAGGGACTCGACGCGGCGGCCGCCGTGCTGGGACAGGGCGCGGCGGAGCAGCACGAACACGGAGCGGTTGTCGATGAAGCCGTGCAGCAGGAGAACCGGAGGCCTGCCGTCCGAGGGGAGGCGGGGTGCGCCCGGGGGTGGCTGGACGGGGGTCTGCCTGCGCTCCTGGGCCATGCCGGAGGGGTAGAGGAGGAGGTGGCCCGCGAGGATCGTCAACTCCAGGGCCGTCGCCTTCAGGAGGGCCATGGAGAGGCCGGCCATCTTGGACGGGAGCGCGGGGAGCGGAAAGAGGGCCGTCAGGGCGGGGAGGGGTGGGCGTGAGGGGAGTGACCGGTGTGGGGAGAGGCCGAGGACTCTCGGCAGCAGTGAGCCGAGCGGGCGAAAGGGGCGGGCCCCGGTGAGCGGCATCGTCGACCTCCCGATTGGCGCACGGAAGGACGCCTCTGTCCCCCGTGTGCCCTAGGGGGAGTCGTGGCCGAGGAGACGGCAGGTGCGAATGGCGATCCCGGCCACCCCTCTGTGGCGGCCCCGTGCCCCCGTTGCATCGCCGATGTGCGGTGTCACCACGCCGTGCGGCTGCCGGCGCGGTGGCCCGACGTCTCGTTGCGGCTCCCCTCGCGCCTGATCCGGATGCGGAGCGTGAACCCCTGAGCAACGGACGGCGCGCAGCGAACGTGTCCCACGTGTGATTTCCCCCTCGCTCTCCACCGTGAAACTGCCGCTTGCGCGATGCTGGGGATAACGTTCGTTCACTTCCCCGGCCGGTGCGGTGCGGGGTATCTGTGCCGGGACAGACTGTTGTCGGTACGGACGTCGGTACATGGAGGCAGTGATGGGTGTGGCAGCCGGGCCGATCCGCGTGGTCGTCGCGAAGCCGGGGCTCGACGGGCACGATCGCGGGGCCAAGGTGATCGCGCGGGCGTTGCGTGACGCCGGTATGGAGGTCATCTACACCGGGCTGCACCAGACGCCCGAGCAGGTCGTGGACACCGCGATCCAGGAGGACGCCGATGCGATCGGCCTCTCCATCCTGTCGGGGGCGCACAACACACTGTTCGCGCGCGTGCTGGAGCTTCTGAAGGAGCGGGACGCGGAGGACATCAAGGTGTTCGGCGGCGGCATCATCCCCGAGGCGGACATCGCGCCGCTCAAGGAGAAGGGCGTCGCGGAGATCTTCACGCCCGGGGCCACCACCACGTCGATCGTGGAGTGGGTCCGGGGAAACGTGCGGCAGGCCGCCGTCTGACCTCCTCCGGTCGCAGAGTCGTGCCCCGCAGGTACGTCGCCCGTACCTGCGGGACCCGCGTTCTCGTGTCATGCCTCGTGTCCCGCCCTCGTGTTCCGTTCTCGCGTCACGGCGGCGGGAGTTCGTCCCGGATCGCCGCGCGCAGGCGCAGCGTGGTCACGAGGCGCTGGAACGCCTCCGACCAGTAGCCGCCCGCACCGGGAGAGGCGTTCTCCGCCTCGTCGGGTATCGCGGTGAGCGCCTCCAGGCGGACCGCCTCCGACGGGTCGAGGCAGCGCTCCGCGAGGCCCATCACGCCGCTGAAGCTCCAGGGGTAACTTCCCGCGTCGCGGGCGATGTTCAGGGAGTCCACCACCGCGCGGCCCAACGGCTCCGCCCAGGGGACCGCGCAGACGCCGAGCAGTTGGAACGCCTCCGACAGGCCGTGCGCCGCGATGAAGCCGGCCACCCAGTCCGCCCGTTCGGCGGCGGGCAGCGAGGCGAGGAGCTTGGCCCGCTCCGCGAGCGACACGGCGCCGGGGCCCGCCGCGTCGGGCGACGCCGGGGTGCCGAGCAGGGCACGTGACCAGGCGACGTCCCGCTGGCGCACCGCCGCCCGGCACCATGCGGCGTGCAGCTCGCTCCGCCAGTCGTCGGCCACCGGGAGCGCCACGATCTCGGCCGGTGTGCGGTTGCCGAGCCGCGGCTGCCAGGTGGCGAGCGGGGCCGCTTCCACCAGCTGACCCAGCCACCAGGAGCGCTCGCCGCGGCCGGTGGGGGGCTTCGGAGTGACGCCGTCCCGTTCCATGCCCGCGTCGCACTCGTGCGGCGCCTCCACGGTGAGGGTCGGTGCGTCGGAGGTGTGGTCGACGGCCACGCAGGAGGCCGCGCGGCTCGACATCCTGCCTGCCAGGGCCGAGTCGGGGAGCGCGGAAAGCAGCTCCGCCGCGGTGGCACGGACATTGCGGCTGCGGTCGGTGAGGGCCCGCTCCAGGAACGGCTCGTCCGCGGCGGACAGTCCCGTGCGCAGGGAGTCGAGGAACATCAGGCGGTCCTCCGCCCGCTCCGTCGACCACGTGGACACGAGCAGGTCCAGGGTCGCTCCGGCGTGATGCGCGCGCAGTGTGGTGAGGAGGGCGACGCGCTCGGCGAAGAGCCCTTCCTCCCAGAGCCGTCGCACCTTCGGCGCGTCGTCGGCGGAGGGCAGGGTCACGCCGCCGCCGGGAGTGGCCCGGAGTGCGAACTTCCAGTCCGGGTTCAGGCGGGCCAGCCAGAGGGCTCTGGGACCCGCGAAGGTGAGGGCCTGAGGGCGCAGATCCGTGCGGCCCCGCGCCGCGTTCAGGAGCGCGGGCAGCAACTCCGGCGGTGCGCCGTAACCCCGCGCGTTGGCCAGGGCCAGCCACTGGGGCAGGAGCTCCACCAGGTCGGGGGCCGCGCCCCTGCGTCCGCCGCCGGTGCCGGGCTGGTCGGTGAGCAGCGTGGCGAGTCGTCGCCGGGCCGCCGGGGGTACCGGGGGCCTGGGGTCGTCCGCCGCGGGCTCGGGCAGCGCGGCGGCCGGGGCCGGGCGCAGACCCGCCCGTCGGCGCAGCGTTTGCAGTGCCGCCGCGTCCAGGAGGGCGATCGGCGCCTCCTTGCCGGGGGCGTGCGCAGCGGCCGGCAACGGGCGGCGTTCGGTGCCCAGCAGGGCCGTTGTGACCAGGTCGTCCCAGGAAGGGCCGGTGGAAGCGGCCGGGCTGGTGGAACCGGCTGGGTTGGTGGGGCTGGTGGGGCTGGTGGAACCAGCTGGGTTGGTGGGGCTTGTGGAACTGTCCGGGCTGCTGGGGCCGAGCGAACTGCTGGGACCGGCCGAACTGCTGGAGCTGGCCGAGCTGCTGGGGCCGGCCGAACTGTTGGGGCCGTCCGGACCGCCGGCGCTGGTGGGCGCGTTCTTCAGCACAGCGACACCGTCTCTCCTGAGTCCTTCGGCCAGGCCGCCAGTGGGGTGAAGCCTCGGTGGCCGCACTCGCCGAACACCGTCAGAGGTGCGCCTCCGGAGAGGGCGATCAGACGCCACAGGCCCGGCCGGGATGTGGCGGAGGGTGCGAGGGGCAGGGCCGAGTCGGTCGCCGGATCGACCAGCTGCCAAGAGCCCGTGTCCCGGGTTTCCCGTGCGTCGCGCGTGCCCCGTGCATCCCTCGCGTCCCGCGGGTCTTGCGCACGGGTCGGTATCACCTCCGCGAGCGTCACCGGCCACGACTCCAGCCAGGGGTCGTCCCCAAGCGCCTCGCCGTAGCGGGCCGCGGCCTCTTCAGGACGTACGCCCGGTGGCCGTTGTGCGGTGGGCGCCGGTGCCGTGAACTGCTCGCCCAGCTCCACGCGCAGTTGCCCCGTACCCGTGTACCCGGTCACCTCGGCATCCAGCGCGAGGCCGACGGGCAGCGCGAGCGCGGGCGCCCGGCCCGCCGCCCTGTACGAAAGGAGGAGCGCGGTGCGTCCGGACTCCGTGCCGTACAGCCATATGCGGCGCGTGGTGAGCCGGCTGTCCGCCGTGTCGTACTGGGCGAGGACCACCCAGCGGTCACGCACCGGCGGTCCCTCCGCCTGTGCGGGCAGGCCGACTCGGGAGCGGACCGTGGCCGCGAGGCCGTCCGGCAGCCGGTCGCGGTGGAGCCAGCCCTGGTCGAGGAGGTGGAGCAGCGCGCACTCCTCCAGGAACCGTACGGGCCAACCGGGCCCGGAGGACGGTATGGCCCCCAACTCACGCACGCGCGCGGCCAGTCCGGGCGCCTGGGCGTCGACCATGCGGGCCGCCGTCTCCTCCCACAAGCCGTACCCCATCTGCTCCGCCGATGCCGTGCCACCGCGGAGCAGGTCGGACAGGCGCTGCTCCAGCTCCGTCGCGCCCGCGGTGATGCGCTCGGCCCGTTTCTCCGCTCTTTTGCGCGCGGCCTCCGGGTCGGCCGATGCGGCGGGCGCGGCAGCCGAACCCTGCTTGGCGTCCGCTCTCTTGCGGCGCGCCGCGAGCCACTCCTCGGCCCAGGCCGGCGGCTCGCCGCCGTCCGGCACGGTGCCGTCCGTCCCCGCCCACACCAGCAGCAGCCCCAACGCGTGCTTGCACGGGAATTTACGGCTCGGGCAACTGCATTTGTACGCCGGGCCCGCGACGTCCGCGATGTCGACGATCGTCTGATACGGCTTGCTGCCACTGCCCTTGCACAGTCCCCACACCGCCCCCTCGCCAGTACTTCCGGCCTCCGACCACGGCCCCGCGGCGCCGAGTTTGCTGCCCGCCTTGCGTGACGGGGCATCAGGAGCCAGTGCCAGCACCTGATCCGCCGTCCAGCGCACCCCCTGCTGAGTCATGTCTCGAAGGTAGGTGCCGCCACTGACAATCGGTTCGAGCCCGGGTGTTCACGCAGGTCAGAGCTGTTCGGAGGGCGATTGTCAGTGGCGTGGTGCACGGTGGAGACATCTCCGGGCCAGATGCGTCCGGACGAGCTGGAGGGGGATCGCTCCATGACCGTTTCCGTCGACTCGACGACGTCCGCGACCGCGAATCCGACGGCGCCCGCGCCCGGTTCCGCAGACGGTGCGGAAGCGCTCAGGCCGCATGCCGAGGATGCCTTCGCCGCCGAACTCGCCGCGCTCGCCGCGCAGGACGACCGGCCGCGGCCGCGGCGGTGGAAGCTGTCGCCGTGGGCCGTCGCCACCTACCTGCTCGGTGGTACCCTGCCCGACGGCACGGTGATCACGCCGAAGTACGTGGGGCCGCGCCGCATCGTCGAGGTCGCCGTCACGACGCTCGCCACCGACCGCGCCCTGCTGCTGCTCGGCGTGCCCGGCACCGCCAAGACCTGGGTGTCCGAGCATCTGGCGGCCGCCGTCAGCGGCGACTCGACGCTGCTCGTGCAGGGCACGGCGGGCACGCCGGAGGAAGCGATCCGGTACGGCTGGAACTACGCCCAGTTGCTCGCCCACGGCCCCAGCCGCGACGCGCTCGTGCCCAGCCCCGTCATGCGGGCGATGGCGGAGGGCATGACGGCGCGCGTCGAGGAGCTGACCCGCATCCCCGCCGATGTGCAGGACACGCTGATCACGATCCTGTCGGAGAAGACCCTGCCGATCCCGGAGCTGGGGCAGGAGGTGCAGGCCGTGCGCGGCTTCAACCTCATCGCGACGGCCAACGACCGCGATCGCGGAGTCAACGACCTGTCGAGCGCCCTGCGCCGTCGCTTCAACACCGTCGTCCTGCCGCTGCCGGAGAGCGCCGAGGCCGAGGTCGACATCGTCTCGCGCCGCGTCGACCAGATCGGCCGCTCCCTCGACCTGCCCGCGGGTCCCGAGGGCATCGACGAGATACGCCGTGTCGTCACCGTCTTCCGTGAACTGCGCGACGGCGTCACGGCAGACGGGCGTACGAAGCTGAAGTCGCCCAGCGGCACCTTGTCCACGGCCGAGGCGATCTCCGTCGTGACCAACGGCCTCGCGCTGGCGGCCCACTTCGGGGACGGCGTGCTGCGCTCCGGTGACGTGGCGGCCGGCATCCTCGGCGCCGTCGTCCGGGACCCGGCGGCGGACCGCGTCATCTGGCAGGAGTATCTGGAGACGGTCGTGCGCGAGCGCGACGGCTGGAAGGACTTCTACCGCGCGTGCCGCGAGGTGAGCGCATGACGGGGGCGCGCGTAAGGGAACCGCTGCTGCTCGGGGTGCGGCACCACGGTCCCGGATCGGCGCGTGCCGTGCGGGCCGCGCTCGACGCGGGGCGGCCGGACGTCGTCCTCGTGGAGGGACCGCCGGAGGCCGACGCCGTGGTGGAGCTCGCCGCCGACGAGGGGATGCGGCCGCCGGTCGCACTGCTCGCGCACGTGGTGGACGAGCCGGGCCGCTCGGCGTTCTGGCCGCTCGCCGGCTTCTCCCCGGAGTGGGTCGCCATCCGTTGGGCCCTCCGGCACGGGGTGCCGGTGCGGTTCATCGACCTCCCGGCAGCGCACTCGCTCGCCCTCCGCGCCGAGGACGACAGGGAGGGCGAGGGCGAGGGCGGTGACGGGGAGCGCGGTGGCGACGGGGGCGGCAAGGGGAGTGTGCGGGTCGATCCTCTCGGCGTGCTCGCCGAGACAGCCGGGTACGACGACCCCGAGCGCTGGTGGGAGGACGTCGTCGAGCACCGGGGGACGGCCGATGACGCGTTCGCGCCGTTCGAGGCGGTGGGCGAGGCGATGGGAGCGCTGCGCGAGGCCTACGGGGACGGGGGACACGTCCGCGACCTGGTGCGCGAGGCGCACATGCGGATCCAGGTGAGGGCCGCGCAGAAGGAGTTCGCGCCCGAGCGGGTGGCCGTGGTCTGCGGAGCCTGGCACGTACCCGCGCTGCGGCAGAGGACCACCGTGGCCGCCGACCGAGCCCTCCTCAAGGGGCTGCCCAAGGTCAAGGCCGAGATGACGTGGGTGCCGTGGACCCACCGCAGGCTCTCGCGCGCCAGCGGGTACGGGGCGGGGATCACCTCCCCCGGCTGGTACGTCCACCTCTTCGGAGCGGCCGACCGGCCCGTGGAGCGCTGGATGACGAAGGTCGCCCGGCTCCTGCGCGACGAGGACAGGCCCGTCTCGTCCGCGCACGTCATCGAGGCGGTGCGGCTCGCCGACACACTGGCCGCGATGCGGGGGCGGCCGCTCGCCGGGCTCACCGAGACGGCGGACGCGGTGCGGGCGGTGATGTGCGAGGGCTCCGACGTACCGCTGGCGCTGGTGCACGACAAGCTCGTCGTCGGGGACGTGCTGGGCGAGGTGCCCGATGCGGCGCCCGCGGTTCCGCTGCAGCGCGACCTCACCAGGCTGCAGCGCAGGCTGCGGCTGAAACCGGAGGCGCTGGAGCGGCAGTTGGAGCTCGACCTCCGCAAAGAGACGGACGCCGCGCGCAGCAGGCTGCTGCACCGGCTGCGGCTCCTGGGCGTCGCCTGGGGCGAGCCGACGGCGTCCCGGGGGAGCACGGGCACGTTCCGGGAGACCTGGCGGCTGCGGTGGGAGCCGGAGCTCGCCGTGCGGGTCGCCGAGGCGGGGGTATGGGGGACGACGGTCCTGGGCACGGCCACGGGCAAGGCGTCCTCCGACGCGGTGGACGCGGGGGCGCTCGCGGACGTCACCGCGCTCGCCGAGCGGTGCCTGCTGGCCGACCTGCCGGATGCCTTGCCGGTGGTGATGCGCGTCCTCGTGGACCGGGCGGCGCTGGACACGGACGTCGGGCACCTCGCGCAGGCGCTTCCCGCGCTGGTGCGGTCGCTCCGGTACGGGGACGTACGGGGGACCGGCACGGAAGCCCTCGGTGAAGTCGCTCTCGGGCTCGCCGAGCGGGTCTTCGTCGGGCTGCCGCCCGCGTGCACGGGGCTGGACGCGGACGCGGCTCTGGAGATGCGGCGGCATGTCGATGCGGTGCATCAGGCGGTGGGGCTGCTGGGGGAGTTCGGACCGAGCTCCGGTACGGGCACGGGTGCTGGTGCTGGTACGGGGTTCGGTGCGAGGGCTTCGGAGGGGGTCCGCGCCCGGTGGTATTCCGTACTGAGGGCGCTCGCCGAGCGAGAGTCCGTCGCCGGGGTCGTGCGGGGGCGGTGTGTGCGGCTGCTGCTGGACGGCGGGGAACTGGGGGACGAGGAGGTAGCCCGCCTCATGGGGCTCGCACTGTCCCGGGGGAGCGCGCCGGCCGAAGGGGCCGCCTGGATCGAGGGGTTCGTCGGGGGCGGCTCCAGCGGCGGAATGCTCCTCGTGCACGACGAGCGGCTCCTGGGGCTGGTCGACGACTGGCTGTGCGGGGTGTCGGAGGGCGCCTTCACCGACGTACTGCCGTTGCTGCGGCGCACGTTCTCGGCGTATGAGCCGGGGGTGCGGCGGACGTTGGGGGAGTTGGTACGGCGGGGGCCGACGGGTCGGCCGGGCGGTGCCGGCGACGGCATCGGGGGTGCGGGCGGGCAGGTCGAGGGGCTGCCCGGTTTCGGCACGGCGATCGACCCCACGCGCGCGGACGCCGTCGCGCCGATCGTCCGCTTGCTTCTGGGGCTGCCGACGGAGGCTGGCGCCGGGGCAGATGCAGGAGTGGAAGCGGAAGCGGAAGTGGAAACAGAAGCAGAAGCAGAAGCAGATGTCGTTGGCAACGGCTGCGTGGGGGTGGCGGGATGAACGAGGTGACCGAAGTGACTGGAGTGACTGAGGTGACTGCGGTTTCTGACGGAGCTGGCGTGACCGGGGGCGGGGTCGAAGGTGGAGTCGCGGTCGGAGTCGGAGTTGGGGCCGAAGCCGGGGCCGGGGGTGGGGGCGCAGACGGGTTCGGGGGCGGGACTGCCGCCGGGACCGGGCGCCGGGGCGGGAGCGGGATGGATGAGGGGAGCGGTGGGTCTGGAGAGCGGGTTCGGCGGTGGCGGCTCGTTCTGGGGGGTGAGGGGGGCGACGGGACCGGGTGTGCGCTTGGGGGGCGGGACGCGGCGATGGATGCCGCTCTTGGGGCGCTGTACGGGGGCGCGGGGGACAAGGACGACCGGGGGCGGCGGGAGCGTTCGGCGGGGCTGGGAGGCTCCGCGCCGTCCGTGGCGCGCTGGCTCGGGGACATCCGGACGTACTTCCCCTCGTCGGTCGTGCAGGTGATGCAGCGGGACGCCATCGACCGCCTGGGGCTCTCCACGCTCCTCCTGGAGCCGGAGATGCTGGAGGCCGTCGACGCCGACGTGCACCTCGTGGGCACGCTGCTCTCCCTGAACAAGGCCATGCCGGAGACGACCAAGGAGACCGCGCGGGCCGTCGTGCGCAAGGTCGTCGAGGACCTGGAGAAGCGACTGGCGACGCGGACCCGTTCCACGCTCACCGGCGCGCTGGACCGCAGCGCCCGCGTCAGCAGGCCGCGCCACCACGACATCGACTGGAACCGCACGATTGCGGCCAACCTCAAGAACTATCTGCCGGAGCACCGGACGATCGTCCCCGAGCGGCTCATCGGGTACGGGCGGGCGTCCCGGTCGGTGAAGAAGGAGGTCGTCCTCTGCATCGACCAGTCCGGATCGATGGCCGCGTCGGTCGTCTACGCCTCGGTGTTCGGCGCCGTGCTCGGGTCCATGCGGTCGCTCGACACCCGGCTCGTCGTCTTCGACACGAACGTCGTCGACCTGACCGATCAGCTCGACGACCCGGTGGACGTGCTTTTCGGCACTCAGCTGGGCGGCGGCACCGACATCAACCGCGCCCTCGCCTACTGCCAGTCGCAGATCAGCCGGCCCGCCGACACGGTCGTGGTCCTCATCAGTGACCTCTACGAGGGAGGCATCCGCGACGAGATGCTGAAGCGGGTCGCGGCGATGAAGGCGTCCGGAGTGCAGTTCGTGACGCTGCTCGCGCTCTCCGACGAGGGGACACCCGCGTACGACCGCGAGCACGCGGCGGCGCTCGCCGCCCTGGGCGCGCCGGCCTTCGCCTGTACGCCCGACCTCTTCCCGGAGGTGATGGCCGCGGCGATCGAGAAGCGCCCCCTTCCGATACCCGACCCCGACACGGTCCTCTGATCGCGGGAGCAACCGGAGCAAACAAGGGGTGTCCGACGACACAGAGGCCGCCCGGTCACCACGGCGGCAGCGGATTTTGCCGCGGTGACCACGTGATCTGTGACCGTCATCACCGCCCAAATGTGATCTGTGATTTAGGGACCTACGTCCCGCGGCGATAACCTGCGAGACGGACATGCCGCGTACCGGACTCCGTCCTACGCCTCCCTTGTGACAGCGCAGTCACGTTGCCCTCCGCGGCACGCCCACGCAGACAGCTGACACCAAAGCAGCGAGATCGCAGCGAGATCACGGAAAAGGGACGGACGCGCGTGGACCTGTTCGAGTACCAGGCGAGGGACCTCTTCGCCAAGCACGGTGTACCGGTGCTGGCCGGTGAAGTCATCGACACGCCTGAGGCGGCGCGCGAGGCCACCGAACGCCTTGGCGGCAAGTCGGTCGTCAAGGCACAGGTGAAGGTCGGTGGCCGCGGCAAGGCCGGCGGCGTGAAGCTGGCGGCGAACCCGGACGAGGCCGTCGCTCGCGCGACGGACATCCTCGGCATGGACATCAAGGGCCACACGGTCCACAAGGTGATGATCGCCGAGCTGTCCCCGGAGATCGAGGCGGAGTACTACGTCTCGTACCTCCTCGACCGCACCAACCGCACCTTCCTGGCCATGGCCTCGGTGCAGGGCGGCATGGACATCGAGGAGGTCGCCGAGAAGACCCCCGAGGCGCTCGCCAAGGTTCCGGTCGACTCCAACGAGGGCGTCACCATCGAGAAGGCCCGGGAGATCGTCGCCCAGGCGAAGTTCCCCGCCGAGGTGGCCGAGGGCGTCGCCGAGGCCATGGTGACCCTGTGGGAGACCTTCGTCGCCGAGGACGCGCTCCTCGTCGAGGTCAACCCGCTGGTGAAGACCAAGGACGGCCGCATCCTGGCCCTGGACGGCAAGGTCTCGCTCGACGAGAACGCCGACTTCCGCCAGGCCGACCACGAGGCTCTTGAGGACAAGGACGCAGCCAACCCGCTCGAGGCTGCTGCCAAGGCCAAGGGCCTCAACTACGTCAAGCTCGAGGGCGAGGTCGGCATCATCGGCAACGGTGCCGGTCTGGTCATGTCGACCCTGGACGTCGTCGCGTACGCCGGTGAGAACCACGGCGGCGTGAAGCCCGCCAACTTCCTCGACATCGGTGGCGGCGCCTCCGCCGAGGTCATGGCGAACGGCCTGGAGATCATCCTCGGCGACTCGGACGTCAAGTCCGTCTTCGTCAACGTCTTCGGTGGCATCACCGCGTGCGACGAGGTCGCCAACGGCATCGTGCAGGCCCTGGAGCTGCTCGCCTCGAAGGGTGAGAAGGTCGAGAAGCCGCTGGTCGTGCGCCTCGACGGCAACAACGCGGAGCTGGGTCGCAAGATCCTGAGCGACGCCAACCACCCGCTCGTGCAGCGTGTGGACACCATGGACGGCGCGGCCGACAAGGCCGCCGAGCTCGCGGCCGCGAAGTAAGGGACGAGGGACAGAACAGCCATGGCTATCTTCCTCAACAAGGACAGCAAGGTCATCGTCCAGGGCATGACCGGTGCCACGGGCATGAAGCACACCAAGCTCATGCTCGGTGACGGCACGAACATCGTCGGCGGCGTGAACCCGCGCAAGGCCGGCCAGTCCGTCGACTTCGACGGCACCGAGGTCCCGGTCTTCGGCTCCGTCAAGGAGGCCATGGAGAAGACGGGCGCCAACGTCTCCGTCCTCTTCGTGCCGCCGGCCTTCTCCAAGGCCGCCGTCGTCGAGGCGATCGACGCGGAGATCCCCCTCGCGGTCGTCATCACCGAGGGCATCGCCGTCCACGACTCCGCCGCCTTCTGGGCGTACGCGAAGTCGAAGGGCAACAAGACCCGCATCATCGGCCCGAACTGCCCCGGTCTCATCACCCCGGGCCAGTCGAACGCCGGCATCATCCCGGGCGACATCACGAAGCCGGGCCGCATCGGCCTGGTCTCGAAGTCCGGCACGCTGACGTACCAGATGATGTACGAGCTCCGTGACATCGGCTTCTCCTCGGCCGTCGGCATCGGTGGCGACCCGGTCATCGGTACGACGCACATCGACGCCCTCGAGGCGTTCGAGGCCGACCCCGACACCGACCTGATCGTCATGATCGGTGAGATCGGCGGCGACGCGGAGGAGCGCGCGGCGGACTTCATCAAGGCGAACGTGACGAAGCCGGTCGTCGGCTACGTCGCGGGCTTCACGGCGCCCGAGGGCAAGACGATGGGCCACGCGGGCGCCATCGTCTCCGGCTCCTCCGGCACCGCCGCCGCGAAGAAGGAGGCCCTTGAGGCCGCCGGCGTGAAGGTCGGCAAGACGCCGACCGAGACGGCGAAGCTGGCTCGCGAGATCCTGGCGGGATGACGTCCGTCGGTTGAGCAGTGTTGAAAAGTGGGCCCGCACCGGGTGGTGCGGGCCCACTTTCTTTCTCCGGCAGGCTCGGCCGGCTGGTCAGCTGCGGGTGCGTGGGGGCTTGTCGCGCAGTTCCTCGCGCCCCTTGACTGGGCCTGTGTCGCGTGGCCCTTGTGCGGGTGGGTGGGGGTTTGGCGCGCAGTTCCTCGCGCCCCTTGGTTGGGGCTGTGCCGTGTGGCTTTTGTGCCGGTGGGTGGGGGTTTGGCGCGCAGTTCCCCGCGTCCCTGGCTGCGTCTGCGCCCCGCACCCCTGACTGTGCGTCGGCGACTGATCGGCGCGGGTTACTTTGCCTGGGGGATCAGGCGTTCCTGGCCGTTGGGGAGTTCCGCTCGGAGTTTTTCGCGGAGGGTGGTGTCCTCGTAGGTGAGGGGGCCCGGGCCCATGCGGGGCGGGACGCCGCTGATGGCGCGGCCGGGGGCCTGCGGGGGTTCGTAGTGGGTGGGGGCGTTCCGCAGGGTCAGGGCCGTCGCTCCGATGATCAGCGCCGTGAACGCGATGGCGGCGCGGGTCCAGAAGCGGGCCCGGTACTCGCTGCCGGTGCGGACGCGGTCGGCCTTCGGGAGCCTCAGCTTCTCGGCCTTGCCGACCTCCGCCAGACGCAGGTGGAGCGCCTCGGGGTCCGCCAGGTCGGGCAGGCGCTCGGCGATGGCCTCGCGGGCGTGCAGGAGGCGGTTCGCGGTGGCGGGCGTGCTCGCCTCCGTCTCGGCCGCGGTCTCGGGCAGGTCAAGGCCGATGCCGTCGTAGAGCATCAGGGTGCGGCGCTGCGCGGGCGGCAGGCTCAGGAGCACGTCGAGGAAGGCGCGGTCGGCCGGCTGGGCGGGCGGCGCGTCCGGGTGGCGCTGGCTGGGGCGGAAGCGGTGCCAGGGGGACATCGCGTACTCGTACGCCGCCGCGCGGACCCACCCCGCCGGGTCCCGGTCGATCGCCACCTCCGGCCAGCGCTGCCACGCCAGCTGGAAGGCGCGCTCCACCGACTCGTGGGCGAGGCCGCGCCGTCCGGTGAGCAGATACGTCTGGCGTACGAGACCGGGGGCGCAGCGGGCGCACAGGGCGTCGAAGGCCTGGGCGGGGGTGAGGTCCGGGTGCCTGGCGGTCTCGGGGCGCGTCACGCGGACCGGGAGCGGGCGGATGTGGCCGTTGGCGGCGGGAGCGGCGGACGCCAGGGGGGCGGGGGTCCGCGGCTTCGCCGCGCGCTTGGCTGCCGGTTGCGGTCGTGAAGTCGACTTTCCGCCTGGGGTGGGCTTTGTCCGGACGGGGTGCCTGTGTGTGGTGGGGGTGGGGGTGGGAGCGGGGGTGTTCGTGGGAGTGGGGGGCTTGGCGTCCTTGGTCACGGTCTTCGCGAAGGTTGTTTTGGCTTCCTCCGCCGAACGTCGCCGCTCCTCCGGGCCCGCGTTCCCGTTTGCGTTTGCGTCCAGGAGTTTCGCGTACGTCTCGCGCTTGCGGCCGCGCGGGTTGGTGCGGCCCGTTTCCCAGGAGCGGACCGTTTCACGGGTGACGCCGATCTTCGCCGCGAGATCGGCATGGCTCAGCGACTTCGCCTCGCGCAGCCTGCGGCGTTCCTTGGGGGACGGCAGAGGCGTGGCAGGGCTCTGGGGCATCTCGGAATCTCCGCACCGTGGGCCGACGTACGGCGGGTTTGCCGGGCGGAGCCGACCTGCCGTACGAAAAAGTACATAAACGTATATTGAGCGACACATCCGATATTCGCCTGTTACGGGAAGAAAGCGCGTGTCGTTGGGAGCATGGCCGGGTGACCCAGACGACCGATCCCCACGCTTCGTCGCCGCCCGTGGAACCGTTGCGCGGACGGGCCCGCGACCGTTCTCCCGCCCTCGCCACCTGCGTACTGGGCGGGGCCGTCGCCGCGGGCCTGGGGCTCGGGTCGTTCGCCGTGCTGGTGATGGTGCTGTGGATCAGCTCGCCGTACCCGGACAGCGGGCCCGACGGGGCGCTGCACGTGGCGGCGGGACTGTGGCTCCTCGCGCACGGCACGGAGCTGATCAGGACGGACACGCTCTCGGGCGCGCCCGCACCGATCGGGGTGACGCCGCTGCTCCTCGTCGTCCTGCCGGCCTGGCTGCTGCACCGGGCGGCCCGCGACGCGGCGTCGCCCGAGGAGCGCGGGCACGCGGCGCGTACAGCGTGGTCCGGGGTGGTGGCCGGGTATCTGCTGGTCGGCGTGGCCGCGGCGCTCTACGCGACGGGTGGTGAGCTGCGGCCTGACTGGATCAGTACGGTCGTGCACGTGCCGGTGCTGGCGGCGGGGGCGGCGGGGCTCGGGGTGTGGACGGCGCGCGGGCGTCCGCGCGGGCCGCTCCCGGCGTTCCTGCGCAGCCCTCTCGCCGCCCTGCCCGGCGGGGTACGTGCCTTTCTCCGGGCCGCTCTCGTGCGCGGCTTCCTCGCCCGGCGCCTCACGGTGGCCGTCGTGCGGGCCGGGGCGGCGGCCACGGGGGTCCTCGTCGGGGGCGGCGCGCTGCTCGTCGCGGTGTCGCTGGTGCTGCACGCGGGGCCGGTTCAGGCGTCGTTCATGCAGGTCACGGACGTGTGGTCGGGGCGGCTCGCGGTGCTGCTGCTGGCCCTGGCGCTGGTGCCGAACGCCGCGGTGTGGGGCGCCTCCTACGGCCTCGGGCCCGGCTTCGTACTCGGCACGGGAACCGTCGCCGGGCCGCTCGCGGCGGGCTCGGCACCGTTGCTGCCACCCTTCCCGCTGCTCGCGGCGCTGCCGTCGCAGGGGTCCGGATCGCCGCTGACCTGGGCGTCCGCGGCGGTGCCCGTCTGCGCGGGGCTCGCGGTCGCCTGGTGCACGGTCCACGAGGCGGCGCCCGCGTTCTGCGACCGGAACGAGGCGTGGTCCCGGGGCCGCACGGCCGCGGGCGCGGCGCTGGCGGCGGTGGTGTGCGGAATCTCGACGGCGGCCCTCGCGGCCCTGGCGGGCGGCCCGATGGGCGTGGCGGTGCTGGCCGACTTCGGCCCGGTGTGGTGGCAGACGGGAGCGGCCGCGCTGGTCTGGTCGCTGCTGCTCGGAGTGCCCGCGGCACTTGGCCTGCGGGGGTGGCGCCTGCGGAGGGGGCGGGTACGCGGCGGCGGCGAGCGGGGGCTCTTGGGTCGGGTGGGGCGGTTGTGGGGGCGGGGGCCGGTCTGTGCGGAGCGGGTGGCGCACGGTGACGGGCAGGGTCAGGGGGTTGACGTCGGGGAGGGGCTCGGCTCCGGCGGGGATGAGGTCGGCCCCGGCGGGGAGGGGGCTGGCTCCGGCGGGGGAGAGGAGCCGGTCGGTGAGCGGGAACAGGCGGCCGACGGGAAGCGGCGGGCCTGGCTGTCGTGGTTCACGCTGCCCTCACTGCGACTCCCGCGCCCCCGCGGGCCACGGTCCGGGCCTACGGCCGAACCTGAGACAGATGCGCTCGCCGCCCAGACGGCCGCCGACCACGACGGCACATCAGGGCCGACGACAAGCCCCGAGCCGTACGGGAGCCCCGAGCCGTACGGGAGCCCCGAGCCGTACGGGAGCCCCGAGCCGTACGGGAGCCCCGAACCGCTGGGGCGGCCCGAGTCGGCGGGGAGGCTAACGAGCGCCAGCGCCGACGAACCTCGGCAAGCGCCGACCGCGCCGACCGCGCCGACCGCGCCGACCGCGCCGACCGCGCCGACCGCGCCGACCGCGCCGACCGCGCCGACCGCGCCGACCGCGCCGACCGCGCCGGGCGCCCCGGACGCGGCGGGCGCACCTGGCGCGTCAAACGCACCCGGCGCGTCGGACGGACCTCGCGCACCTGACGCACCGGACACGCCTGAGCAGCCCCCGACCCCTCCCACCGCCCCCGCCTGGCGCGACGAAGCCGCCCGCGAAGCCCGTTGGCAGGCGCTGAAGGAGGAAGGGGAACGGCTCTGGGAGCGGCGGACGCCACCCCCGGAGTCGTCCTGACCCCGGGAGACGCCCGGACCCCGGGACGCCCGGACCGCGGGACGCCCGGACCCCGGGACGCCCGGACCCCGGGACGCCCGGACCCCGCGTACGTCAGTCCTGTTCGCCCAGCAGCGGTCGCAGCTGCTTCGGCAGCAAGTCCTCGCAGGACTGCTTCGACGCGCTCGTCAGCGCGTCGTCCACGCACGTGTAGTAGTCCTGGTACACCAGCTGCGCGGTGAACGTCCCGGCCACCATCAGGAGCGCCAGCGCGCCCGTCACCAGGCCGCTGATCGCAGCCGTCGTCTGCGGCCGCGTGCTGCTCGCCACAGGAGTGGCGGGAGTGGCGGGCGCCGAGGGGCCGGCGGAGCCGGTCGTGGTGGTCGCCCCAGTGGGCGCCGTCGAGGCGGAGGGTGTGGTCGGCGCCGTCGGGTCCGGTCTGCGCGGCTTGGCGCGCAGCGACTGGATCGCCCACATCGCCGCGAGCGCGCCGAGCAGCAGCGCCACGTACCGCCAGCCGAACAGGGCGAAGAAGAAGCCCCACATGCCGGAGAGCAGCGCGTACCGCGCGCGGCGCTGGGCCGGGTCGGTCGGGTCCCAGCGCATGCCGCCGCCGTTGCCGCCCGGCGCGGAGGGGTCCTCCTTGCCGGGGCCGTTCTGCTGGCGGGGGCGGTCGCCGAACCCGCCCTGCGAGCGGCCGGGCTGGCGGTCGCTCCACTGACTGCCCCACGGGGACCCGTGGCCGCCGCCCCCGGAGTCGTCGCCGTCCGGGGCGGAGTCGCCCGAGGGGCGGCGCGGCCGCCACGGCCGGTCCGGTGTCCCCTCCGGCGGCGGCGCGAAGGGGTTGTCGTCGTCCTTGCCCGTTCCCTGGGCACCCGGGCCCCGGGACTCGGGTCCCTGGGATTCCGGGTCCTGCGGCGGAGACGAAGGGCGGCTACGGTCCGGCATCAGGTGTGCGTCTTCCCCTTGGTAGGGCCCTTGGCAGGGCCGTGGCGGAGCCGTCGCGCGGCTCGACAACGCGGCGTTCTTCGGTATTCAGGCGCTTCCCCACAGACGCTACCTTCCGCCCGCGCCCCCGTCCCGTGAGGGGCGGGTCCGGGTGCCGGTATCGTTGCTGGCGGTCGGCCGCTTCGTAGGGTTCCCCGTATCGCGGGCCTCGAAGCCTTCGTACGACCGTACAAAGGCATCCTCCGAGAAAGGGCCCCGCTGTGGCCAAGAGCGCTGAGGTCGCGCGCCCCGAGCGCCCAGTCGAGCGCCCCGTCAAGCGTCTCGTCGTGCTGGTGTCCGGCTCGGGCACGAATCTCCAGGCCCTGCTCGACACCATCCGTGCCGAGGGCCCGGAGGGCTACGGCGCCGAGATCGTCGCCGTCGGCGCCGACCGCGACGGCATCGCGGGCCTGGAGCGCGCCGAGCGCGCGGGCGTCCCGACCTTCGTCTGCCGGGTGAAGGACCACGCGACCCGCGACGAGTGGGACGCGGCCCTGGCCGAGGCGACGGCCGCGCACGACCCCGACCTGGTGGTCTCCGCCGGGTTCATGAAGATCGTGGGGAAGGAGTTCCTCGCGCGCTTCGGCGGGCGGTTCGTGAACACGCACCCCGCGCTGCTGCCCAGTTTCCCGGGGGCCCACGGCGCGCGCGACGCGCTCGCGTACGGCGTGAAGGTCACCGGCTGCACCGTCCACTTCGTCGACGACGGCGTCGACACCGGCCCGATCATCGCCCAGGGCGTGGTCGAGGTCCGGGACGAGGACGACGAGAGCGCTCTGCACGAGCGCATCAAGGAAGTCGAGCGCACGCTGCTCGTCGATGTCGTGGGGCGTCTGGCCCGGCACGGCTACCGCATTGAGGGACGAAAGGTTCTTATCCCGTGACCGCCGAAGCTACGAACCCTGCGAACGCGAACGCCGCGAACGCGAACGACGCACAGCGCCCCATCAAGCGTGCGCTCGTCAGCGTCTACGACAAGACCGGCCTGGAAGAGCTCGCGCGCGGGCTGCACGAGGCGGGCGTCGAGCTCGTCTCCACCGGTTCGACCGCCTCGAAGATCGCCGCCGCCGGGGTGCCCGTCACCAAGGTCGAGGAGCTCACCGGTTTCCCCGAGTGCCTGGACGGCCGGGTCAAGACCCTGCACCCGAAGGTCCACGCCGGCATCCTCGCCGACCTGCGCCTGGAGGACCACCGGCGCCAGCTCGCCGAGCTCGGCGTCGAGCCCTTCCAGCTCGTCGTCGTGAACCTCTACCCCTTCAAGGAGACCGTCGCCTCCGGGGCCACCCCCGACGAGTGCGTCGAGCAGATCGACATCGGCGGCCCGTCCATGGTCCGCGCCGCCGCCAAGAACCACCCCTCGGTCGCGGTCGTCACCGACCCGAAGCGGTACGCCGACGTGCTCGCCGCGGTCAAGGCCGGCGGCTTCGACCTGACCGCGCGCAAGCGGCTCGCCGGAGAAGCGTTCCAGCACACGGCCGCGTACGACGTGGCGGTGGCGAGCTGGTTCGCGGACGGTTACGCCGCGGCGGACGAGTCGGGCCACCCCGGCTTCCTCGGCGCCACGTACGAGCGCAAGAACGTCCTCCGCTACGGCGAGAACCCCCACCAGGGCGCCGCTCTCTACGTCGACGGCACGGGCGGTCTCGCCGAGGCCGAGCAGCTGCACGGCAAGGAGATGTCGTACAACAACTTCACGGACACGGATGCCGCGCGCCGCGCCGCGTACGACCACGACGAGCCCTGCGTCGCGATCATCAAGCACGCCAACCCGTGCGGCATCGCGATCGGCGCGAGCGTCGCCGAGGCGCACCGCAAGGCGCACGCCTGCGACCCGCTCTCCGCGTTCGGCGGCGTCATCGCCGTGAACCGCCCGGTCTCCAAGGAGATGGCGGAGCAGGTCGCCGAGATCTTCACCGAGGTCATCGTCGCGCCGGAGTACGAGGACGGCGCCCTCGACGTCCTCACCAAGAAGAAGAACATCCGCGTCCTGCGGGCCCATCGGGCGCCGTCCAACGCGGTCGAGGTCAAGCAGATCGACGGCGGCGCGCTGCTCCAGGTCACCGACCGCCTCCAGGCCGACGGCGACAACCCCGCCAACTGGACGCTCGCCACGGGCGACGCGCTCAACGCGGGCGAGCTCGCCGAGCTGGCCTTCGCCTGGAAGGCGTCCCGCGCGGTCAAGTCCAACGCGATCCTGCTCGCCAAGGACGGCGCGTCCGTCGGCGTCGGCATGGGCCAGGTCAACCGCGTCGACTCCGCGAAGCTTGCCGTCGAGCGGGCGGGCGAGGAGCGGGCCCGCGGCTCCTACGCCGCGTCCGACGCGTTCTTCCCCTTCCCCGACGGCCTGGAGATCCTGACGGCCGCGGGCGTCAAGGCCGTGGTGCAGCCGGGCGGTTCGGTCCGTGACGAGCTGGTGGTCGAGGCGGCGAAGAAGGCGGGCGTCACGATGTACTTCACGGGGACGCGGCACTTCTTCCACTGACCTGACCTGATGTGAGAACGACGGTGGCCGCGCCCCTCGCAGGGGCGCGGCCACCGTCGTACGTACCCGACTCGCTCAGTAGCGCGGGCGGTTGAACCAGGCGGCGCCCGAAGGGGCGATCATCGCCGCGGCCATGATCCCGCCGAAACCTATCCAGAGCAGGGCCCAGACCAGTCCCACGGTCGTGTCGGCGTCGGCCGAACCGATCAGGATGAGCACCCCGAACAGGGCGCCGAGGATGCCGTACACCATGGTGGTGATGCGAATGCCCTGGCCCCCCTTCGAGAACTTCACGCCGAGCGTGATGGACAGCGCGGCGAGCCCGAGGAAGAGCAGGGCGACGACCAGGATGATGGCGGCGGAGTCCTGCCCGATGTCGGAGAACTCGTTGTCCCCGAAGGTGTCGGACGCCGCGTCCGAGGCGTCGTTGACGGTGGCGGCAGCGAAGATCGCGAAGATGCCGATGAGGACCTGCACCGCGGCGACGATGAACAGGAACACACGAGCGGTCATCATCAGACCCGGCATCGACTGCTGCATCATGTTGCCGCCCGGGTAGCCGGGGTACGCCGGCTGCTGCGGGTAGCCGTAGGGCTGCTGCGGCGGGACGCCGGGCGGGCCCTGCTGGGGGTAGCCGTATCCGGGAGCGGCCGGGGGCTGCTGGGGCGGCTGCCCGTATGGGTTGTTCGGGTCGCCGTAACTCATGGCGGTCTTCCTCCGTCGGGTGGTGCGGGGACGACGCGGCACACCACGGAGGAAGGTTCTACAGATGCGGTCCGTCCCCCCGACACTGCCCGCGGCACTGTGCCGCTCATCGTTCTTTAGGCCTGGCTTATTTGTCCAGTCACATTCGGTATGTGTTGTGCAAGTGCAACCTCGCTGATCAGCGGCTGAAATGGCCCAGCGGACCCGGCGGGTGACCGCGGTCGCGCCGGGGGGCGCCCTGATTGGTACCGGGCGGGTCTCATCCGGGAAGATGGGGGCATGACCGCCCAGATTCTCGATGGCAAGGCCACCGCAGCCGCGATCAAGTCCGAACTGACCGCCCGCGTGGCGGCCCTGAAGGAGAAGGGCGTCACGCCCGGACTCGGTACCGTCCTGGTCGGCGACGACCCGGGCAGCCAGAAGTACGTCGCGGGGAAGCACCGTGACTGCGCGCAGGTCGGCATCGCCTCCATCCAGCGCGAACTGCCCGCCACCGCCTCCCAGGAGGAGATCGAGGCGGTCGTCCGCGAGCTCAACGAGGACCCGGCCTGCACCGGATACATCGTCCAGCTCCCGCTCCCCAAGGGCATCGACGAGAACCGCGTCCTGGAACTCATGGACCCGGACAAGGACGCCGACGGCCTGCACCCGATGAACCTCGGCCGGCTCGTCCTGAACGAGCCGGCGCCGCTGCCCTGCACCCCGTACGGCATCATCCGGCTGCTCCGGCAGCACGACGTGGAGATCAAGGGCGCCGAGGTCGTCGTGGTCGGCCGCGGCGTCACCATCGGCAGGCCCATGCCGCTCCTGCTCACCCGCAAGTCCGAGAACGCCACGGTCACCCAGTGCCACACCGGCACCCGTGACCTCGCCGCCCACCTCAGGCGGGCGGACATCATCGTGGCCGCCGCGGGCGTGCCGCACCTGATCAAGCCCGAGGACGTGAAGCCGGGCGCCGCCGTCCTGGACGTGGGCGTCTCGCGCGACGAGAACGGCAAGATCGTCGGCGATGTCCACCCGGGCGTCGCCGAGGTCGCGGGCTGGATCTCCCCGAACCCGGGCGGCGTCGGCCCGATGACCCGCGCCCAGCTCCTGGTGAACGTCGTCGAGGCCGCGGAACGCGCCGCGCGCTGAAGCCGCGCGCCGAACAGGAGAGGGACGAGGGTGATGAGCGAGACCACGGGCCCGGAAGCCGAACCGGGCAGCGCCTCGGAAACCGGGCCGGGCAGCACCTCGGAAGCCGCACCGGGCGGCGCCGCGGACGTTCCCCGGGCCAAGGGCGCGGTCAGCGCGCCGGGCCCGGACGGCCGGCCGCGGAAGGTGTCGCGCCGCTTCCCGCTGTTCACACGGGACACCGCGCGTCCCGAGGGCGGCGGCCGCGCCGCGGCGGGCGACGCGCCCGCGCCGGCCCGGCAGTGGCCGCTGCTCAGCGTCGTCTCGCTGGTCGGACTCGGGCTGCTGCTCACCGCGTTCGACGTGTTCCGCGTCGGCACGCTGCTGATCGGTCTCGCCCTCATCGGCGGTGCCGTGCTGCGCTGGGCGCTGCCGGACGTCGGGATGCTCGCCGTCCGCTCGCGGTTCACGGACATGGTCACGTACGGAGTGCTCGGCGTCGCCATCGCGCTCCTCGCGATGATGGCGCAGCCCAGTCCCTGGCTGGTGATTCCGTTCCTGGACGACACGCTGCACTACACGATCTAGACAGACGCAGTGCCGAATGGTGGCCCGTCCTCCCCCGAGGGGACGGGCCACCGCCGTGCGGACCGGGCCTTCCCCCGTGCGGTCTCCCGACGGCCGCGGTCCTGTGGTGCTGGTCCCACAAACTACGGGCGCCCCGTCCCTCACGTCGTCCCGTCCTGGTTGTAACTCCCCCTGCTCCCGCGGCGGTATACGGCCGGTTCCTACAACTTCCGCGGTACCGCGGCTGGTTGACGTTCCGGCCCCCATATGCGCGTTACGCTGCGGCGATGCGGATCCGCCCCCTCGCTGTCGACGCATTGATCGCGGTCGCCCTGACCACGGTCGCCGTGCTGCTCGGCCAGGAGTCCGTCAAACAGGGCTGGATCGCCCTCGACCCCCTGGGATACGCGCTGGTCGCGCTGGTCTGCCTGCCGGTCGCGGTCCGCGGCAGGGCCCCGCTCACCGTCTTGCTCGTCGTCCATCTGGCGTGGTTCGTCTACGTCACCGTCGGCTACTGGCCAGTGGTCGGCACGTTCGGCCCCATGCTCACCGTCTACACGGTCGCCTCCCTGCGCTCCCCACGCGTCTCCCTCGCCTGCGCCGCGCTGATGGCCACCCTGTGGATCTACGCCGGCGCGATCAGCGAGGGCGCGTCGATGCCGTCCGTCGTCGGCCAGGCCGTCGGCTTCTCCCTCGTCCTGTGGCGCTTCGGGTACGTCGCACGCCGGTCGGCCGAACTGGCCCGGCAGTTGAAGCGCGAGCAGGACGAGCGGGCCCGCCGCGAGGTCGCGGAGGAACGTGGACGCATCGCGCGCGAACTGCACGACGTGGTCGCCCACCACATGTCGGTGATCTCCGTGCAGGCGGGCCTCGCGACGTTCGTCTTCGGCTCCGACCCGGCGACCGCGCGCGCGGCGCTCGGCACCATATCCGGGACCAGCGGCGAGGCACTCGAAGAGCTCCGCCGCATGCTGCGCGTCCTGCGCGCCGAGGACGGCGAGCACACCGGCGACGAGCCCGCGGCCCCGATGCCGGGTCTGGCCCGCCTGGACGAGATGGTCGAGCGGGTCCGCGCGGGGGGAGTCCCCGTCGAACTGCGGGTCACGGGGACACCGCGGCCGGTGGCGCCCGGTATCGAACTGTGCGCGTACCGCGTGGTGCAGGAGGCGCTGACCAACGTACTGAAACACGCCCGCGGAGCCGCCGCGACCGTCGAACTCGCTTACCGGCGCGGGCACATCGAGGTCTCGGTCACCGATGACGGGCAGGGGGTGATTCAGGACAGAGTGCGGACGGGCAGTGGACACGGCTTGATTGGGATGCGGGAGCGGGCCAAGCTCTACGGCGGGGCGATCAGTATCGGCCCGCTGAGCGAGGGGGGGTTCGCCGTGCGACTCACCCTGCCGACCTCGGCGCGGGCCGCGGCGCGGGGGGACGACGCAACGGAATGAGCCGGGTGACCGGATGAGCTCACGTATCAGGGTGCTCGTCGTCGACGACCAGTTCCTCATCCGCGCGGGGCTGGTGGGGCTGCTGCGCGCCGCGCCCGGCGTCGAGGTCGTGGGGGAGGCGGGCGACGGCGAGGAGGCCGTGGCGCTCGCCGCGCAGACCCGCCCCGACGTCGTCCTCATGGACATCCGGATGCCGGGCATGAACGGCATCACCGCCACCGAGAAGATCCTTGGACAGGCGGGCGAACCGGCGCCGCGCGTGCTGGTCCTGACGACGTTCGACCTCGACGAGTACGTGTACGGGGCGTTGCGCGCCGGTGCGTCCGGTTTCCTGCTCAAGGACTCGGGGCCCGAACGGCTGCTCGCGGCCGTGGCGGCGGTCGGCGGCGGCGACGCGCTCTTCGCGCCGAGCGTGACGCGGCGGCTCGTCGAGGCGTTCGCCCGGCAGACGGCGGGTCCCGGCGCCGACGACGCGGAGCCGCCGCCCGACCTCGGGGCGCTGACCCTGCGCGAGGTGGAGGTCCTGAAGCTGATCGCGGGCGGCCTCACCAACGCGGAGATCGCGGAGCGGCTCTACATCAGCGAGGCCACGGTCAAGACCCACCTCAACCGCACGATGAGCAAGCTCGACCTGGACAGCAGGGCGCAGGCGGTGGTGGTGGCGTACGAGACGGGGCTCGTGACGCCGGGGGCGGGGCCGGGGAACGGCCGATGATCACGTTCTGATCAGCAGGTGACGACCTTGCCGTAGGAGCCGCGGCCCCAGTTCCACTCCCACTGCTCCTTGTTCTGGTACGTCAGGCACGGCGAGTCGCTGCCCCAGTCGATGACGACCTTCAGGTGCATGGCCTGACCGCAGAGGTTGGTCACCTTCACGTACTTGCGGTGCTTGACGACGTCCCGCTTCACGCACGCGGGGGCGGTGCCGGACGTCGCCGACGCGGCGGGGGGCGTCGCCAGGGTGGCGCCCAGGAGGGCGGCTGCGGCGAGGACGCCGCCGGCGAGGCGCTGACGGTGCTTCATGTCGGGCTCCTTGGATTCTCTTCGGAGGTGCGGCTGCGGATGCCGCAGACCGACTCTGCCGAGTACGTGGGTTCCCAAGGCCGCAAGACATGCGGGAAACGGCCGACATCGCCCTTTCGGGGACGGTGCCCGTCCTCACCCCCGAGAGAGGACGGGCACCGCCGTTCGGGCTCGACCAGAGTCATGGACCCGCCAAGTGTGATCAAGGGGTGTTGATCCCTGTGGCACGGAGGTGACCATTCCGCAACGGGTGACGTGGGGCGAATCATGCATTCCGGAAGGTTCGGGAGGTCTCGGCCGGTGCCCGGGGTTCCGCATCGTGGAGGGGTGCCGCGGTGGGAGACTGGGCCTGACCGCGGGCAGTGCGGGGAGTGCGGCAGCGCCGCCGGTGGCCCGAATGCTCCCGTGCGCCTCTCGCCCGGGAACTGACATCCCGGCTCCGCGCATCCCACTGGGTAGTCCAGGGACGGCGCGGGGTCGACGCGGGGACGGCGCGGGGGCAGAACAGGAACGCACGGGGGGATGAGGGGGAGCAATGCCTCGTTGGAAGGCGCTACCGGACGAGCTCGACCCGGAGGTCAGGGAGTTCGCCGGCCAGCTGCGCAGGCTGGTCGACCGCAGCGGGCTGAGCATCGCGGCGGTGTCCGACAGGACCGGCTACAGCAAGACGTCGTGGGAGCGCTATCTGAACGGGCGGCTGCTCGCGCCCAAGGGGGCGATCGTCGCGCTGGCCGAGGTGACCGGGACGCCGCCGGTGCACCTCATCACCATGTGGGAGCTCGCGGAGCGGGCGTGGAGCCGCTCCGAGATGCGGCACGACATGACGATGCAGGCGATCCGCATCTCGCAGGCACGGGCCGCGCTGGGGGAGACGGGCCCCGACCCGATGAGCGGGTCCGGCAAGGCGGACGGCAAGGGAGCGCCCGGGAAGACGCCGAAGGCGCCCAAGGCGCCCAGGCCTGGGAAGACCGAGGGCAAGCGGGACGCGCAGCAGGACGCGAAGCGGGGCGCGCAGCAGGACGCGAAGCAGGACGTGACGCAGGACGCGACGCGGGACCGGCAGGCGCCGGGCCGGACGGCGCCGGGTGCGCAAGCCCCGGGTGTGCAAGCACCGGGCGGGCAGGCCCCGGGTGCGCAGGCCCCGGGTGTGCCAGCGCCGGGCGGCCAAGCGCCGGGCGGCCGGGCCCCGGGGCGGAAGGCGGCCGGGAACGCGCCCTCCCCGTGGCCGTCGCCGCCTTCGCAGCCCTCCTACCCCGGGCAGCCGTCTCCGCAGCCGCCTGCCCCCGGGGGCAGGGGCGCGGCGCGCAACGGCTCCGGCGGTGGTGCCGGGCCGGTGACCGGGGTGGCGGGTCCTGCCGGGGTGTCGCCCACGGTGGGGCCGCCCTCGGTCGGTTCGTACGGGGCGTCCAGCTCGTACGGTGACGTCTCGGCGTCCGCCTTCGGCGCGGCCGGGAGCCCCGGAGGCCCCGGAGGTCCGGGCGCGCCCGCAGGTCCCGGCGGTCCCGCGGGATCGCCCGACAGGCAGCGGCGGCGCCGGAAGCTGACGATGTTCCTCGCGGGCATAGTCGGGGCCCTCGTGGTCATCGCCGCCGCGGTCTTCATGACCGGGTTCGGCGGCGACGACAAGGGTGACGACAAGGCGAAGCCGTCCGTGACGCCGACCAAGAAGGACACGGACCTGCCCGCCGGGGTCGAGTGCAGCGGCAAGGCCTGCGCGGGCAAGGACCCCGAGAACATGGGCTGCGGCGGTGAGCTGGCGAAGACGACGGCGCGGGCGACGATCGGGCAGACCCTGGTCGAGGTGCGGTACAGCAAGGTGTGCGGCGCCGCGTGGGCGCGGATCACCCAGGCCACGCCGGGGGACGAGCTGACGATCACGGGGCCGGGCGGCGGTGCCGGGGCCAAGCAGAACAGCACGGTGAACGAGGACTTCGACGCGTACACGCCGATGGTGGCCGCCGAGTCGGGGACGGCCGCGAAGGCGTGCGCGACACTCACGACCGGCAGGACGGGCTGCACCGCGTAACCGTCCCAGTGGCGATTCGCGGGCGAAGTCGCTGGTCAGCGGGGTGAGTTGGGGTGCAGGGAAGAAAGTTGAGAATTTGGGGGCATGACACGTGACTCCGAGGGCAGGCGAACCGTACCCCCACGGGAGTGGTCACACCCCCACGGCGGCCGCCACGCTCCCCCCCCCCTCGTGGCGGCCGCCCCCCTTTTTTTGGGGGCGGCCGGAGCTGTGGGCCGGGCCACACCGACCCGGCGGCCAGGGGTGGCCGGGGCGCGATAGCCTGACGGCGGATCTCTCTTGATGCCAAGAGATCGATCATCGAGAGGCGATCGAGGACTCGACGCGGTGTCGGCGGGGATCCAGGAACAAGGGGATCCGCGGAAGCGACCAGGGACCCCACCGCCAGCTGTCTTACGGAGATCGCCATGACCCGCACTCCCGTGAATGTCACCGTCACCGGCGCGGCCGGCCAGATCGGCTACGCGCTGCTCTTCCGCATCGCCTCGGGCCACCTGCTCGGCGCGGACGTGCCGGTCAACCTGCGCCTTCTCGAGATCACGCCGGCGCTCAAGGCCGCCGAGGGCACCGCCATGGAGCTCGACGACTGCGCCTTCCCGCTGCTGAACTCGATCGAGATCAGCGACGACCCGAACGTCGCCTTCGACGGCGCCAACGTCGCCCTGCTCGTCGGCGCCCGCCCGCGCACCAAGGGCATGGAGCGCGGTGACCTCCTCGAGGCCAACGGCGGCATCTTCAAGCCGCAGGGCAAGGCCATCAACGACCACGCCGCGGACGACATCAAGGTCCTGGTCGTCGGCAACCCCGCCAACACCAACGCGCTCATCGCGCAGGCCGCCGCCCCGGACGTACCGGCCGAGCGCTTCACCGCGATGACCCGCCTGGACCACAACCGCGCGCTCTCGCAGCTCGCGAAGAAGACCGGCTCCTCGGTCGCCGACATCAAGCGCCTCACCATCTGGGGCAACCACTCGGCCACCCAGTACCCGGACATCTTCCACGCGGAGATCGCCGGCAAGAACGCCGCCGAGGTCGTGGGCGACCAGGCCTGGCTCGCCGACACCTTCATCCCGACCGTCGCCAAGCGCGGTGCCGCGATCATCGAGGCCCGTGGCGCCTCGTCGGCCGCCTCCGCAGCCAACGCCGCCATCGACCACGTCCACACGTGGGTCAACGGCACGGCCGAGGGCGACTGGACCTCCATGGGCATCCCGTCGGACGGTTCGTACGGCGTTCCCGAGGGCCTCATCTCGTCCTTCCCCGTCACCACCAAGGACGGCAAGTACGAGATCGTCCAGGGCCTGGAGATCAACGAGTTCTCGCGTACGCGCATCGACGCCTCCGTGCAGGAGCTCACCGAGGAGCGCGAGGCCGTGCGCGGTCTCGGCCTCATCTGAGCCGACGTCCCGGGCTCGTCCGAGCCGTATGACGTCCGCGCGACCGCCCCGGCAGATCCCTGCCGGGGCGGTCGCGTGTTCTCCGGTGGCGGTCACGGCTTCTTGCCGTACCCGAGCGTGACCACCGCCGCCGCGGCGATCACCACGAACGACACGATGCGCAGCGCCGCCTCCATGCCGCCGAGGAAGCCGCCCGAGGCGTGCGAGGCCAGGGTCGTGCCGGTCACGGCCACGCCGAGCGCGGCGCCGACCTCGCGGGCCGAGGTGCTGAGCCCGGAACCGAGGCCCGCCTGGTGGGGCGGGAGCGAGCCGACGACGCTCAGTGTGAGCGTGGGCATGCACAGGCCCGTGCCCGCCGAGATGACCAGGAGCCAGCAGGCGTAGAGCGCGTAGGGCGTCGAGCCGTTCGCGGTGGACGCGCCGAGCAGGCCGAGGCCGATCAGGAGCAGGCCGCCGCCCGCCACCGCACGCGGGGGTCCCGGCAGGCGCGCGGCGAGCTTGGGCACGAGCACCATGCCGATGGTGAGCGGGATGATCGCGAGGCCGGCGCGCGCGGCGCCGTACCCCTTCTCGTACTGCAGGTACTGCGAGTTGACGTAGAAGAGCGAGAAGAGACCGAAGAAGCTCACGGCCGTGCCGAGGGTCGCGGCGCGCAGCCGCGGCGCGGCGAAGACCCGCGGGTCGAAGAGCGGGGCGCGCGAGCGCAGGGCGTGCGTGACGAAGAGCGCGACGAGGGCCGCGCCGATCGCGAACGCGGCCAGGATGCGCGCGGACGTCCAGCCGTACATCGGGCTCTCGATGATGCCGAAGAGCAGCGCGAGCAGACCGCCGGTGAGCAGGAGCGTGCCGAGGGGGTCCAGGGCGGGGGCCTTGACCGCCTTGTCCGTACGGGGCACCACCCGTGCCACGGCGAGGGCGAGCAGCGCGGCGAGCGGCACCACCACCCAGAACAGCGCACGCCAGGACAGGTACTGGCCGACGAAGCCGCCGCCGACGTTGCCCGTGAGGCCGCCGAGCCCGGCGGCGAGCGTCCAGGAGGCGACGGCGCGCGGCCGTTCCTCCTGCGAGGCGACGCGCATCAGGATCGACATGGTCGCGGGCATGACCAGCGCGGCGCCCGCGCCGGAGACACCGCGTCCGGCGATCAGCATCGCGGGGGAGACGGCGAGCGCGCTGACGGTCGCGCCCGCGGCGAAGAGGCCGAGTCCCGTGAGCAGCGCGCCCTTGCGGCCGTACCGGTCGCCGAGCGCGCCGGCCGGGATGAGGAGCCCCGCGAAGACGATGACGTACGCGTCGACCGTCCACAGGAGTTCGCTCGGCGAGGGGTGCAGTCCTGACGAGCTCAGCTGGGGGACGAGGAGGTTGATGGCGGCGACCATGCCCTGTGCGACGAGGACGCAGGCGCAGAGGGTGAACAGCGTCGTCCGCTTCAGGGGGGACGGGGCGGGCTTCGCGGGTGCGGGCGGGGCCGCCGGAGTCGGAGGCCGCAGGGCAGGTTTCAGGGCAGGCGAGGGCAAGGCTCCTCCTCGGGAGCGTCGTGGTGTGGGATGCCCTGTCACCGTAGGCTCGCCCTCGACTTGCTTTCCAGTGCAACTTTCGCAAGGGATTGATGCGTGTGACGCAATCCAGTGGTGCGGCCGGACTCGATCTCAATCTGCTGGTCGCTCTCGACGTCCTCCTCGAGGAGCAGAGCGTGTCGGGCGCGGCTCGCAGGCTGCATCTGTCGGAGCCGGCGATGAGCCGCACGCTCGGCCGTATCCGCAAGGCTCTCGGCGACCCCGTCCTCGTGCGGGCCGGGCGGCAGATGGTGCCGACGCCGCACGCGCTGGCCGTGCAGGCCGAGGTGAGCGCGGTGGTCGAGCGGGCCCGTGCGCTCTTCGCCGGGCCGGGCGCCGTCGACCTGCACACGGTCTCCCGCACCCTCTCGATCCTCGGCTCCGACGCGATCGCCGCCGCGTACGGCCCCGAGCTCTTCGCCCGCGCCGCCGAGGAGGCCCCCGGCGTGCGTCTGCGCTTCCTCGGCGAGAGTCACGTCGACGAACCCATGCTGCGGCAGGGCACCGCCGATCTGGAGCTCGGCGTGATCGACACGACGGCGCCCGAGGTGCTCGTGGAGAAGATCCGCGAGGATCGGATGATCGGCATGGCACGGCCCGGGCACCCCCTGCTGGAGGGCGAGTTGACGGCCCGCCGGTTCGCCGCGGCCGATCATGTGAACGTCTCGCGCCGAGGGCGCCTGTCGGGGCCGCTGGACGCCGCGCTCGCCGAACTCGGCCTGGACAGACGGGTGGTGGGCAGCATGGCGACGTTCTCGTCGTCCGTCTTCGTGCTGCTGCGCACGGACCTGGTGGGGCTGGCCGCGTCCTGGACCCGCCCGCTCTCGGAGGCCTTGGGCCTGGTCACCTTCGAGGTCCCGGTGGACCTGCCGTCCCTCCCGCTGGGCATGGCCTGGCACCCCCGCCACGACGCGGACCCGGCGCACGCGTGGCTGCGCGCGTGCGCGCGGGAGCTCCTCGCGGCTGTGTAGCCCGCATCTCGCGGCTACGCGGCCTGGATCGCCGCCGCCTCCTTGGACAGCTGCACCGCCGACACCAGGCTCAGGCCCGGCTCGGCCCGGCGCAGGGCCTTGACCGCCTGGACCGAATCGGCGGGGCCCGTGCACCCGGCGTCGGTGATCCGGCGCAGGGCCCAGCGGCCGCGCACCTCGGCGTCCGGGACGGCGGCGGCGCGGGCGAGGAGCTCCGCCGCGCGTTCCAGCCCCGGGCGCTCCCGCTCGTCGGCCGTGGCGAGCGCTTCGCGCAGCTCGGCGGCGACCACGTCCGTGTCGCGCAGGGCGATCACCATCAGTTCCGGTTTGGTGCCGAACATGTCTCCCGCTCCCTGATGTCAGTCATTGCTCTTGTCCTCGTGAATGTAGTACTTCTTATACATGAGCGAGCAAGTGCACAACAGGTTGGCGATGGTGCGCGCCGAACGGAAGGTGTCGCGTCAGAGCCTGGCCGAGGCAGTGGGAGCCCACTACCAGACCATCGGCTACATCGAGCGCGGGCAGTACAACCCGAGCCTCGACCTCGCGCTGAAGATCGCGAAGCACTTCGCACTGCCGGTCGAGGCCCTGTTCTCCCTCGAACCGTTCCGCCCGCTCACGGACGAGGTCTACGGGAGGGACCACTGATGAAGACCGACGAGCCCACCATCACCGGCTACGACCGGCGCATGTACGCGATCATGAACCGCCGAGAGGCCGCCCCGCTCCACGCCACCGCGGCCCGCCGCAAGACCGTCGTCGTCACGCACATGGTGCTGACCGCGGTCGGCATCGCGTGCTGGCTCTACTCCGTCCTCGGGGACGAGCGCTGGGCCACGTTCGGCATGCTCGGCATCCTCCTGCCGTGGTGCGTGGCGACCGGCGTGATCAACGGCGCCACCCGCGGCCTGCTCGAACTGCGCGTCCGCGCCCTCGACGAGCGCCAGCGCGCCGAGAAGAACCGCGTGGCGGCCCGCGCGCAGTACGTGATGATGTGGCTGCTGCTCGCCGCCACCGTCTGCACGGGTCTGGCCGGTTTCGCCGGGGTGGACATCGAGGGGCTGATCTTCCCCGTGCTGTTCAGCGTCTTCGTCGTGCACTGGCTGATGCCGCTGTGGCTGGCCGGTCTCATGGCCGAGGACGACCTGCCGGACGAGGATCTGCCGGACGGAAACCTGTCCGACCAGGCACTTCCGCGCGAGGTCTGAAACACGCGCAGTGACACGCCGCACTTTCGGCCATCGAACGTGCATGCTTTCTTCCGCTCAGGGCAGGTGCACCCGGCTACCGCGAGTGACAGGCGGGGCATATGACAGGAACGGAAGGCAAACGGGACGTGTCCGCACAACAGACCATCCATGTGGACGGAGAGTGGCGTGCCGCCATCTCCGGCGCCACCCGCGACATCCTCGACCCGGCGGACGCCAAGACGTTCGCCGTGATCGCCGAGGGCGGATCGGAAGACGCGGACGCCGCCATCGCAGCCGCCCGCAAGGCCTTCGACGAGGGCCCCTGGCCGACCACGCCCGTGGCCGAGCGCGCCGCGCTGCTGCGCCGCGTCGCCGACCTCCTCGTGCGCGACCGCGAGGAGATCGGCCTCCTGGAGAGCCGTGACGCGGGCAAGACCCTCGAAGAGGGCCGCGTCGACGTGGACTGCGTCGCCGACGCCTTCCGCTACTTCGCCGACCTGGTGATCGGCGAGGGCGCCGGCCGCGTCGTCGACGCCGGCTCCGACGACATCCACAGCGTCGTCGTGCACGAGCCCATCGGCGTCTGCACGATGATCACGCCCTGGAACTACCCGCTGCTCCAGGCCAGCTGGAAGATCGCGCCCGCGCTCGCCGCCGGCAACACCTTCGTCATCAAGCCCAGCGAGATCACCCCGCTGACGACGGTCGCGCTCATCGAGCTGCTCGTCGAGGCGGGCCTCCCGGCCGGTGTCGCGAACATCGTCACCGGACCCGGCCACACCGTCGGCGCCCGGCTCGCCGACCACCCCGACGTCGACCTGGTCTCCTTCACCGGCGGCCTCGTCTCCGGCACCAAGGTCGCCCAGGCCGCCGCGCTCGGCGTGAAGAAGGTCGCCCTGGAGCTCGGCGGCAAGAACCCCAACGTGGTGTTCGCCGACGCCTGCGCCACGGAGGAAGGCTTCGACACCGCCGTCGACCAGGCCCTGAACGCCGCCTTCATCCACAGCGGGCAGGTCTGCTCCGCCGGTGGCCGCCTCATCATCGAGGAGTCGGTCCGCGAGCGCTTCGTCGCCGAACTCGCCCGCCGCGCACGGAAGATCAAGCTCGGCCGCGGCACCGAGGACGGCGTCGAGTGCGGCCCGCTCGTCTCGCAGCAGCAGCGCGAGAAGACCGAGATGTACGTCGCCTCCGCCCTGGAGGAGGGCGCGGTGCTCCGCTCCGGCGGCAAGCGCCCCGAGCCGAGCGACGTGCGCCCCGCCGAGGGGTACTTCTACGAGCCGACCGTGCTCGACCAGTGCCACCGCGAGATGAAGGTCGTACGGGAAGAGGTCTTCGGGCCCGTCCTCAGCGTCGAGACGTTCCGCACCGAGGACGAGGCCGTCGCGCTCGCCAACGACACCGAGTACGGCCTCGCGGGCGCCGTGTGGACCAGCGACCAGGGCCGCGCGAGCCGCATGGCCCGCCGGATGCGCCACGGCACGATCTGGATCAACGACTTCCACCCCTACCTGCCGCAGGCGGAGTGGGGCGGCTTCGGCAAGAGCGGTGTCGGGCGCGAGCTCGGTCCCGCGGGCCTCGCCGAGTACCGCGAGTCCAAGCACATCTACCAGAACCTGGCACCGGCGCCGGTGCGCTGGTTCGGCGGCTGACGGCGGCCGGACAGAGCCGGACAGAGAGAGGTGCGCGGGGCGGGAGGTCCGCCCCGCGCAACACGTTGGAGCAAGCACCCCCCGCTCATTACGCGCAAGCACCTTGGCACGACCTCGCAGGAAGAGGAGTACGTACGCATGTCTGACCAGACCGAGTTCGACTACGTCATCGTCGGTGGCGGCACCGCGGGATCGGTGATCGCGTCCCGCCTCACCGAGAACCCGGACGTCACCGTCGCCGTCATCGAGGGCGGCCCCAGCGACGTCGACCGGGAGGACGTCCTCACGCTGCGCAAGTGGCTCGGCCTGCTCGGCGGCGAGCTGGACTACGAGTACACGACCACCGAGCAGCCGCGCGGCAACTCGCACATCCTGCACAGCCGCGCCAAGGTCCTCGGCGGCTGCTCGTCGCACAACACCCTGATCTCCTTCAAGCCGCTGCCGTCCGACTGGGACGAGTGGGAGGCGGCGGGCGCCACCGGCTGGAACGCCAAGGCCATGGACCCGTACTTCGGCAAGCTGCGCAACAACATCGTGCGCGTCGCCAAGAAGGACCAGAACCAGATCGCCACCGACTGGGTCGAGGCGACGAAGACCGCGCTCGGCGTACCCGAGGTCATCGGCTTCAACGACAAGCCCTTCGACGAGGGCGTCGGCTTCTTCGACCTCTCGTACCACCCGGAGAACAACAAGCGCTCCTCCGCCTCCGTCGCCTACCTCCACCCCCACATGGAGGCCGGTGACCGCCCGAACCTCCACCTCTTCCTGGAGACCTGGGCCACCAAGCTGGAGCTGGACGGCAAGACCGCGCGCGGCGTCCACATCCGTACCAAGGAGGGTGTGGAGAAGCTCTTCACCGCCCGCCGCGAGGTGCTCGTGTGCGCCGGCGCCGTCGACACGCCGCGGCTGCTCATGCACTCCGGCATCGGCCCGAAGAAGGACCTCGAAGCCCTCGGCATCCCCGTCGTCCACGACCTGCCGGGCGTCGGCGAGAACCTCATCGACCACCCCGAGTCGGTCATCGTCTGGGAGACCAACGGGCCGATCCCCGGCAACTCCGCGATGGACTCGGACGCCGGTCTGTTCGTGAAGCGGGACCCGGACCACAAGGGCCCGGACCTCATGTTCCACTTCTACCAGATCCCGTTCACGGACAACCCGGAGCGCCTCGGCTACGAGCGCCCCGAGCACGGTGTCTCGATGACGCCGAACATCCCCAAGTCCCGCTCCCGCGGCCGTCTGTACCTGACGTCGGCCGACCCGGAGGTCAAGCCCGCCCTCGACTTCAAGTACTTCGAGGACGAGGGCGACTACGACGGGCAGACGCTCGTCGACGGCATCAAGCTGGCCCGCAAGGTCGCCGAGGCCGAGCCGTTCAAGAAGTGGCTCAAGCGCGAGGTCTTCCCCGGCCCCGAGATCACCGACGACGCCGAGATCAGCGAGCTCGTCCGCAAGGCCGCGCACACCGTCTACCACCCGGCGGGCACCTGCCGAATGGGTGCTTCCACTGATGAACTCGCCGTGGTCGACCCGGAGCTGAAAATCCGGGGCCTGGCAGGAATCCGTATCGCGGACGCATCCGTCTTCCCGACGATGCCCGCCGTGAACCCGATGATCGGAGTACTCATGGTCGGGGAGAAATGTGCCGAGATCCTTGGTGGTGACGGCCGATGAGCGAGGCCACCGTGACGACCACGGACCAGCACGAGACGCCCGCGGGCGGGCCCGTCTTCGCCGTCAAGAACCTCTGGAAGGTCTTCGGCCCCAAGGCCGAACGAATACCGGACGACACCGCGCTGCACGACCTGAGCCCCGCGGAACTGCGGGAACAGACCGGCTGCACCGCCGCCGTGCGTGACGTGTCCTTCGAGGTCAACAAGGGCGAGGTCTTCGTCGTCATGGGCCTGTCGGGCTCGGGCAAGTCCACCCTCGTACGCTGCCTGACCCGGCTCATCGAGCCGACCTCCGGCACCCTCGCCATCGACGGCGAGGACGTCCTCGCCATGGACAAGGCCCGCCTGCGCGAACTCCGCCGCCACCGCGCCGCCATGGTCTTCCAGCACTTCGGGCTCCTGCCGCACCGCACGGTCCTCGACAACGTCGCCTACGGCCTGGAGATCCAGGGCGTCGGCAAGGCCGAACGCCGTGCCAAGGCCCTCGAAGTCGTCAAGAAGGTCGGCCTCGAAGGGCTCGAACAGCGCAAGCCCGGCCAGCTCTCCGGCGGCCAGCAGCAGCGCGTCGGCCTCGCCCGCGCCCTCGCCGTCGACCCCGAAGTCCTCCTCTTCGACGAGCCGTTCAGCGCCCTCGACCCGCTGATCCGCCGCGACATGCAGGAAGAAGTCGTCCGCCTGCACCGCGACGAAGGCCGCACCATGGTCTTCATCACCCACGACCTCAGCGAGGCCCTCAAGCTCGGCGACCGCATCGCCCTGATGCGCGACGGCCGCGTCGTCCAGGTCGGCACCCCCGAGGAGATCGTCGGCTCCCCGGCCGACGACTACGTCCGCGACTTCGTCCGCGACGTCGTCCGCGCCGACGTGATGAGCGTCCGCAGCGCCATGCGCCCGGCCGACGACGATGAGGAGAACCGCGGCGCGGCCCTCGCCCCCGACGCCAAGGTCTCCGAGGCCATCGAGGCCGTCGCCCGCTCCGGCTTCCCGGTGCGCGTGATGGACGGCAAGCGCTGCCTCGGCGTGGTCGACCACGAGGGCCTGCTCGCCGTGGTCGCGGGCACGGCGCGGACAGCTCCCGGCAAGGGCGAGGTGGTCGCCTGATGGCCACCGCCACCGCCTCCAGTCCCGTACGAGATACGGGAATCGGCGCGCTCCTGCGTCACCGTGCCGTCGGCAAGCTCCTGCTGCTCGCCGTCGCCGCGGCGGTCCTCGTGCCGATCGTGAACGCCAAGTGGGCCTCCGGCGCCTGGCCGGACGCGCTCACCGTCGACCTGACCGAGCCGCTGGCCAAGACCACCGACTGGATCATCGACAACCGCGACAGCCACCCGCTGTTCATCTACTTCCTGGGCCACGTCAGCAACGCCATCGTGCTCTCCGTGCGCGGCGTGTACCTCGTGCTGCTCGCCGCGGGCTGGGCCGGCGTGACCATCGGCGCCGGCCTGATCGCCTGGCGCGTGGCGGGCGTCAAGCTCGCCGTCCTGGCCTCGTCGGCGTTCGCCGTGTGCGGCCTGCTCGGCATGTGGGTGCCGACCATGCAGACCCTCGCGCTGATGATCGTGGCGGTCCTCGCCTCCGTCGTCATCGGCCTGCTGCTCGGCCTCGCGGGCGGCCTCAACGACCGGATCTTCCGCATCCTGCGGCCGGTCCTCGACACCATGCAGGTGCTGCCTGCCTACGCCTACCTGCTGCCGTTCGCCCTCGTCTTCGGCATGGGCGTCCCGGCCGCCATCATCGCGACGGTCGTCTACGCCGCCCCGCCCATGGCCCGCCTCACCGCGCTCGGCCTGCGCGGCGCCGACGGCGGCGTGATGGAGGCGGTGACCTCGCTCGGCGCGACCGGCCGGCAGCGGCTCTTCTCCGCGCGCCTGCCCCTCGCCCTCAAGGAGCTCCTGCTCGGCCTCAACCAGACGATCATGATGGCGCTCTCGATGGCCGTCATCGCGTCGGTGATCGGCGCGGGCGGTCTCGGCGACCGCGTCTACCAGGCGCTCTCCACCGTCGACGTCGGCCAGGCGCTCGCCGCCGGCATCCCGATCGTGCTGCTCGCCGTGGTCCTCGACCGCGTGACCGGCGCGGCCGGGGAGCGCACGGGCGCGCACGCCGAGGACACCTCGCCGCTGCGCGGCTGGCGCGGCTGGTCGGTCGCCGCCGCCCTGACGGTCGTCGTCGCGCTCGTCGCCCGCTTCGCGGACCGCGTGGACTGGCCGACCGACTGGGTCGTCAACATCGCCCCTTCGGTCAACACCGCCAAGGAGTGGATGGTCGACCACATCTACACCGGCGTGCCCGTCGTGGGCGGCACCGCGGACTGGGCCGCCAACTTCACCACCTGGTTCCTCAACCCGCTCAGGGACGGCCTGCAGGGCCTGCCCTGGTGGTCGGTGCTGCTGGTCGTCGCCGCGCTCGCCTGGCTGATCGGCACCTGGCAGACCGCGCTCACCGCCGTCGCCGCGATGGCCGCGATCGGCGTGCTCGGCGTGTGGGACAAGTCCCTCGACACGCTCGCGCAGGTCCTCGCCGGTGTCGCCGTCACGCTGATTCTAGGCTTCGCCATCGGTATCGCGGCCTCCCGCAGCAAGCGGTTCGAGAGCCTCCTGCGCCCGGTGCTCGACGTGTTCCAGACGATGCCGCAGTTCGTGTACCTCATCCCGGTCGTCGCCCTCTTCGGCATCGGCCGTGCCCCCGCGGTCGCCGCCGCCGTCGTCTACGCGCTGCCCGCCGTCGTCCGCATCACCACGCAGGGCCTGAGCCAGGTCGACGCCGCCGCGATGGAGTCCACGCGCTCGCTCGGCGCCACGAGCTGGCAGCAGCTGCGCAAGGTCCAGCTGCCGCTGGCCCGCCCCGCGCTCATGCTCGCCCTCAACCAGGGCGTCGTCCTGGTCCTCGCCGTCGTCGTCATCGGCGGCCTGGTCGGCGGTGGCGCGCTCGGCTACGACGTCGTCTTCGGCATCGCGCAGGGCGACCTCGCGACCGGCCTGGTGGCCGGTGCCGCGATCGTCTGCCTCGGGCTGACGCTCGACCGCGTCACGCAGCCGACGGAACGCCGCGCGAAGAAGGGAGCGTGACATGCGAGTTCGTACGCGTGTCATGAGTGCCGTCACGGCCGGCGGCGCGCTCCTCGCGCTCTCCGGCTGCGGCGCCGCCGACATGAGCAAGCAGGCGTCGCCGTACGCGAACGCCGAGGGGGCCAAGACGGTGACCCTCTCGGTCCAGTCGTGGGTCGGCGCGCAGGCGGACGTCGCCGTCGCCGAGTACCTGCTCAAGAACGAGCTGGGCTACCGCGTCGACAAGGTCCAGATCGACGAGGTCCCGGCCTGGGACGCCCTGAGCCAGGGCCGCGTCGACGCGATCATGGAGGACTGGGGTCACCCGGACCAGGAACAGCGGTACGTCAAGGACAAGAAGACGATCGTGCCCGGCGGCGACGTCGGCGTGACCGGACACATCGGCTGGTACGTCCCCACGTACTTCGCGAAGAAGCACCCGGACGTCACCGACTGGAAGAACCTCAACAAGTACGCGGATCAGTTGAAGACGTCCGAGAGCGGCAGCAAGGGCCAGCTCATGGACGGCTCCCCGTCGTACGTGACGAACGACAAGGCGCTCGTGCAGAACCTCGACCTGGACTACCAGGTCGTCTTCGCGGGCTCCGAGGCGGCGCAGATCACCCAGATCGAGCAGTTCGCCAAGCAGCAGAAGCCGTTCCTCACGTACTGGTACAAGCCGCAGTGGCTCTTCGAGAAGGTGCCGATGACGGAGGTGAAGCTGCCCGAGTACAAGGAGGGCTGCGACGCCGACCCGGCGAAGATCAAGTGCGCCTATCCGCACACCCCGCTGCAGAAGTACTTCAACGCGGACTTCGCGAAGAACGGCGGCGACGCCGCGAAGCTCCTGAAGAACTTCAAGTGGTCGGAGGAGGACCAGAACGAGGTCTCCCTGATGATCGCGGACAAGAAGATGTCCCCGGATGACGCGGCCAAGGCGTGGATCGACAAGAACGAGTCGAAGTGGAAGGCGTGGCTGCCCAAGTAGCGGCCCGCTGACTGTGTGAAAGTGCCGGGCTCCCGTTGGCAGGGAGCCCGGCACCGTCATGCCCGGCGCACTCCGTCGGCGATGTCCCGCAGCGCCGCCATGGCGCGGCGCAGCAGGCCGGGGCCGAACGTGACGCGGGTCGCGCCGAGTCCGCCCAGCTCGCGCGGGGAGGGACCGTCCGGCGTCGCGAGGACGTTGAGCGGTCCCTCGATGCCCGCCCGCAGGACCGGGACCGCCTCGGGCGGCGCGAGGATCGGGTAGACGCAGTCCGCGCCCGCCGCCAGGTACAGGCGGGCCCGCTCGACGGCCCGTTCCGGGTCGGCGACACCGCGGACGAACGTGTCGACGCGCGCGTTGATCACCAGCCGGTCGCCCGCCGCATCCCGCACCCGCGCCAGCCAGTCGGCCTGCTCGTGCGGGTCCCGGAGGACGCTCGCGGAGCCCTCGCCCGGGCAGGAGTCCTCCAGGTTGCAGCCGACGGCGCCCGCTTCGAGGAGCCGGTCGACCAACTCCTTGGCGGTCAGGCCGTATCCGGTCTCGGCGTCCATCGACACCGGGACGGAGACGGCGCGGGCGATCCGGCCCACCGCCTCGAACATCAGCTTCGGCGGGACCTGCCCGTCCTCGTACCCGAGGGCGAGCGCGATGCCGGCGCTGGGCGTGGCCAGCGCCTCGTACCCCGCCTCCTCGAAGACGCGGGCACTCGCGGCGTCCCACGGTCCGGGCAGGACCAGCGGGTCGTCGGGCGCGCGGCCGTGGTGGAGGGCGCGCAGGGTCCGTGCGGGGCTCACCATGCCGGGCCTCCGGGCGCGATGCGGCGGCTGACCATCAGGCGGTTCCAGCTGTTGATGACGGTGATCACGCCGAGGAGGTGGGCGAGTCCGGCTTCAGTGAAGTGCTCGGCGGCCTTCGCGTACACCTCGTCCGGCACGAAGCCCTCGGTGAGGACGGTGACGGCCTCGGTGAGCGCGAGGGCGGCGCGTTCGCGGGCGCTGAACAGATCGCCCGCTTCCTCCCAGGCGTTCAGGAGCGCGATGCGCTTCGGGGTCTCGCCGTGCTCCAGGGCGACGTCCGCGTGCATGTCGAGGCAGAAGGCGCAGGCGTTGATCTGCGAGGCCCGCATCATCACGAGCTCCGCGAGCACCGGGTCGTCAAGGCCCTTCTTCGCGGCGGCGCCCAACGCGCTCATCGCGCTCACGACGCCGGGGTCCAGGTGCGTGGTGCGAGGGGTCACTTGTTGCCCTCGGCCTTGTAGTGGCCCGGCACCATCCGCGTGCTGACGCCGAAGCGGTTCCACGCGTTGATGACGGTGATCGCGGCGATGAGCTGGGTCAGCTCCGCCTCGTCGAAGTGCTCGGCGGCCTTCGCGTACACCTCGTCCGGCACGAAACCGTCGGTGAGCACGGTGATGGCCTCGGTCAGTTCGATCGCGGCGATCTCCTTCGCCGTGTAGAAGTGCCGCGACTCCTCCCAGGCGCTGAGCTGGATGATCCGCTCGACGCTCTCGCCCGCCGCGAGGGCGTCCTTGGAGTGCATGTCGAGGCAGAACGCGCAGTGGTTGAGCTGCGAGGCGCGGATCTTGACGAGTTCGTGGACGACGGGGTCGAGGCCCTTACGGGCGGCCGTGTCGAGCTTGATCATGGCCTTGAAGACCTCGGGGGCGTGCTGGGCCCAGTCGAGGCGGGGGGTGTGCTCGTGGACGTGGGGTGCGGAGGGAGTGCTCATGGTGTCGACCGTACGCGCGGAGTAGCCCACGGGTATGGTCCATTTCCATGGGAGATACGTGGGCCAATCTGGGCGTCGACCTGCATCTGGAGACGGGCGGCTCCGTGTCCCGCCACGGCGTCCGCAAGGGCCTGACGGACGCGCTGCGGGAGGCGGTACGCGGCGGCCGTCTCGCCCCCGGCACCCGCCTGCCCTCCTCCCGCTCCCTCGCCGTCGACCTCGGCATCGCGCGGAACACGGTCGCCGACGCGTACGCCGATCTGGTCGCCGAGGGCTGGCTCACCGCCCGCCAGGGTTCGGGCACGCGCGTCGCGGAGCGCGTCGTGCCGCCACCGGTGCGGCCCGCGCCGCCCCGCAGGCAGGGCGGGGCGCCGACGTACGACCTCACCCCCGGCTCGCCGGACCTCGCGTCGTTCCCGCGCGCGGAGTGGCTCAAGGCGGCCCGGCGCGCGCTGGCGGCGGCTCCGCACGGCGCCCTCGGGTACGCGGACCCGCGCGGCCGCGCCGAGCTGCGCACCGCGCTCGCCGAGTACCTCGCACGGGCGCGGGGCGTGCACGCCGACCCCGATCGCATCGTCGTCACCGCCGGGTTCGTGCACGCTCTCGCGGTCATGGGGCGGGTGCTGCGGGCGCGCGGGGAGCGGGAGGTGGCCGTCGAGTCGTACGGCCTCGACCTCCACTGGAACCTGCTGCACCACGCGGGCCTGCGCACGGTGCCGCTCGCCTTCGACGCCCTGGGCACCGATGTCTCCGGCCTCGGTCCCGGCTCCTGCTCGGCGAAGGCGGTGCTGCTCACCCCCGCGCACCAGTTCCCGATGGGCGTGCCGCTCCACCCCGACCGGCGCGCCGCCGCGGTCGACTGGGCGCGGCGCGCGGGCGGGGTGATCATCGAGGACGACTACGACGGTGAGTTCCGCTACGACCGGCAGCCGGTCGGCGCGCTCCAGGGCCTCGACCCCGAGCACGTGATCTACCTCGGCACGGCGAGCAAGTCCCTCGCCCCCGGCCTGCGGCTCGGCTGGATGGTGCTGCCGTCCGGCCTGCGGGACGAGGTCCTCGCCGAGAAGGAGGCCACGGGCGCGTCCTGCGGCGCGCTCGACCAGCTGACGCTCGCGGAGTTCCTCACGTCGGGGGCGTACGACCGCCATGTCCGTGCCGCACGGCTGCGGTACCGGCGCCGCAGGGACCAGTTGGTGGAGGCGGTGGCGGGGCGGGCGCCCGAGGTGCGTGCGACCGGCATCGCGGCGGGGCTGCACGCGGTGCTCGAACTGCCGCGGGGCACCGAGCAGTCCATCGTCCAGGCCGCCAATTGGGAGCGGCTCGCGGTCCACGGCCTGAGCCGCTACCGCCACCCGCTCTCGACGGCGCCGACGCGGGACGCGCTGGTGGTGGGGTACGGGACGCCGACGGAGCATGCGTGGGCGGGGGCGTTGGGGGCGTTGGGCCGGGTGCTGCCGTAAGGGGGCCGGATTCAGCCCCTCCGGCGTTTGAGGAGCGGGGTCCGAGGCGGGGCGAAGGGCGGCGCGCAGACGCCGGACAGTGCTACCCCCGCTGCTCCAGTGAAGCGTCCGCCGCCTCGCCGAAGCGGGCCAGCGCCAACGCCCCGGCGACCGCCACCGCGAATCCCAGGACCGCCAGCCACCCCAACCCGTCCCGCGTGCGGTCGCCCAGCCAGACCACGCCCACCAGTGCCGGACCGATCGTCTCGCCGATCACCATGCCCGCCGTCGCCGTGGTCACCGACCCGCGCTGGAGGGCCGACGTGAGCAGCAGGAACGCCGCGCCTCCACCCACCAGCAGCGCGTACGTCGCCGGATTGGCGAGCAGCGCGCCCGGCGACACGTCGTCGATGAGCCGCACGGTCACCTCGACGACCCCGAACCCGCACCCCGCCCCGAGGCCGAGCGCCAGCGCCCGCCCCCGGTCGGGGAGCCGCCCCGCGACGGCGCCGAGCACCAGCACGGCGACGGCGATGCCGAGCATCACCCACCGCAGAGCCGTCGACCCGACGCGGTCGCCCTCGTCGCCGGAGGCGAGCCCCAGCATGGCGAGCCCCGCGCAGACGACGCCCACCGCGCCCCACTCGACGCCGCTCAGCCGCACCCGCAGCAGCCGCGCCGCGACCACCGCCGTGACGGCGAGACTCGCGGCGAGCGCCGCGCCCACCGCGTAGATCGGGACGGAGCGCAGCGCCACGATCTGCAGCAGGAAGCCGAGTCCGTCGAGGGCGAGCCCCGCGACGTACCGCCACTGGCGCACGGCGCGCAGCAGCAGCGCCGGGTCGACGCCGGAGCCGGTGCCGGGCGCGGTGGAGCGCGTGGCGACCGCCTGGAGGACCGAGGCCGTACCGAAGCAGACCGCTGAGCCGAGTGCGCAAATCATCCCAAGAGACACGAAGTGACTGTAGAGGAAGGTGAGTCAAAGGAGACCCAAGGGACATCCGGTGCAGGCGGCTGGCACGGTTCACGGTGGCTTACCTACGCTGACCGCCGAACATGTACAGAGCAAGCCGTGCACAGAGCGCGGCAACGGGGGATCGCATGACGAAGAAACAACCGCGAAGGCTGCGTTCGAGCACCGTCGCACTCGGCGGCATGGGCGTCCTCGCGGCGGCCCTGACCTCCTGCGGCTCGGACCCGGACCGGCGCTGCGTGGACCGGGACAGCTACGACTACGTCAACGGGTACCGCGTGGTCAGCGACAGCACATGCAAGTCCGGCACATCGGGTTCCTCCGGGAAGTCCCGCAAGAGCCCCTACGGCACCGGCAAGACGTCGGGCCGTGTGGATCCCGCCTGGTACTACGACGCCGACGTCGAAGGGCGCTACGCCGATAACGGCACCTTCAGCCGCAGCGAGGCCGTGGACCGGGACGGCTTCGGCTGCTCGGGCAGCGGCAGTGGCGGCGGCTGAGCGCCGTACGCCATGGAACGCCGCACCATAGACCCCCGTCCCGGCTGGCAGCGGACCGTCGAGGACCAGGGGCTCATCTACCCCCTCACGCGCTACCCCGACGACACCCTGCGCCCCTACTGGGACGAGAGCGCCTACTACGTCTTCTCGCTCCCCGAGGTCGAGGCGCTGGAGGAGGTCGTCGAGGAACTGCACGCGATGTGCCTGGCCGCCGCCGCGCACATCGTCGAGCACGACCGCCTCGCCGACCTGGGCATCACGGACCCGGACGTCGCGTCCGCCGTCACGGAGGCCTGGCACCGCCGAGCCGAACTCCCGTCCCTCTACGGCCGCTTCGACCTCCGCTACGACGGCGGGGGCGGCCCGGCCAAGATGCTGGAGTACAACGCCGACACCCCCACATCCCTGGTGGAGGCGGCGAGCCCGCAGTGGTTCTGGATGGAGGAACGCTTCCCCGGCGCCGACCAGTGGAACTCCCTCCACGAGCGCCTGGTCGACGCCTGGAAGAGGCAGGCCCCACTCCTCCCGCCCGGCAGCCCGCTGTACTTCGCGCACTCCGCCGCCGACGAGCTCGGCGAGGACCTGATGACGGTCGCGTACCTGCGGGAGACGGCGGAACAGGCGGGCCTCGCCACGGACTCCATCTCCATGGAGGACATCGGCTGGGACCGTCTCTCGCGCCGCTTCGTCGACAAGAAGCTCCGCTTCATGCGCAGCTGCTTCAAGCTCTACCCGTGGGAGTGGCTGACCACGGACCGCTTCGCACCGCACGTCCTGGAGACCCTGGACAACGGCGGCGGCACGGGTTCCACGCTGTGGATCGAGCCCGCCTGGAAGATGCTCCTCTCCAACAAGGCGCTGCTAGCCGTGTTGTGGGAGCTGTACCCGGGCCATCCGAACCTGTTGCCCGCGTATCTGGACGGCCCTCGCGAGCTGGCGGGGTCCGGCGGGTACGTGGCCAAGCCGCTGCTCGGGCGCGAGGGCGCGGGGGTGACGGTGCACGAGCCGGGTTCCGCGCCCGTGCTCCGCGAAGAGCGCTGCTGCTACCAGGAGCTGGCGCCCCTCCCCGACTTCGACGGCAACCGGGTCGTGCTCGGCGCGTGGGTCGTGGAGGACGAGGCGGCCGGGCTCGGCATCAGGGAGTCGTCGGGCCTGATCACGGACGAGTACGCGCGGTTCGTCCCCCACGTCATTCTTTGACCCACGCACGATCCACGTATCGATGCGCCCATCGCAGCACCAGGAAGCACATGAGCATGCACAGCAACACCCAGTACCGCCGTCGTCTCGGCCTCGCCGCCGTCGCCACCCTCACCGCCGTCTCCCTGGCGGCGTGCGGCGGCTCCGGCAAGAAGAGCGGTTCCGGCGGCTCCGACAAGGGCTCATCCGGGGCCTCCGGGTCGACCGAGGCGCCGAAGAACCTGAAGCTGGGCCAGGCCGGCCCGGTGCAGGAGATCACCAAGTACGACAAGACCGGCAAGTTTTCGCTCACTCCGACGAAGGTCACCCTCGGCGAGCCGGAGGACCTCGACGAGCTGGACGACAAGAAGAAGTACAAGGACCTCAAGGTCGCCTGGATCTATGTGAAGGCCCAGCACGTGGGCGGCTCCGCGGTGAAGCAGCCGATCGTGATGAGCGACGTGAGCGGCGAGACGTCCAAGGGACAGCCCGCGACGAAGTTCCTCCTGATCGGCGACCTCTCCAGCCGCCCCGCGGACTGCCGCGGCAACGACGCGGCGAAGAGCCTGGAGGGCGACGACATCTGGAAGAAGGGCGAGACGCGCACGGTGTGCGAGCCGTACCTGATCCCGGCCGACGCCACGCTGAAGGCGGTGACGTACTCGCAGGGCTACTACAAGGCGCCGATCAAGTGGGCGGTGCGGTAGGCACGCTCGTCCGTGCGCCCGCCCCCGGTCAGGCCGCCCCGCCCGCGATCCTGACCAGCATCTTGCCGGTGTTGGCGCCGCGCAGGACGCCCAGGAACGCATCCGGTGCCTTCTCGATGCCCTCGACCACCGTCTGCTCCGTGCGCAGGGTGCCGTCGGCCAGCAGCGGGGCCGCGCGGCCGATCCACTCCGGGAACAGGTCGAGGTGGCTGGTGACGAGCATGCCGCGCAGGGTCGCCTCCTGCTTGGCGGCGTGGAAGAGGTTGTCGGGGCCGGGCGGCGTCGTCGTCGAGTTGTACGTGCTGATCGCGCCGACCAGCGCGATGCGACCGCCCGGACGGATCGCCCCGATCGCGGCCCGGAGGTGGTCGCCGCCGACCGAGTCGAGGTAGACGTCCACGCCGTCGGGCGCGGCCTGCGCGAGCTGTTCGGACAGTGCGCCCTCGCGGTAGTCGATGGCGGCGTCGTACCCGAAGGTGTCGAGGAGCTTCTTCGTCTTCGCCGGGCCGCCCGCCGAGCCGATCACCCGGGACGCGCCGAGCTCACGGGCGATCTGCCCCGCGACGCTGCCGACCGCGCCGGCCGCCGCCGACACGAAGACGACGTCGCCCTCGCGGACCGGGGCGGTACGGGTCAGCGCCGCGTACGCCGTCAGGCCCGTCGTGCCGAGCGGGCCGAGGTAGGCGGCGGCCGGGGCGAGGGTGGTGTCGATCACGGTCGCGGCCGCCGCGTCCAGGACCGCGTACTCCCGCCATCCCAGGAAGTGCGAGACGGTCGCCCCCACCGGGACCTCGGGCGCGTTCGACGCGACGACCTCGCCGACCGCGCTGCCGTCCAGCGGGGCGCCGAGCTCGAACGGCGGGATGTAGGACGGCACGTCGTCCATGCGGCCCCTCATGTACGGGTCGACCGACATCCACGTGTTGCGGACGACTATCCGCCCCTCGCCGGGCTGCTCGGACACGTCCGTGGTGACCAACTCGAAGTCGGCGGCGGTCGGTTCACCGACGGGGCGGGCGGCGAGGCGGATTTCGCGGGAGACGGTCATGGTGACTCCTTGGAGTGCGAGTGTTCCCGTGACCGCCGGGTCGCGATCACGAGTACACCGTGCCGGGGGCCGCGCACGGAACGCTGACGGTCCACGCACGGACCGCCGTCAGCGCGGATCGAACCCCGAATTAACGTGACCCCATGCGATTCGAGGTGCTGGGCCCCCTGACCGTGCGCACGGATAACGGGGAAGTCGTGCCCGCCCCGGAGCCGAAGGTGCGCGCGCTGCTCGCCGCGCTTCTGGTGCGGGTGGGCCGGCCGGTGCCGGTGGACACGCTCGTCGACGACCTGTGGGGCGGCCACGACCGCCTGCCGTCTTCACCCGCCAACTCCCTCCAGACGAAGGTCTCCCAGCTGCGTCGATCGCTGGAGTCGGCCGAACCCGGCGGCCGCGGACTCGTGGCGTACGGCCCCGCCGGGTACGAGATGCGCGTACCGCCAAGGGACGTGGACGCCGTGCGCTTCGAGACGCTGACTTCGCGCGCGTACGCGGAGAGCGACGCGGGAACGAAGGCGTCCCTCCTGACCGAGGCGCTGGAGCTGTGGCGCGGCCCCGCGTACGCCGACTTCCGCGACGTCGACTTCACGCGCGCGGCGATCTCCCACCTGGAGGAGCAGCGCCTCACCGCGCGGGAAGCGCTGACCGAACTGCGCCTCGCACGCGGTGAACACGCGGTGCTGGCCGATGAGTTGGCGCCCCTTGTCGCGCGCGAGCCGCTCCGTGAACGCCTGCGCGCCGCCCACCTCCGCGCCCTCTACGGCTCCGGCCGGGTGGCCGAGGCCCTGGACTCGTACCGCGAACTGCGCCTGCACCTCGCCGAGGAGCTGGGCATCGACCCGAGCCCCGAACTCACGTCGCTGCACGAGGCGATGCTGCGCCAGGAGGTGGACTCGGGGAGGAACGTGGGTGCGGCGGCGGTGGCCGTTCCGGAGCTCGTCCCGGCACCCGGTCCGGAGCTCGCCCCGGTCATCCAGATCCACCCCCTCACCAACCTCCCCGCCCAGGTCACCGACCTCATCGGCCGCGACCGAGAGGTCGCCCGCATACGCGACCTCGTCGGCGCCGGACGCCTGGTCACGCTCACGGGCCCCGGCGGCGTGGGCAAGACACGCCTCGCCCTGGAAGTGGCGGCGGGCCTGACGGCGGACTTCCCCGACGGCGTCCGACTCGCCGAACTCGCCGGTACGCGGGACGAGGTGACCGCCACGGTGGCGGCAGCACTGGGCATTCGCGACGACGCGCCGGGGGAGCGGGAGGAGCCAAGAGAGCCTGGGGAGTCAGGAGAGCCGGATGCGGCGGGGGGCGGCAGCGAGGACGGCGCTCCCTCGGACCAGGCGGCGGCAGCCGACCGGCTCGGCCGGGCCCTCGCCGGGCGTCGGCTCCTCCTCGTCCTCGACAACTGCGAACACGTCCTCGGGCCCGCCGCCGACCTGACCGCCCACCTCCTCCGCAGCGCCCCGCATCTGCGCATCCTCGCCACCAGCCAGGAACCTCTCGCCCTGACCGGCGAGACGTTGGAAGCCGTCGCCCCGCTCGGCGACGAGGACGCGCCACGGCTCTTCGCCGCCCGCGCCGCGGCCGCCGCGCCCGGCTTCGCCCTGGACGACGGGAACCGCGAGGCCGTCGCTCTCATCTGCCGCCGCCTGGACGGCATACCGCTCGCCGTCGAACTCGCCGCGACCCGCGTGCGCGCCCTCGGCGTGCACGCCCTCGCCGACCGTCTGCACGACCGCTTCCGCCTCCTGAACCAGGTACGCCGCGACGCCCCGGCCCGCCAGCGCACCCTGCGCGCGATGATCGACTGGAGCTGGGAACTCCTCACAGGGCCGGAACAGCGGACCCTGCGCCGCCTCGCGGTCTTCGGCGGCGGCTGCACGCTGGAGAGCGCGGAGGCGGTACTCGCCGCGCCCGAGGACGACGAGACTCTCGACATCCTCGACCTGGTGACACGCCTCGTGGACCGTTCCCTCCTCGTACCGGACACGACCGGTACCGCCGACACGACCGGTACCGCCGACAGGTCCGGCGCCACCGACACGACCGGCGTCACCCACACCCCCGAGCCGCCCCGCTACCGCATGCTCGAATCCGTCACCGCCTACAGCCTCGAACGCCTCGACGAAGCCGCCGAGACCACCGCGACCCGCCGCCGGCACGCCCTCCACTTCGCCGCCTTCGCCGAACGCGCGTCCGCGGCCCTGCGCGGCCCCGACCAGCGGATCTGGCTGCGCCGCCTGGACCGGGACGCCGTGAACCTCCGCGCCGCCCTCGACTGGTCGGTCACCGACTCCGACGCACCCACCGCACTACGCCTCGTCAACGCCCTGACCTGGTACTGGTTCCTCCGCGGCCGACTCCGCGAAGCCATGCGCTCCCTCGACCGCGCCCTGAGCCCGAACCCCGCGCCGCACGCATCACGGGACGGCGGACTCACCTCGGCCCGCACCGCCGCGGCCTCCGCACACGCCGCCTTCGCCCTCCTGGCCGGCGAGGACGCGTGCGCGGACGGCGGCACGTGCGAGCGCGCGGAGACCACGCCCGCCGACGCCCGTTCCCGCTGGCTGCTCGCTTTCGCACGGTGCGGCTTCGACCACACACCGCGCGAGGCCGCACGGGTCGACGCGCTCCTCGCCGAGTTCCGCGACGCGGGCGACCGCTGGGGCGAGGCGGCCACACTCTCCACCCGGGCCACCCGCGCCCTCTACCGCGGCGACCTCCCCGCCTTGCGCCGCGACGCCGCCCGCAGCCTTGACCTCTTCGTCGAACTGGGGGACGGGTGGGGGCAGTTGCAGGCGACGGAACAGCTCGGCATCCTCGCCGAGATCGCCGCCGACTACGACGAAGCAGCCCGGCTCCAACGCGACGGCGCGCGCAGCGCCGAGGAACTCCAACTCTGGACCGACCTCTCCTTCCGCCTCTCCCGCCTCGGCCGCCTCGCGCTCCTCACCGGCGACGACCCCGCCGCCACCGCCTTCCACGAACGCGCCGCCCGCCTCGCCGCCGAGCAGTCCCACCGTCCCGCCCAGCAGTTCGCCGAGACGGGACTCGCCCTCGGCGCCCGCCACCGCGGCGACCTCGACACCGCCGAGAAACTCCTCCTGCCCTGGCTCGACTTCAACCGCCGCTTCGGCGTCGACTCCGGCACGGCACTGATCCTGGCCCAGCTCGGCTACGTCGCCGAACAGCGCGGAGACGCCGCCCGCGCGGAGAAACTCCACCGCGAAGGCCTCGCCGTGGCCCGCACGACAGGCGACGAACGCGCGGTGGCCCTGGCCCTGGAAGGCCTCGCCGCCGCCCGCTCCCTCGTCGGCGACCACCCGCACGCCGCACGCCTCCTCGGCACCGCCGCCCGCATCCGCGACGCCGAAGGCGCACCCCTGCCACCCGCGGAACGCACGGACACGACCCGCGCCGAACACCGCATCCGCCGGGCCCTGGACGACATCGCCTTCAAGGAGGCATACGCCCAGGAGGCCCGAGCGTGAGCCCCCACGGCGTCAGCGGTGGCGGCACAACGCCCTGTCCACGACCTTGTCGACGTGCGTCATGACCGCCTTGTCCGTCGGCTGCATCGTCACGGCGACATTGACCGCACGCCGCCCGTCCTCCGTGACCCCGCCCCGCGTCTCGTACCCCGGGTAGCTCCCGCCGTGCCCCCAGTACAGGCCGCCGCAGGACAGCGGCCTGCTCACGATCCCCAGCCCGTACCGGGCGCCCTTGCCGAAGTAGTCGGCGGCGACCGTCGTACGCATCTGGTCGAGCTGGGGTTCCGGCAGGAGGCGGCCCGGCGTGAGCAGCGCGGCGTAGAACCGGTTGACGTCGGAGTTGGTGGAGATCAACTGTCCCGCCGCCCAGGTCCACGAGGGGTCGAGCTCCGTGATGTCCCGCAGCGGCGCACCCGGAGCCTCCTGGAGATACCCCTTGGGGTGGGGTTCGCGGATCGTCGCGTCCCGGGGCGCGGGGAAGTAGGTGTGGCGCAGCCCGAGCCGCTTGATGATCCGCCGGTCGATCTCCTCGGCGATGGAGTGCCGCGTGACCTTCTCGACGATCAGCCCGGCCAGTACGTAGTTCGTGTTGCTGTACGCCCAGTCCTCCCCGGGATCGAACTCCGACTCGTACTCCAGCGCGATGTCCAGCAGCTCGCGGGGCTCGTAGTAGCGGGGCCGCAGATCGCCCTTCGTGTAGTTGGGCAGCCCGCTCGTCTGTTGCAGGATCTGCCGGACCTTGATCTTCCGGCCGTCGATCCCGTGCCCGCGCACGACCCCCGGGAGATACGTGTCCACCGTGTCGTCGAGGCGGATCCTCCCCTCGGCGACCAGTTGCAGCACGACCACCGCCGTGAACGCCTTCGTGTTGCTGCCGATCCGCACCTGCCCGTCCCTGGGCACGGCGGCGCCGGTGGCCAGATCGCCGACCCCGGCCGTGTACGTACGCCCGCGCCCGCCCGGCTCCTTGACGCTCGCCAGCGCCGCGGGCAAGCCGTCCGCGCGCACCAGTGCGTCCAGCCCTCGCTGGACGGTGTCCGTCGTACGGGCCCCCGACGCGCCGAACACCGCGGACGCTCCGGGTGTCTCGGCCGCCCCGGACACCGCGGCCGCCTCGGACACTGCGGGCGTTACCAGCACACCCACCGCCATGATGCCCACGGCTACCGCCGCTGCCGACACCGCTCCGCGCCGTCGCGCCCTCCGCCTCACTTGCTCACGCACTGGTCGACTCCTGTGGAAATGCGGGGAACCCGGCGCTTCCCGCCGGCCCCCAACACTTCCGGAGGCGGTCGGCCGGGACGATCCGGCCAACCGCCCACTCCCGGTGGGGAAAACCCCCGACACAGGCCCTAGCTCAGCACCGCCCGCAGCTGACCGAGGCCCCAGTCCAGATCCTCCTTGCTGATCACCAGCGGGGGAGCGATACGGATCGTCGACCCATGGGTGTCCTTGACCAGCACCCCCCTCTCCATCAGCTTCTCCGAGATCTCCCGTCCCGTGCCGTACGACGGCGCGATGTCGACGCCCGCCCACAGCCCGCGACCCCGCACCTCGGTCACCGCCCCCGTGCCGGCCAACAGCGCCAGCTCGGCGTGGAGATGCTCGCCCAGCTCCGTGGCCCGCTGCTGGAACTCGCCCGTCGACAGCATGTCGACCACCTCCAGCGCCACCGCGCACGCCAGCGGGTTGCCGCCGAACGTCGAGCCGTGCTCACCCGGCTTGAACACGCCGAGCACATCGGCGTCGGCCACCACCGCCGACACCGGCACGACCCCGCCCCCGAGCGCCTTGCCCAGCAGATACACGTCCGGCACCACGCCCTCGTGCTCGCACGCGAACGTACGCCCCGTCCTGCCCAGGCCCGACTGGATCTCGTCCGCGATGAACAGGACCCCCCGCTCGCGGGTCAACTCCCGCACCCCGGGCAGGTATCCGGCCGGCGGCACCAGCACCCCGGCCTCGCCCTGGATGGGCTCGATCAGCACGGCGACGGTGTCCTCGGTGACCGCGGCCCGCAACGCCTCCAGGTCGCCGTACGGCACGATCTCGAAGCCCGGCGTGTACGGCCCGTAGTCCGCCCGCGCCTCCTCGTCCGTGGAGAAGCTGATGACGGTCGTCGTTCTGCCGTGGAAGTTGCCGGCCGCCACCACGATCTTCGCCCGGCCGTCCGGCACTCCCTTGACCTGGTACCCCCACTTCCGCGCGGTCTTCACGGCCGTCTCGACGGCCTCCGCGCCGGTGTTCATCGGCAGCACCATCTCCTTGCCGCAGAGCTCCGCGAGGCGCGTACAGAACTCGGCGAACCGGTCGTGGTGGAACGCCCGCGAGGTCAGCGTCACCCGGTCCAGCTGCGCCTTCGCGGCATCGATCAGGCGGCGGTTGCCGTGCCCGAAGTTGAGCGCGGAGTACCCGGCGAGCATGTCGAGATAGCGCCGCCCCTCGACGTCGGTCATCCAGGCCCCGTCGGCCGAGGAGACCACGATGGGCAGCGGATGGTAGTTGTGCGCGCTGTGCGCCTCGGCCGAGGCGATGTACCGCTCGCCGGCCGTCCGGGAGCTGGTCGTGGCGGAAGATGACGTAGCGGAAGATGACGTACTCGACACGGGGTCTCCGTTCGTCCTGCGGCTGGGGGCGGGTGTGGCGCCCAATTCCTATCGTCGCTCGCATCGCGGACGAAGAAACCTGCCGGATCGGCGTGCCCGCTAGGGTGGCCCTGACAGCACGGTGACTGGCGCACGGGGAACCGACCCCGATGAAGCCGTGCGAGGCACAACCCTCTTCGAGGTGCCGACCGCCTGGGCACCCCGGGACCACGACCGGACACTGACCGCTCGCCCCGGAGGACGCCATGACTTCCCCTTCCCCTGCCGCCCAGCACCACCCCGCCCTCGCCGCCGAGGACCCCGAACTCGCCGCCCTCGTCGGCGCCGAGGAGCAGCTCCAGGCCGACACCCTGCGGCTGATCCCCAGCGAGAACTACGTCTCCACCGCGGTGCTCGAAGCGTCGGGCACCGTCCTGCAGAACAAGTACAGCGAGGGCTATCCCGGCCGCCGCTACTACGAGGGCCAGCAGAACATCGACCCGGTGGAGCGTCTGGCCATCGCTCGTGCCAAGGCCGTCTTCGGCGTCGAGCACGCCAACGTCCAGCCCTACTCCGGCTCCCCGGCCAACCTCGCCGTCTACCTCGCCTTCGCCGAGCCCGGCGACACCGTGATGGGCATGGCCCTGCCGATGGGCGGCCACCTCACCCACGGCTGGGGCGTCTCCGCCACCGGCAAGTGGTTCCGGGGCGTGCAGTACGGCGTCCGTCACGACACGGGCCGCATCGACCTCGACGAGGTCCGTGACATCGCCCTCAAGGAACGCCCCAAGCTGATCTTCTGCGGTGGCACCGCCCTCCCTCGCACCATCGACTTCGCCGCCTTCGCCGAGATCGCCCACGAGGCCGGCGCCGTCCTGGTGGCCGACATCGCGCACATCGCCGGTCTGATCGCGGGCGGCGCCCACCCCTCACCGGTGCCGCACGCCGACGTGATCTCCACGACGACCCACAAGACCCTGCGCGGCCCGCGCGGCGCGATGCTCATGTCCCGCGAGGAACACGCCAAGGCCATCGACAAGGCCGTCTTCCCCGGTCTGCAGGGCGGCCCGCACAACCAGACCACCGCCGCCATCGCCGTCGCCCTCCACGAGGCGGCCCGGCCCTCCTTCCGCGACTACGCCCACGCGATCGTCGACAACGCCAAGGCCCTCGCCGACGCCCTGCTCGCCCGCGGCTTCGACCTGGTCTCCGGAGGCACCGACAACCACCTGATCCTGATGGACCTCACCTCCAGGGACGTCCCCGGCAAGATCGCCGCGAAAGCCCTCGACCGCGCCGGGATCGTCGTCAACCACAACACCGTCCCGTTCGACCCGAGGAAGCCCTTCGACCCCTCGGGCGTCCGTATCGGCACCCCCTCCCTCACCTCCCGCGGACTCCGTACCGAGCACATGGCGACCGTCGCCGAATGGATCGACCGCGGTGTCGCGGCCGCCCGCACCAGGGACGAGGGCGCCCTGACGAAGATCAGGTCCGAGGTCGCCGACCTGATGGCCGCGCACCCGGCCCCGGGCCTGCCGGCCGCCTGACCCGGCGCAGGACGGGCCGCCGCTCCCGCCCGGCACCGCGCGGGAGCGGCGGCCCGTCGCTCACAGGTCCCGCAGCTCCTGCCGGGGCCCCGGGTCGTCCGGTCGCCGCCGCCACGCCGACACCGCCGCCCAGCGTCCGGCCACCGGACCCCGCAGCAGCAGCGCGGCCACCGCGCCGACGCCCGCGCCCGGTATCGCCCACCACCAGTCCGTGCTCCCACCTCCCGGCCCGCTGCCCCCCACGGCCGCCGGCGGCGCGTCCCCGTCCCCGCTCGTCCCGGAGCCGGCGGGCTCCGGCGCCACCTGAGACTGCGGCGCGATCCCGGGGCCGCCCCGATCCGACGCCTTGCCGAGGAGCCCCAGCTCCTCGAACAGCGACAGCACCCGCTGCGGCTCCTCGGCCCGGTGCCAGTCGCCGTTCAACGACTCCATCTCCGTCGACCTGTGCACCCAGACGTCCGCGTCCTTCTTCTTGCCGGACAGCGGCGCATAGACCCGGTCGAACCGCCACGGCATCACATCGTGCGCCATCCACGTGACATTGATCTGACGGCTGCCCCGAGCCACGTCGAGCCCCGGCGGCTCCTCGCCCGCCTTCCTGCCGGAGGCGGAGGGCGCGAGCCGGCTCTCCAGTTCGGCGTACTCCTCGTCGCTGTAGTACAACGATGCGCTTTCCGTGCTCTCCGGTGATACCAGCAGCACGCTCGTCGGCCCACCGGCCGCCGCCTGCGGTGCCGCGAGCACCACCAACGCCGCCGTCACGCCCAGCCCTGCCGCCGCCCCGCGCAGTCCCCTCGACGTCCGCATGTCCCGCCCCCAGCCGTCCGCCGACGCGGCCCCTCCGCGCCGGTTCACTTCCGGTACACCGCCCGAGGCTCTCAGGTTCCCGATTCGGCCGACCCCACATGAATCGGCTGATGTGTGGCGGCTCACGATCGTCGGCCATGAGACGGGGAACACAGTGCGTCTCGGTTCCCACCCGTCACACACCTGTTTCCGAGCTATGAGAGTCACCTGAGAGAATGGGCACCATGGCCTCTGAACGACCTCGTGTGCTCTCCGGAATCCAGCCCACCGCCGGCTCGTTCCACCTCGGCAATTACCTCGGTGCGGTCCGCCAGTGGGTGGCGCTGCAGGAGTCCCACGACGCCTTCTACATGGTGGTGGACCTGCACGCGATCACGATCCCGCAGGACCCCGCCGAGCTGCGCGCCAACACCCGGCTCGCCGCCGCCCAGCTGCTCGCCGCAGGCCTCGACCCGGAGCGCTGCACGCTCTTCGTCCAGAGCCACGTCCCCGAGCACGCCCAGCTCGCCTGGGTGATGAACTGCCTCACCGGATTCGGCGAGGCCTCCCGCATGACGCAGTTCAAGGACAAGTCCGCCAAGCAGGGCGCCGACCGCGCCTCCGTCGGCCTCTTCACGTACCCGGTCCTGCAGGTCGCGGACATCCTGCTCTACCAGGCCAACGAGGTCCCGGTCGGCGAGGACCAGCGCCAGCACATCGAGCTCACCCGTGACCTCGCGGAGCGTTTCAACGGCCGTTTCGGTGAGACGTTCACCGTGCCGTCGGCGTACATCCTCAAGGAGACGGCGAAGATCTACGACCTCCAGGACCCGTCGATCAAGATGAGCAAGTCGGCATCCACGCCGAAGGGCCTGATCAACCTGCTCGACGAGCCCAAGGCCACCGCCAAGAAGGTCAAGAGCGCCGTCACGGACACCGGCACGGAGATCCGCTACGACGTGGCGGAGAAGCCCGGCGTCAGCAACCTCCTCAGCATCTACTCCACGCTCACGGGCACCGGTATCGCCGAACTGGAGCAGAAGTACACCGGCAAGGGCTACGGTGCGCTGAAGACCGACCTCGCCGAGGTCATGGTCGAGTTCGTGACCCCCTTCCGGGACCGCACGCAGCAGTACCTGGACGACCCGGAGACGCTCGACTCGATCCTGGCCAAGGGCGCGGAGAAGGCGCGTGCCGTCGCCGCCGAGACCCTCGCGCAGGCGTACGACAAGGTGGGCTTCCTGCCCGCCAAGCACTGAGTCACCGCACCGAGCACGACAACAACCGCATCGCGCTGCCCGCCGGGCTGCGCCCCTGCCCATCGACACGACGACAGGAGTACGACGTGGGGACCGTAACGATCGGCGTTTCGATCGCGGTCCCGGAGCCTCACGGCAGCCTGCTCCAGGAGCGGCGTGCGGGCTTCGGGGACCCCGCGGCGTACGGCATCCCCACGCACGTGACCCTGCTGCCGCCCACCGAGGTGGATGCGTCGGCGCTGCCCGCGGTCGAGGCGCATCTCCTCTCGGTCGCGGCGGCCGGCCGGCCCTTCCCGATGCGCCTCTCCGGAACGGGCACTTTCCGTCCGCTGTCCCCTGTGGTCTATGTACAGGTGGTGGCGGGCGGGTCGGCCTGTTCCTGGCTGCAGGAGCGGGTGCGGGACGCGTCCGGGCCGATGGCACGCGAACTGCAGTTCCCCTATCACCCGCACGTCACCGTGGCGCACGGCATCTCCGAAGAGGCCATGGACCGTGCGTACGAGGAGCTATCGGAGTACGAGGCCGAGTGGCCCTGCACCGGGTTCGCCCTGTACGAGCAGGGTGCCGACGGCGTCTGGCGGAAGCTGCGCGACTTCGCTTTCGGCGGCACCGTGGTGCCCCCTCAGGCCTCCGCCCCGGCGGCACGGGGTACGCTGCCCGCTCGCTGACCGGGGTGCCCCGGCCGATCGTGCTGGGGGGACCATGCGCAACGCGGCGGCGGCCGTCGCCGTACTCGCTTTCCTGGCGGTCGGCTGCGGGACGCACCAGTCCGGCGGGGACGCGGACGGCAGGACCGGCAAGCCCCGCGCGGCAGGGCTCTCCTGGGCGTACGAGCGCATCGACGAGCGGGACGGCGAACTGATCGACGGGGCCGCGCGGGCTCCCGACGACATCTGGGCCCTGGGCGGCGACGACGTCGGCGACGGGCGGCTCACGCGGGGACATCTGCTGCACTTCGACGGCAAGAAGTGGGCACGTGAGCCGATGCCGGTCGACGGCGACCCGCACCTCTCGCGGCTCGATTCGCTGGGGTCGGCGGGCATCCGGCTGAGCACCGTGGACAAGAGCGGAGCCGAGGAGAAGCGGCGGTACGCACTCTGGGACGGTGCCCGGTGGACGCCCCTGGGCGGCGCCACGGCCGCGGAAGGGCTGTCCGGTGACGCCCCGCGCGGACAGCTCACGGACGTCGAGGTCATCACTCAGGAGGACGTGTGGGTGCTCCAGGGAGACGGCGGGGTGACGCACTGGGACGGCAGCCGGTGGACGGTGACGCCGATGCCTGCCAAGGTCGTCGCCCTCGCGGGTTCGGCCTCCGACGACGTGTGGGCGGTCGGCTCCCGTACGGAGGGCCCCGGCATCGGCGGCCGGGGCGGTGAGGTGAGGCAGCCCGCCGCGATGCACTACGACGGGAAGAACTGGTCGCTGACCAGGACACCCACGTACCGCTTCCCCGATCCTGTGCCACCCGGGCCGTACGCGGAGTTCACCGGGATCGACGTCGCCTCGAAAACGCACGTCCGTGCTCACGGAGGGCACTCCTACAAGGGCTACGACGGCGAAGAGGTCCGTGATCCCGAGTCGGAGGCCGTCGAGCTGAGTTGGGACGGCACCCGCTGGAAGGACTCCGCCCCCTTGCCCGGAGCGTGCGCCCACCGCAACCCCGTGGCCCGGGACGGTGACCGCGGCTTCTTCATGAACGGCAACTGGCACCTGACCACCGACGGCACCTGCACCAAGATCAAGAAGCGGCGGCTGCCGGAGGGGCAGGGCGCGCGCCCGGAATCCGAGCAGCAGCTCTGGCTCAAGAAGATCGTCGCGGTGCCGGGCACGGACAAGGTGCTCGGGTTCGGAGCGGTCGACGTCCTGCAGAGCGGCGCCGCCCCGCACCGGGCCGTCGTCGTCTCCCTGAGACGCTCCTGAGGCGGTCCTGAGGCGCTAGAGGGGCAGTCGGCGGAACACCGGCCTCGGCGCATGCCGCAGCGCCGACATGACCAGCCGGAGCGCTCCCGGCACCCACACCGTCTCCGAGCGCCGTCGCAGTCCCGTCTCGATGGCCGCGGCCACCGCGTCCGGGGTGGTCGCCATGGGGGCCTCCTCCAGGCCCGCCGTCATCTTCGAGCGCACGAAGCCGGGGCGGACGACCATCACGTGCACCCCCGTGCCGTGCAGCGCGTCGCCGAGGCCCTGCGCGAACGCGTCCAGTCCGGCCTTGCTTGAGCCGTAGATGAAGTTCGAGCGGCGTGCCCGCTCGCCCGCCACCGAGGAGAGGACGACCAGGGAGCCGTGCCCCTGGGACTGAAGCGCCCGCGCGCAGACCAGGCCGGCCGAGACCGCGCCCGTGTAGTTGGTCTGGGCGACGCGCACGGCCGCGAGGGGCTCGTCCTCGTCGCGTGCCTGGTCGCCGAGGACGCCGAAGGCGAGGAGCACCATGTCGATGTCGCCCTCGGTGAAGATCTTGCCGAGGGACTCCTCGTGGGACTCGGGGTCGAGCGCGTCGAACGCGACGGTCTTCACGTCCGCGCCCATGTCGCGCAGCCCCGCGGCGGCCTTCTCCAGAGCGGGCGACGGGCGTCCGGCGAGCCAGACGGTGCGGGTGCGGCGGGCGACGAGGCGCCGCGCGGTGGCGAGGCCGATCTCCGAGGTGCCGCCGAGGACGAGCAGGGACTGGGGGGTGCCGAAGGCGTCTTTCATGTCTACCGGTCTCCTATGGGGCTCAGAGGGCTCAAGTGGCTCAAGTGGCTCAGAGGGCTCAGAGGGCTCAGAGGGCGAGGCGGCGGGAGAGGTCCGAGCGGAAGACGCCGCGCGGGTCGAGCTCGGCCCGCAGGGCGCGGAAGTCGTCGAGCCGCGGATACATCGCGGTGAGCATCTCGGGGCGCAGGCGCGAGTCCTTGGCGAGGTAGACGCGGCCGTCGGCCCCGGCCACCTCCTCGTCGAGCTCGTCGAGGAACACGCCGAGCCCGGGGAGGTTCGCCGGGATGTCGAGCGCGAGGGTCCAGCCGGGCATCGGGAAGGAGAGCCAGCCCGGATCGCCCTCTCCGAAGCGCTTCAGTACGGCGAGGAAGGACGGGCAGCCGCGCTCCGAGATGCGCCGCACGATGTGGCGCAGGGCCTCCTCCTTGCCGTATCCGACGACGAATTGGTACTGCACGAAGCCGCTGCGGCCGTAGATGCGGTTCCAGTGGGGGACCCCGTCCAGCGGGTGGAAGAACGTGGAGATCTTCTGCAGCTCGCCGGTGCGGGAGCGGGGTGCCTTGCGGTACCACAGCTCGTTGAAGAGGCCCACCGACGCCTTGCCGAGCAGCCCTTCCGGGAGGAACGAGGGCGCGGCGGGCAACTGTCCGGGGCGGAACGCCAGAGGGGCTCTACGCGCGCGTGCCCGCTCCGGAAGTGCGTCCAGAGGGGCGTGGTCGCCGCGGGTCAGGACCGAGCGGCCCATGGCCGCGCCGCGCGCGAGGAGGTCGATCCAGGCGACCGAGTAGCGGTAACGGTGGTCGGTCGCGGTGAGGCGGGCCATCAAGTCGTCGAGGTCCGCCGCCCGTTCCGTGTCGACCGCCATCAAGGAGGTCTCCACGGGGAGGAGTTGCACGGTCGCCGAGAGGATGACGCCGGTCAGGCCCATGCCTCCGGCCGTCGCGTCGAACAGTGCGCTGCCGGGCTCGACCGTACGGACCGTGCCGTCGGCGGTGAGCACGTCCATCGCGAGGACGTGGCGTGAGAAGGACCCCGAGACGTGGTGGTTCTTGCCGTGGATGTCGGCGCCGATGGCCCCGCCGACCGTCACGTAACGGGTCCCGGGCGTCACCGGCACGAACCAGCCGAGGGGGAGCAGGACTTCCATCAGGTGGTGCAGCGAGACGCCCGCGTCGCAGACGACGGTGGCCGCGGGGGCACCGGTGTCCGACGTCCGCGTGGTGTCGATGACCCGGATCCGGTCGAGGCCCGTCATGTCGAACACGGCGCCGCCCGCGTTCTGCGCCGCGTCTCCGTAGGCACGCCCCAGGCCGCGCGCGATGGCTCCGCGCTCCCCGCACTCGCGCACGGCGGCCGCGGCCTCCTCGTGGGTCCGGGGTCTCACCAGCCAGGCGGTCGTCGGCGCGGTGCGGCCCCAGCCCGAGACGGACACGGCGGGCGACGTCGGGGCCGAGGCGTGGGTACGGGAATCGGCGGGGGAGTCGGCAGGCATACCTGTGACCGTATCGCCCATACTCGGGCAATTCACTCAAACACATCCCGGCTCTCACCGAAATGGGTGATTGAGCGAGTGTCATCCAAGATTGACGTAATTATTGGGATGTTGCCTAGAAGAGTCGAGATGACCGGCTACCGAATGCTCTCGAATGTCTTCGAAATAGAGGCGACATGCACGACATGGACCACCGGTTGCTGTCGGCCCTGCGCGACTGCGGCAGCGACGCGCGCGTGGCGGCCGCCGCCCGCGCCCTGTCCCGCACCGGCGAGCACGGCGCACTCTGGATCGTCGCCGGCCTGGCGGGCGCCGCCGTCGACCGGGAGCGCCGCGGCGCCTGGCTGCGCGGCACGGCCCTCACCGCCGCCGCCCACCTGGCCAGCATGGGCGTCAAACGCGTCGTGCGCCGCCCGCGCCCCGCCGCCCTCGGCGGCATCGAACCCCTCGTGCGCACCGCCGGCCGGCACTCCTTCCCCAGCTCGCACGCCACGTCCGCCGCCGCGGCCGTCGTCGCCTACGGCGCGCTGCGCCCCGTCGGAGCCCACCTTCTGCCGCCGCTGGCCGCCGCGATGTGCGTCTCCCGGATGGTCGTCGGCGTCCACTACCCCTCGGACGTGGCCGCGGGCGCGGCGCTGGGCGCGCTCACCGCGCGCGCGGGCGCGGCCTGGATGAACGGAGGCCGCATCGATGCCTGAACCCGTCTCCACGGTCCTCGAACGGCCCGGACCGCCCCGCGCGCCGCGCCAGGGCGCCGTCGGCCTGCCACTCGGCCTCCTGAAGACCGCACGCCCCCGCCAGTGGGTGAAGAACGTCCTCGTCGTCGCCGCCCCCGCGGCCGCGGGCGAGCTCTTCTCGCGGCACGCCGTCACGCAAGTCGCGATCGTCTTCACGCTGTTCACCGCCGCCGCGTCCGCCGTCTATCTGATCAACGACGCCCGCGACGCCGACGCCGACCGCGCGCACCCGACCAAGTGCCGCAGACCGGTCGCCTGCGGGCAGGTGCCGGTGCCCGTCGCCTACGCCGTGGGAGGGCTCCTCGCCGTCCTCGCGCCGACGGCCGCCACGATCCTGTGCACGCCCCTCACCGCGGCGCTCCTGGCCGCGTACGTCGGCATGCAACTCGCCTACTGCATCAGCCTCAAGCACGTCCTCGTCGTAGACCTCACCATCGTCACGACCGGCTTCCTGATGCGCGCCATGATCGGCGGCCTCGCGCTCGACATCCCGCTGTCGCGCTGGTTCCTGATCACCACGGGCTTCTGCGCCCTCTTCATGGTCTCCGCCAAGCGCTACTCCGAAGCCGTCCAGATGTCCGCGAGCTCGGAGAAACTGGGCGCCACGCGCGCGTTGCTCACCGAATACACCACCGGGTACCTGCGCTTCGTGTGGCAGCTGGCCGCGGGCGTCGCCGTCCTCGCGTACTGCCTGTGGGCGATGGAGGAGGGCGGCACCGCCGACGGCGGCTCCCTGCCCTGGCGCCAGCTCTCCATGGCCGCGTTCATCCTCGCCATCCTGCGCTACGCCGTCTTCGCCGACCGGGGCACCGCGGGAGAGCCCGAGGACGTCGTCCTGCGGGACAGGGCGCTCGCCGTGATCGGTCTGGTGTGGCTCGCCATGTACGGGCTCGCGGTCGCGGACTGGTGAGTCGCGAACAGCCGAGTCCGACCGCCCTGCCCGCACGGCTGCGCGCGCTCGGGCCCGAACTGCTCGGCTTCGCCGCCGCGGGGATCTGCGCGTACGCCGCCGACCTCGGTCTCTTCATCTGGCTCCGCGGACCCGTCGGCCTGGACCCGCTCACCGCCAAATCCCTCTCCTTCGTGGCGGGCTGTTCCGTGGCGTACGTCGGCAACGCCCTCGGCACCTACCGCGGGAAGGCCGCGGAGATCTCGCGGCTGCGCCAGTACGCGGTGTTCTTCGCCGTCAACATCGCGGGCGCCCTCGTCCAACTGCTGTGCATCGCCGTGTCCCACTACGGACTCGGTTTCACCTCACAGCGCGCGGACACCGTTTCGGGCGCCGGCATCGGTATGGCACTCGCCACTGTTCTGCGCTTCTGGGGTACCCGGACCTTGGTTTTCCGCGGGGCGGGCAGGACAACAGGCAGGACACCAGGCACGGAGGCGTCATGGACTGGCTGAAGAAACTTCCCGGCATCGGGCCGCTCGTCACGAAGGGCATGCGCACGCACGCGTGGCAGTCCTACGAACGGCTCGACGAGGTGCACTGGACACGCCTCGCGGCCGCCATGACGTTCATCAGTTTCCTCGCGCTCTTCCCGCTGCTCACCGTGGCGGCCGCGATCGCCGCGGCGACGCTCTCGAAGAAGCAGCAGGCCACGCTGGAGAGCAAGATCTCCGAGCAGGTCCCCGGCATCTCCGACCAGCTGAACCTGGACGCCCTCGTCGAGAACGCGGGCACCGTGGGCCTCGTCGCGGGTGCCCTGCTGCTCTTCACCGGCATCGGCTGGGTCGGCTCGATGCGGGAGTGCCTGCGGGCCGTCTGGGAGCTGCCGGACGACGAGGAGAACCCCGTCCTGCGCAAGGTCAAGGACGCGGGCGTGCTGTTCGGGCTCGGCGGCGCGGGGCTCGCGTCGTTCGCCGCGTCCGCGCTCGCGTCGACCGCCGTCGGCCGGACCGCCGACCTGTTCGGCATCGACGAGCAGGGCTGGGGCGCGGTGCTGCTCCAGGTCGTCGCGTTCGCCATCGCCGTCCTCGCGGACTTCCTGCTGCTGCTCTACGTGTTGACGCTGTTGCCCGGCGTCCAGCCGGACCGGCGCCGGCTGATCACCGCCGCGCTGATCGGCGCGGCCGGTTTCGAGCTGCTCAAGCTGCTGCTCGGCGGCTACATGAAGGGCGTCGCCGCGAAGAACATGTACGGCGCCTTCGGAGTGCCCGTCGCGCTCCTCCTGTGGATCAACTTCACGGCGAAGCTGCTGCTGTTCTGCGCGGCGTGGACGGCGACGCACAGCGCGTCGCGTACGGAGAAGGACGAGGCGGCCTCAGAAGAGACCGCCTCCACAACCACACTCTCCGAAGAGACCGCTCCCGCAACCGCACCCTCCGAAGAGACCCCCTCCGAAGGTGCCCCCTCCGAAGGTGCCCCCTCCGAAGGTGCCCCCGGAGCCACCGTCTACGGAGACGACCGGCGACCTCAGTCCTGAGGCGTACGCCGACCCGCCTGGCCCGGCAGCGGCAGTCGTCGCCGGATCACGAAGGCGCCGCCCGCGAGCACCACGAGCACGCCGCCCGTGATCGCGAGCGCGGTGCCCATGCCGCTGCCCCCGCTGTCGGTGGAGTGCGCGGCCTTCTCCGCGTCCGTGCCCGCGCCGCCGCTGCCCGGGGCACCCTTGCCCGCGCCGCCCGTGGCACCCTTCGGAGCGACCAGCTGACCCACGGGGTCAACCTTGCCCGCGGCCTTGAAGCCCCAGTCGAAGAGGCTGGCGGTCTCCTTGTAGACCGCGTGGGCCTCGCCCGAGGAGGGGTTCATCACGGTGACGAGGAGGACCTTGCCGTCGCGTTCGGCAACACCGGTGAAGGTGTTTCCCGCGTTCGAGGTGTAGCCGTTCTTGACGCCCGCGATGCCCTTGTACGCGCTGATGCCGGGCGCGCCGGTGAGCAGCCGGTTGGTGTTCTGGATCTCGAAGGTGCCGCGCTTCTTCTTGCCCTTGTCCTTGCCCTTCTCGATCTTCTTGGTCTCTCCGGGGAACTGGGCCGTGGCCGTGGAGCAGTACTCGCGGAAGTCCTTCTTCTGCAGCCCCGAGCGGGCGAACAGCGACAGGTCGTACGCGGAGGAGACCTGCCCCTTGGCGTCGTAGCCGTCCGGGGAGACCACGTGCGTGTCGAGGGCCTGGAGCTCCTCGGCGTGCTTCTGCATGTCCTTGACGGTCTTCGGGACACCGTCGTTCATCGCGGACAGGACGTGCACCGCGTCGTTGCCCGACTTCAGGAAGACGCCGAGCCACAGGTCGTGGACGCTGTACGTCTCGTTCTCCTTGATGCCCACCATGCTGCTGCCCGCGCCGATGCCCGCCAGGTCGGAGAGCGTGACCTTGTGCTCCTGCGACTTGGGGAACTTCGGCAGGACCGTGTCGGCGAAGAGCATCTTCAGGGTGCTCGCCGGAGGCAGCCGCCAGTGGGCGTTGTGCGAGGCCATGACCTCGCCCGTCTCGGCGTCCGAGACGATCCAGGAACGCCCCGAGAGGTCCTTCGGCAGCACCGGCGCACCCGGCTTGAGCTTCACCTGGGTGCCCGCCTCGCCGAGCTGCGCACCGCCCACGGTGGACATCTTGGAGGGCGGCTTCGGTTGGCCGTCGTCGTCTTTGGGCTTTCCGTCCGCGAGCGCGGGCGCCGCGGTCGACATGGTCAGCAATGCGGCGGAAGCGACCAACATGGCGGTCTTTTTTACGGCAGGCACGGACGAGAACGTACAGGGCGGCGCTGTGTAAGTCGCTTCCGAGGTCGACTGTGTCCCCTCGTCCCCACCCCGGCGGCGGTGCGGCAGGGAGGCTCGCGATACTGAACGTATGAAGCTCAGCCGCCCTGTCTCCTGGTTCCTGCTCGCCTTCGGGGTGTGGAGCTGGTTCATCTGGATCACTTTCGTCAAGAACCTGTGGAAGGACGGCAGCGGGCTCGCCTTCGACGACGCGGACAACCCGACCGGGTACTTCTGGGTGCACCTGACGCTTGCCGTTGTCTCCTTTGTCTTGGGGACGGTGGTAGGCACCATCGGGTTCCGTGGAGTCCGTGCTCTGCGCAGAACGTCATAGCCGTGGTTGCCCTCATGGTCCTCGTGGGCCTGGCCGTCCTGGCGGCCTTCGCGGCCCTCCACTGGTATGCGTGGCGCCGCCTCGTCCGGGACACCACGGCCGGGCCCGGGTTCGCCCGGCGCGCCGGGACCGCGGTCTTCGTCGCGGCGCCGCTGATGATGTTCGCGGCCCTGGTGGCCGAGCGGACCGGGGCGCCGTTCCTGCTCCAGCAGGTGCTTGCCTGGCCGGGCTTCATGTGGATGGCCCTGTCGCTCTACCTGCTGCTCGCGCTGATCGTGGGGGAGCTCGCGAGGCCCCTGGTGCGGCGGTGGGTGGAACGGGAGGGGACGGTTCCGGAGACGGCCACGGAATGCGTACCCGCAAGTGTGGCGGAGCCCACTGCGCCGGGCCCCGCAGAGGCTGCCCCCGAGGGCGAGAGGGGTGCCCCCGCGCCTGCCCCCGAGAGGGCGATCGCCTCCCCTTCCCGCCGCCTCTTCGTCTCCCGCATCGTCGGCGGCACCGCCGCGGCCGTCGCCGCCGGAACCGTGGGCTACGGAACGTACGGCGTCCTGCGCGGCCCCAAGGTCAAGCGCGTCACCGTGCCGCTGGCGAAACTGCCCCGCGCGGCCCACGGGTTCAGGATCGCCGTGGTCAGCGACATCCACCTCGGCCCGATCCTGGGCCGCGACTTCACCCGGCGCGTGGTCGACACCGTCAACGCCACCCAGCCCGACCTGATCGCCGTGGTGGGCGACCTGGTGGACGGCAGCGTCGAACATCTCGCCCCCGCCGCGGCGCCACTGGCCGGAATGCGGGCCCGGCACGGCGCGTACTTCGTCACCGGCAACCACGAGTACTTCTCCGGTGCCGAGCAGTGGGTCGACCACGTACGCGAACTCGGCCTGCACCCGCTGCGCAACGCCCGCACCGAGCTCCCCGGCTTCGACCTGGCGGGCGTCGACGATGTGGCGGGCGAGGACGAGGGGAAGGGCCCCGACTTCGCCAAGGCGCTCGGCGACCGGGACCGCTCGCGCGCCTCCGTGCTCCTCGCGCACCAGCCGGTCGTCATCCACGACGCGGTGGAGCACGGCGTCGACCTGCAACTGTCCGGCCACACGCACGGCGGTCAGCTCTGGCCGGGCAACCTGATCGCCGACCTGGCCAACCCGACCCTCGCGGGCCTGGAACGGTACGGCGACACGCAGCTCTACGTCACCCGCGGCGCGGGCGCGTGGGGACCGCCGGTGCGCGTCGGGGCGCCCTCGGACATCACGGTCGTGGAACTGGCGTCACGTCAGGCCTGACACGGGCCATGTGGTCCAGAACTGGCCAGATGCGGATGGGCCGGGGGTGCCGCAGTGACACGCGCGGTGACGCCGCGCAGCATTGACACGTCAGTGGGGGTACGGGGAGGCAGGGACAACAGGGGCCATGGGGTGGGGGTACAGGGGACGTGCTGAGACGTGAGGCCTTCAGATTGCCGCCGCACCCGGCGTCGGTGCCACTGGCCCGGACGCGGGTGTACGACCATCTGTCGGCGTGGGGACACACGGCGGACGACGGGGCGCTCGACGACACCGTGCTCCTCGTGTCGGAACTCGCGACCAACGCGATCGTCCACGGGTACGTGGCCGCGGGGGAGTTCGAGGTCGCGGTGACGGTGCTCGCCGACGGCGCCTGCTTCATAGAGGTGTCCGACGAGAGCCCCGCGGAGCCGGAGATGCACAAGCCCGACGCCTGGGAGGACGAACACGGCCGAGGCATGCGCCTGCTCGACGCGACGGCGGAGGCGTGGGGGGTGTGGCGGCGCGGGGGCTGCGGCAAGACGGTGTGGGCACTAGTGCGCGGGTGAGGGCGAGGGCGACGGTGTGGGTGAGGGGGCGGTCTCGGGTGCGGGGAGGGTGAAGCCGCGTATGCCGGACACCGCCGCCGTTCCCGCGCACGCCACGCCCACGACCGCCGCGGACCTGGACCTCGCCCCCGCCTCGATCACCGGCCGCCTCGACGGTCTGGAGCGCCGGGGGCTGGTCCGCAGGACGCCGTCGAAGAAGGACCGGCGCCGGGTCGACGTCGAACTGACGGAGGCGGGCGCGTCGGCGTGGGAGGGCGCGATGGCGGTCCTGGGCCGTGAGGAGGAGCGGCTCCTCTGCGTGCTCCCCGCGAAGGAGCGGCGGCAGCTCTCCGACATGCTGCGCCGGATCATGGCGGTGGCCGAGGAGGGCGGGGGTGCGGGGGGGCGGTGACGTCAGGGAGTGCGCGCCAGCTCCGGTCGCTTCAGGTAGTCCGTGAACCCGACGACGTTCCCCCACGCGTCGGCGATCTCGACGGTCCAGCCCGTGGCCACGGAGAACGGTTCGCTCAGGAGGGGGATGCCCACCGCCGCCAGGGCCTGGGCCTGCGCGCGGGCGTCGGGGACCTCCAGCCAGATGCGGGGGGAGGGCCACGGCGGCGTACGCGGCACGATGCCGTCCTCCACGCGCAGGAGCAGGCCCGGCGTCTCCTTGCCGACCTTCAGGATGGCGAGGCCGAGTTCGTCGATGCGGGCCTCGACCGGGAAGCCGGCCCGCTCGTAGAAGCCGACGGCCTCGCCGAGGTCGCCGACGGGGAACAGGACGTTGTCGAAGCCGAGCAGTCCGACCGGCTGGTTGTCTGACATTCCGTCAGGGTAGGGCGGGGGCCGTCACGGCGGCGCAGGCGCGCATGGAGCGCACCGGGCGCGCGTGATTCTTCGGCCGTACGGCCCCCATATCGCCCGCCTAGCGGTTGATGGACTGGATCTCCTGGACGTCGACGTCCTGGGTGCCCTCGAACGTGCCGTCGGGCAGGTCGCCCCCGGCGCCGCCGTTGCCCTGCCAGGTGATCTCCCACGTGATGGAGGCCTTCATCCGGAACGGGTCGCCGCCCGTCGCCCGCAGGTACTTGATGCCGCACGGCGGATCCTCCTTCGCGGAGCCCTTCCTGTACGGCGTGCCGATGCTGCCGTCATCGTCGACCGCGCACTCGCCGTCCGCCGGGAACGTCTCGGCGTCCGGGGTGCCGGGGTCCAGATGGAGGCTGACGGGCTTGGCGGTGGTCTCGGCCCACAGACCCGTGCCCGGCAGCTCGGCGCGGACCTTCACCGGCTCGAACTTCCCCTTGTCCAGCCAGACCCAGGTGGGCAGGTTCACGGTCGACTTGCCCGTCGGCTTCGTCTCGACCTTGGTGTCGGGGACCTTGATCTTGTTGTACGCGTACCCGGCCAGGATCTTCGGCGTGGGCGCGTTCTTGATGTCGGGGATATCCCGGGCGTCCTGCCAGAAGAGGTTGGTCTCGCACTGCCGGGCCTCGAACGTGTCCTCGACGTCGGGGTTCATGACTCCGCGCCAGAACTTCCCGTCCTTGCCGATGTTGAAGTCCTTGTAGCCCTCGGCGCCGTCCGACTGGTCCTTCCCCTTCTCATAGTGGTTCACCATGAGCTCTTCGCCCCAGCTCAGCGAGGGCGTCACGTGGACCAGGTCGCCGCCCTTCTTCAGCTTCTCCACGCTGTCCTTGAGCTGCTCGGGGGTCGCCACCGGCTCGTACCAGCAGGACGGCGGCTTCCAGTTCGGGTCCACCGCCACGACCGGCTTCGAGCCGCCGCCCTTGCCGCCGCTGACCTGCTCGACCGTGACGCTGGTGCCGACGCCCGCTGTGAGCGTGTTGCCGGAGGCGCCGCCGGACGGCTCGGCCGGTGCGTTGTCCTCCTTGCCGCCGAGCGCGTGTGCCGTCGCGGGCCAGGCGCCGAGCGCGAGGACGGACGCGGCCACCAGCGGGAGGGACCTCTTCAACGCGTACGACGCGTGCCTCACTTGTCGCACCCCCCGCGCTCCGTCTCCAGCGAGACGGTGCTCCAGACGCCGTCGGAGTTCTTCCGCAGGGTGGTGCGGTACTGGAGGACGGGGTCTGTGTCGTCCGGGGTGCCCGCGCGCTTCTTCGTCCTGCGGTTCTCGGTGTACCCCTTGCTCTCGTCCACGCAGTAGAAGAGCACGCCGCCCGCGTCGGACAGGCTCACCTGAGGGTTGAACACCCGCACGCTCCCGACCAGGGTGTCGTCGGTGTCCACGTACCCCTTGACGTACTTCTGGGACGACTTCAGCGCCTGCATCGAGGTGTAGAAGCCCAGCGGCTTCGCCTGCGGGTCGGCGTCGATGATGGCCAGGTACTCCGCCTTCAGCCGCTCCCTGCCGTCGTCCAGGATCGCCTGCTTCTTCGGATCGCTGTGGTGCCAGCCCACGAAGTCGGCCTTGAACGCGCTCGGCAGCTTCACGCCGGGCCGCTCGCTGCCGTCCGGCTCGGCGCTCGCCGAAGCCTTCGGCTTTCCGCCGACATCGGCACCCTCGATCTTGTCGGAGGAGCCACCGTCACCCCCTCCCGACCCGCACGCGGTCAGCAGCAGGGCGGCGGACACGGCCAGCGCGGCCGTCGTGAGGCGAAGGGGATGGCGGTTCACTCTGAACTCCTGGTGGGGGGGAGGGGGAGGGGGAGAAAGTGGGGGGAACTGAAGCTAGGGGTGGGCGGAAAGGAAGGCGCGGACTTCGTCGATGGTCGTCCGCCATTCGGAGATCTCGTTGCCGTCCTCATCGACCGTGCCGCGCGGCTCCACGGAGAGCCACGGCTCCGTCGGCCGGAACGCGTCGGCGAGTTCGCCGAGGAAAACCGCGGCATTCTGTACGTACACATCAGTGCCGCGCCGGTAGAGCGGCCAGCAGAAGACGAAGTCCGCGGTCGCGGGGTCGGTGATCGAGGTGACCAGGCAGGAGTCGACCTCGTCCCGCCACGGTGATCCTGCCGACCGTTCCGGACCCGGTCCCGGTGCCGTGCGTGTCGTCCTCCGTCGGCGGCTCCGGGAGCACCCGGATCGAGAAGGCGTCGCCTTCAGGATCAAGGGCATGCCAAGGTGACGGCCAGTGGCCCCCCATGTGCATCCCCCGTCGAGCGTCGCTCACCGCCGCGGCGGTGATGTCCGTGCGAACTTTCCCTGTGCGAACTCACGATATCCACGCGGTGGCCGGAAACGCACCGTGGGCCCCGCTCCTGACTGGAGCGGGGCCCACGGGGACGTGCGGTGACGGAAGCCGGATCAGAAGCGGCGCGTGATCAGCGCGCGCTTCACTTCCTGGATCGCCTTCGTGACCTCGATGCCACGCGGGCAGGCGTCCGTGCAGTTGAACGTCGTGCGGCAACGCCACACGCCGTCCTTGTCGTTGAGGATCTCCAGGCGCTGCTCGCCCGCCTCGTCACGCGAGTCGAAGATGAAGCGGTGGGCGTTCACGATCGCGGCGGGGCCGAAGTACTGGCCGTCGTTCCAGAACACCGGGCACGAGGACGTGCACGCGGCGCACAGGATGCACTTGGTCGTGTCGTCGAAGCGCTCGCGGTCCTCGGCGGACTGCAGACGCTCGCGCGTCGGCTCGTTGCCCGTCGTGACCAGGAACGGCATGACGTCGCGGTACGCCTGGAAGAACGGGTCCATGTCGACGACCAGGTCCTTCAGGACCGTCAGACCCTTGATCGGCTCGACCGTGATCGGCTTGGCCGGGTTGATGTCCTTGATCAGGGTCTTGCAGGCGAGACGGTTCTTGCCGTTGATCCGCATGGCGTCCGAGCCGCAGATGCCGTGCGCGCAGGAGCGGCGGAACGTGAGCGTCCCGTCCAGCTCCCACTTGATCTTGTGGAGACCGTCGAGGACGCGCTCCTTGGGGTCGATCTCCATCTGGAAGTCTTCCCAGGTGGCGTCCGCCGAGACCTCAGGGTTGAAGCGGCGGATGCGGAACGTCACCGTGATCAGGTGCGAGCCGTTGTCCGCTTCGAGAGCCTCGAGCTTGTCCATCGTCGGGGTAGCCATCAGTACTTACGCTCCATCGGCTGGTAGCGGGTCTGGACGACCGGCTTGTAGTCGAGACGGATCGTCTCCGTGCCGTCGTCGCCGACCTCGCGGTACGCCATGGTGTGGCGCATGAAGTTGACGTCGTCGCGGGTGGGGAAGTCCTCGCGGTAGTGACCGCCGCGCGACTCCTTGCGGGCGAGCGCGGACTGCGCCATGACCTCGGCCAGGTCGAGCAGGTTGCCCAGCTCGATGGCCTCCAGGAGGTCCGTGTTGAAGCGCTTGCCCTTGTCCTGGATCGAGACGTTGAGGTAGCGCTTGCGCAGCTCCGCGATCTTCTCCACGGCCGTCTTGATCGTCTGCTCCGTGCGGAACACCATGACGTTGGCGTCCATGGTCTCCTGGAGCTCCTTGCGGATCTCGTGGACCCGCTCGTTGCCCGAGGCGTCGCGCAGGCGCTCGACCTGGGAGACGACGAGCTCCTCCGGGTTCTCCGGGAGCTCGACGAAGTCGTTCTTCGCGGCGTACTCCGCGGCGGCGATGCCGGCGCGGCGCCCGAAGACGTTGATGTCCAGGAGCGAGTTGGTGCCGAGGCGGTTGGCGCCGTGCACCGAGACGCAGGCGACCTCACCGGCGGCGTACAGACCGGGGACGACCGTCTCGTTGTCCGCGAGGACCTCGCCCTCGACGTTCGTCGGGATGCCGCCCATGGCGTAGTGCGCGGTCGGCTGGATCGGGATCGGGTCCGTGTAGGGCTCGATGCCGAGGTAGGTGCGGGCGAACTCCGTGATGTCCGGGAGCTTCGCGTCCAGCTGCTCCGGCGGGAGGTGCGTGAGGTCGAGGTAGACGTGGTCGCCCTCGGGACCGCAGCCGCGGCCCTCACGGATCTCCGTGTAGATGGAGCGGGACACGACGTCACGGGACGCGAGGTCCTTCATGACCGGCGCGTACTTCTCCATGAAGCGCTCGCCGTCCTTGTTGCGGAGGATGCCGCCCTCACCGCGGGCGCCCTCCGTGAGGAGGATGCCCATGCGCCAGATGCCGGTCGGGTGGAACTGGAAGAACTCCATGTCCTCCAGCGGCAGACCGCGCCGGTAGCAGGCCGCCTGGCCGTCACCGGTGAGCGTGTGCGCGTTCGAGGTCACCTTGAAGAACTTGCCGGTGCCGCCGGACGCGTAGATCACGGCCTTCGCCTGGAAGATGTGGATCTCGCCGGTCGCCAGCTCGTACGCGACGACGCCCGCGCTCCGCTTGACCCCGTCGACCTCGACGATGAGCTGGTCGAGGACGTAGAACTCGTTGAAGAACTCCACACCCTCCTTGACGCAGTTCTGGTAGAGGGTCTGGAGGATCATGTGGCCGGTGCGGTCCGCGGCGTAGCACGAGCGGCGCACGGCGGCCTCGCCGTGGTTACGGGTGTGACCGCCGAAGCGGCGCTGGTCGATGGTGCCGTCCGGGGTGCGGTTGAACGGCAGGCCCATCTTCTCGAGGTCGAGGACCGCGTCGATGGCCTCCTTCGCCAGGATCTCGGCGGCGTCCTGGTCGACCAGGTAGTCGCCGCCCTTGATCGTGTCGAAGGTGTGCCACTCCCAGTTGTCCTCCTCCACGTTGGCGAGCGCGGCGGCCATGCCGCCCTGCGCGGCGCCCGTGTGGGAACGCGTGGGGTAGAGCTTGGTGAGCACGGCGGTGCGGCTGCGCTTCGTCGCCTCGATGGCGGCGCGCATGCCGGCGCCGCCCGCGCCGACGATGACGGTGTCGTACTTGTGAATCTTCACGGAAGTCGCCTCGGCTTTAGCGGATGTTCGGGTCGAAGGTGAAGATCACCAGCGTGCCCAGAAGGATGGTGAACACCGTGGCGGTGTACAGCAGGCCCTTGAGCCACAGACGCGTGTTCGGGCGCTCCGCGTAGTCGTTGATGACCGTGCGCAGACCGTTGGCGCCGTGCAGCATCGCGAGCCACAGCATCAGCAGGTCCCAGACCTGCCAGAACGGCGAGGCCCAGCGGCCTGCGACGAACGCGAAGCCGACCTTCGAGACGCCGCCGTCGAGCACCAGCTGGATCAGCAGGTGGCCGATGACGAGGACGACGAGGACGACGCCGGACAGGCGCATGAAGAGCCATGCGGCCATCTCGAAGTTGCCGCGGGTCGAGCGCGGGGTCTTGGAGGTGCGCTTGCGCGGCGCCTCGATGACCGGGGCCGGGTTGTCGGAGTCGTAGAGCGACGCGCCCTCGACGGGCCCGATACCGGACGTTCCGGACTTCTCAAGCGTGGTGTCAGCAGACATGTCCGGCATCAGCTCCCGAAGACTTCGCGTACGGCGTGGCCGAGGACGGGGTAGAGCGCCCCGACCATCAGGACGACCCAGATGCCGACGACGGTCCAGAGCATCTGCTTCTGGTAGCGGGGACCCTTCGACCAGAAGTCGACGGCGATGACACGCAGGCCGTTGAGCGCGTGGAAGAGGATGGCGGCGACCAGGCCGTACTCGAGGAGTGCGACGATCGGCGTCTTGTAGGTGCTGACGACATCGTCATACGCCTCCGGGGAGACGCGGACGAGAGCGGTGTCCAGCACATGCACGAACAGGAAGAAGAAGATGAGGACGCCGGTGACTCGGTGAGCCACCCAGGACCACATTCCTTCCCGGCCGCGGTACAGCGTTCCAGCCGGCACGGCAGAACCCTCCGGGAGCGGGGATTGGGGCCAGCCGGCTTTGGGTGGTCGGACGGGCCCGGCCGGGTACGGTCCACCGGCCGCTCGTCATCGTATCGACGAGTTGTCGGTGGCCCTGCCCCGGGTCCGCCGGTGTGATCAAACAGGCAATCAAACAGGCACGTACGGGCTATCGGGAAGCGTTCTTGATCGACTCTCCGGCACGGCGTGTCCGGGCACGTCGCCGAGGGTGAGCCGGGTCAGACGGCCGCGGGCGAGGCGGCGCAGCTCCTCCGCCGCGAGGGCGCGCTCGTCCTCCGGATCGTTGCCGAGGCGTGACCGGATACCGGCGAGCAGCTGGCCGAGGGCCTCGCTGGGCGGGACGTCGTCCAGGCAGATGACGAACGTGTGTCCGAAGCGGCTCTCGTACGCGGCGTGGGCGGCGCGCAGCGCGGTGTGGGCCGCGCTGGAGCCGGTCCTCGGGGCTCCCTGGTGCGGGACCTGGGGCAGCACCGCGTCCAGGGGTTCGCAGGCCAGGGCCTCGGTGAGGTCGGCGTCCGACAGGTCGTACGCCGCCTCGTCGGAGGCCGCGAGCAGGGCTTCCAGGTCGGGGTAGGGCCGGTGGGCGGCGACGCGGCGGGCCCAGCGTCGGCTGCCGCAGCAGGTGAGCAGGGCGGCTTCGGCCGCGTCCGGCGTGGCGGAGTTCAACTGGTGCGGGTGCAGCGTGCGCTCCTGGGCAGGGGGCGGCGGAGGTGGGGCCGAGCGGGTGTGGGGGTGACGCAACGGTATCGAGGCGTGCTGTCGACTGTCCGACGGGTGAGCGAATTTCACCCGAATGGGAGAGTTTGGCGTCACGATGTGGACGAGCCGCGTGTGACGGCGCGTCGTAGCGTGGCGGTATGGCTCTGACTCTGGACTCGGTTCTGACTTCAGATTCGGCTCGCTTCGCGGCGGACGCGGCCTGCTCACCATTCCGGGCGCGTTCCGCCGGGCGAGGTGACCGGTGAGGCGCGGCCCCGTCGCCGCGGCGGGCGGTGTCGCCGTCGTGGGGGCGGTGGTGCTGGCCGTCGGGTTCTGGCCCGGCGGGGACGGCGACGGCTCCGACGGTGCGGCGCCGTCGGGCGGCAGATCCGCCGCCGCGCCCTCGACGAGCCCCACCAAGAGCTACGCCCTCTCCAAGGCCCCCGCCACCATCCCCGCCGTGCGCGAGCACACCGCGGCGCGCGGCCCCGGCTGGCGCCCCGACGAGGGCAAGGGGCGCGTCGTGATCGGCGACGGCGACAGCGGCCTCGCCGACGAGGCGAAGCTGCTCGCGGGGGAGCTGAAACTGAAGTACGGGGGAGAGTCGGACCCCCGCGAGGGCGACGTACAGCTGACGCTGTCCGACGGCGACGAGGGCAAGGACAAGGGCAAGGGCAAGGACAAGGGCGGCGACGAGTCGTACACCCTGACCGTCAAGGGCGAGCGGGTGCGCATAGCCGCGCCCGCGGAGGCGGGCGTCTTCTACGGGACCCGAACCCTCAAGCAGGCGGTGAGCGGCGGCAGGACCGCCCCCGAGGGCGTCGTGCGGGACCGCCCGGCCAAACCGCAGCGCGGCTTCATGATCGACATAGCCAGGAAGCACTACGACCTGAAGTGGCTCGAGGACCGCGTACGCGACCTCGGCGACCTCAAGTACAACCAGCTCGGCCTGCACTTCTCCGACGACCAGGCGTTCCGCATCGAGTCGGAGTCGCACCCCGAGATCGTCTCCTCCGACCACCTCACCAAGGACCAGGTCCGCGGCCTCGTGAAGCTGGCCGCGAGCCGCCACATCACCGTCGTCCCGGAGATCGACTCGCCCGGACACCTCGGCGCGGTCACCCGCCGGCACCCCTCCCTCCAGCTCCGCGACTCCCGGGGCAAGGTCACACGCGGTGCGGTCGACATCTCGAAGCCGGCGGCGGCGAAGATCGTCGACGACCTCCTCAAGGAGTACGCCGACCTGTTCCCCGGCGCGTACTGGCACCTCGGCGCCGATGAATACCTCGCCCTCACGGTCAAGAACCCCGAGGCGTCCTATCCGCAGCTGGCCGCCGCCGCCCGCGAGCGCTACGGCGCCGACGGACGCGTCCAGGACCTCGCCACGGGCTGGCTCAACGACCGGGCCGACACCGTGCGCCCCTTCGACAAGAAGCTGAAGGCCTGGAACGACGGCTTCTTCCGGGGCGGAAAGACTCAGGCCGCCGACGACCTCGAGGTCGCCTACTGGACCGGCAAGGAGATCGGTGCGCGCGAGCCCGACGCGTACCTGAAGGCGGGCCGCAAGCTCGTCAACTACAACGACGAGTACCTCTACTACGTCCTCGGTCAGCCCCAGACCTTCCGCTATCCGACCGGGCAGCGGATCTACGAGAGCTGGACCCCGCTGGTCGTCCGCGGCACGAAACCGGTGAGCGAGCGGTACGACGACCAGATCCTCGGCGGCACGTTCGCGGTCTGGGGCGATCTGGCCGACGCGCAGACCCAGGAACAGGTGGCGGCGGGCATCCGCATGCCGCTGCGCGCCACCGTGCAGAAGCTCTGGGATCCCGGGAAACCGGACCTGGCCTGGAAGGACTTCGTGAAGCTGGCCGACGGGCTCTAGGGCCTGTGCCGGAAGTCCCGCCCGCCCCGCGATGTCCGGCACGGGGCCCGCCCTCCGGGCGGACGACGGGACTTCCGGCACAGGCCCTGGCGGCGCCGGACGGGACAGTTCCATTCTTCTCTTCCGGTAGCGAACTTGCCTGTGTCTGTGGTGTATTCGGCCGGGAACGACAAGATTGCGGCACGGAGTGTGCGGATCACGGCGGGGGGACGCGGCATGGGCTACTGGGGGTACTACGTCGTCGGCAGAAGCGAGCGCCCGCTCGCCGAGCTCACGGCGGTGGAGGGCCTGCGCGACGAGCTGACCCTCCTGGACCGGCGGCCCGACGGGTGGCAGGTGTGGGAAGTGCCGGGCGGCGACGGCACCGACGGAAACGGCGCGCCCGACGTCGGCAACATGAACACGCTGGCCCGCGAGTCGGGCGCGCCCGCGCTCTTCGGGTACGTCATGGACAGCTCCTGCGTGATCATCGAGGCGGCGGCGCCGGAGAGCGGCGCGTGGACGACGTGTCTGGCGCGGCGCGCGATGGCGGGCTACATCGGCGGCGACGAACTGACCGTCGAGGACTACTTCCTGGAGCCGCGCGACGCCGCCGAGCGTGCGGTGGCCTGGGCCGCGGAGTCGGGCAGGACGGTGCCCCGGGGCCCACTCCTCGACGTACTGAACGCGGACGCCGAACCCTCCGCGGAGGAACTCTTCTTCCGCTTCCTCGACCGGCTCGGCGTCGTGCCCCAGTGACGTTCCCGGGGCGGCGCACGCAGTAAGGGGCAGCGCAGGGTCCGTGACGGGGGATCCGTGACGGGGGAGACGTACAGCATGAGCCTGGTGGAGCTGATCGCGCAGGCCGACGACTGGGGCCTGGCGGCGAGCGGGCTGGCCTGCCTCGACCGGTGCGTGCCGGTGCTCGGCGGCGACGACGACGTGCTGCGGCCGCTGTGGGCGAGGCTCGCGGAGGGCGGCGACTGGCGGGGCCCCCTGGCCGAGGCGCGCTCCGCGCTCGGGGCGGCCCCCGGCGACGCGGCGACCGCCCCGGCGCCCGGCGCCGGTACGTCCCACGAGGCGGCCACGCTGACCCGGCGCATGCTCGACGCGGTCCCCGCCGGGCCCTCGGGCGCCGAGGTGCGGGAGTGGGCCGACGGCTGTTCCGTGGCCGCGCTCCAGGTCCACCGCCTCCTCGACACCGCGCACGCCGACGGCACCCGCTCGGTGGCGGCGCGCCGCGAGGGCCGCACGGACGCCGTGTCCACCCTCACCTCGCCGCTGGTCGCCGCCGAACTCCGCCGCCAGGTACGGATACTCGAACTCCTCGCCAACAAGGGCGCGGGCCCGGTGGGCGGGCTGCGGCAGGCCCTGGACGTGTCCATGGAGGGGCGGCGCGTCCTGCGCGCGGTGGTGTCGCGGCGGGCGCGGGGACATCACTGACCGCCGCGCTCGGCCCCCTCCGTCACCGAGGCCGTGGGCACGGGACGACGCTCCGGCTCGTCCCCTCCGGTGAAGCCGAGGACGACGAACCCGGCGCAGATGCCGAGCAGTAATCCGCCCACGGCCAACACCCGCCGGTTCGATATCTCACCGACCACCGTCGGATCGTCCGGGTCCTCCGGAACGACGACTTCCCCCAAGCCGTCGCTTTCTCTGCTCCCCATCGCGTTTTCGGCCATTTCCTCGGTCCGCATGTTCCCCCACCCCTGAATGAATCCGGGCTGGTTATACAACACAAAGAAGGGCGATGACCAGGCTGCGGGGAAATCGGTGGGGAGCAGACGCTTCAGCTGGGTTGATGGTTGTACGTGACGTGGAAGATTTTCCCTTGGGAAAGTCGTCAATTTTCATCGAGCGCGGCGGGACGAATTATCGAGGCTTCTTTAAATATGGAGGGCCGCGGCACGGTTCTCGGATATGGGCGCGGACTCGTCCGCGGCGACGCGGGAGTCGGGAGCGGCCCGGGACGCGTGGTGACAGCGGGTGAGGAGTGGTGAGGTCTGCCCAAATGGACTGCCACGCAGCTAATCTGACGTGTCCTCATGTGTCGACCGGCCGATCCGGCCACGGAGAGGCCCGTGCCTGACGAACTCGGATTCGACGAGCTGCTGGACGACGGCGGCCTGATCGCCCGGCTGCTCGGCAGGACCGCGGCCGGGCGCAAACGGGAGCTGCTCTACGGCCACGGCGCCGACCTGCCCGTCGTGCTCCTCGTCGGCGGACCCGGCATGGGCAAGGGGCGGTTGCTGCGCTGCATACGGTCGCGGTTCGGCCCGCGCGTGCCCACCGCGTTCCTGGACTGCGCCCAGACCGACGCACGGGAACTGGCCGAGGAACAGCCGGGCAGCCGCTCGGAAGTGACCGAGGCGTTGCGCAAGATCGCGCTGCAGTACGGCGACTGGGGCGGCGACGGCGGCGGGATCGCCGTGCCGCGGCTGTACGCGGGACTCGCGGCCGTCGCGGCCAGCGACCGGCTCGCCCGCGCCGCGCCCCTGGTGGACGAGGTGGGGCGGCTCGACGGGATCCTGCCGCCCGGCTCCTTCTGGCGCGGAGTGCTGAAGGGGACGGCCAAGAACTACGCGGGCTACCTGGCGGGGCTCGTCACCAGCCCCCTCGCGGGGCCCTTCCTCAACGCGCTGCTCGACGGCCTCTTCGCCCGCGTCTCCACGGAGGGCAGGGCGGCGCTCGCCGCCTGCTACGGCGAGTACCCCGGCGCGGGCGGCCACCCGCAGGCCGGGCTGCGGGCGCTCGGCGAGGACTTCCAGCAGGGCGGCGAGGCGCGCCGAATAGCCGAGGGCTTCCTCTTCCGGGCGCTGCGGCAGGACATCGACGCCGCCTACCACGGGGTGCGCGGGCGGATGTCGCGCGTGGGGCGCCCCGCCCTCCTCCTCGACCACGCGGACGGCTCCCTCGGCCGGCGCCTGGTGAAACCGGCCCTGGAGGACCGGGAGCGCGGACACCACGACCGCCTCGTGATCTTCGCGACGGCCCGGCGCGAGGACGGCGGCCGCTTCCTGCACAGGGCCGGCACCAGTCACGACTCCATGGCGACCTGGCAGCCCTTCACCGGGACGCTCCCCGAGTGGAGCCGTCCGCCGGGCGGCGTCCCCGACCACGCGCCCCTGTGGCGCGGTGTCCTCCTCGTCCGCATGCCCGTGCTCACCCGGGACCGGCAGAAGGACGAGATCGGCCGGCTGCGGGGCGGCCACGGGCAGCCCGACAACGCCGTACGGCTCCGTATCCACAGCGGTGTGCACCGGCTGAGCGGCGGCCGGCCGCGGTTCGTGACCCGGCTCGGCGAGGCCACCGCCGCCACCGCCTTCCCGACGCCCGAACAGTGCACGGACTGGGCGATCCTGGACGCCCGCGTCCGCGCGGGCGAGGACGAGCAGGGCCGCCCCGTCGCCGACCGCGCGGTGGCCGACGTACTCGTCGACGAACTCATCGACAAGGAACGCCCCGAGGAGCTGCCGCCCGAACACCGCAGCCACTGGCTCGACCTGCTCACCCACCTGTCCGTCGCGCACGACGTGGAGTGCGCCCAGACGCTGATGCGTGCCGTCCAGGAAGACCGCACCGAGCGGCTCAATGCCTACCGCATCGCCGAACTCCTGGAGGACACCGGCTGGCCCGGCTGCCCCCGGCACTTCATCGGCGACCTCGGCCTGCGCCGCCTCCTGACGCGGCGGCTGTACAGGATGCGCGACCGGGGAGCCGCCTGGCACGCCGACCACGCGCTGCTCCAGGGCCACTACCGCGATGTGGGCGACCGCCACCCCGACCCGCTGTTCGTCACCGCCGCCGCCCACCGGATGCACCATCTCCTCGCCTCCGACGGCGCGGACCTCGTCACCCGCTACCTGGCGGACGCCTTCCGCACCCGCCCCGTCGACGAGTGGTGCGAGGAACTCCTTGCCATCGCGGACGCCGCGCTGATCGGCGTGGCCGACGACCGGTACGCGCGTGCCCTCGGCGAGACGCAGGTGCGCGGCGACACCCTGCGCCGCCAGGTCGACCGGCTCCTGCACGCCGTGTGGCTCACCGAGGACCGGACGCAGCCGCTGGAGGAGATCGTGCCCGGCGTCCTGCGCGGTCCCCTGCGGGAGCTCAGCGAGGAGCTGGCCCGGCTCGCCGACGAGGCGGTGCGCTACCAGGGGCCCGAGGGGGCCGATGTGGCGCGGGCGGCGGACGGGGCCGCCCTCCTCATCCGCATGGCCCGCGACTGGGGGGACCGGGCCGAGGACAAACAGCCGCTGAAGCGGTGCGTGTGCACGGAACACATCGGCTTCGGCTGACCGAGCGAACCACCGAGAGGGAGGGCAGCGTTGAGGCAGTTCGGGAACTGGCTGTACAACACGTTCTTGGCCAACTGGATGCGCAGGATCCTCACGCTGGCCGGCCTCGTGGCCGCGGGCGTGCTCCTGTACGTGTTCCTGCCCCCGATCGGTGAACCGGAGAGCTGCGCGACGGGCGTCGAGAAGCACGGCGGCGAGTGCATCGGCGTCAACGGCACCGGCTATGCCTTCGGGACACCGGAGATCGACAAGGTGGCCCGGGCCATCGCCAAGGAGAACGAGGAGTTCGTCGGCGACAAACCGCACGTCACCGTCGCCCTGATGCTGCCCCTCCAACCCGACATCGACGCCGAGCGCATCCAGCTGCGCAGCGAGATCCAGGGCGCCTACCTGGCCCAGTACCGGGCCAACCGCGAGGAGAACACCCCGCTGCTGCGGCTCGTCCTCGCCAACCCCGGTGACTCGTACGCCCAACAGGAGCGCGTCGTCGACCAACTGGCGGACATGACGGGCGACAAGAAGGTCAACCTCCGGGCCGTCACCGGATTCAACCTCAGCCTGGACGCCACGAAGAAGGCCATCGCGCGCCTCACCAACGAGCTGCACATCCCGGTCCTCGCGAGCCGCGTCAGCGCGGACGAACTCGCCAACCCCGAGGGGAGCGCCAAGGCCCCCTATCCCGGCCTCGCCCGCATCATCCCGACCAACCGCCAGCAGGCCGACGCGCTGGCCAGCTTCCACGGCGAGCTCAGGGACGAGCAGACCGTGCTGGTGCGGGACAAGCGGCCGCACGACATCTACAACAACTCGCTCGCCAAGGCCTTCAGCCGTGACGAGGACGGGCCGCCCGGACCCAAGGACCAGACGTTCGAGTCGCCCTCCATCACCGACCCCGGCGACACGGGCAACGACTTCACGCTCATCGCCCAGAACATCTGCCAGTCCACGGCACGCTACGTCTACTTCGCGGGGCGCCCCGTCCACCTGCGGCTCTTCGCCCTGAAGCTGGCCGACGTGCAGTGCCGCGGCAAGAAGTACACGATCGTCAGCGGCTCCGGCGCGGCCACGCTCAATCGCTACCTGAAGGACGGCGACTGGGACCGGCTGCGCGGCGGCGGCAAGGAACCCCTCGTCACGGTGCAGTACGCGGCGCCTGGCCACCCCGACTCCTGGGGCCACGAGCTGCGCGACACCAGGCGCGCGGAGGAACGCCGCGACTACTTCACCGAGCCCCGGGCCGAGCTGGACAAGCTGCGCACGCTGATCGACAAGGGCAGCGCCGGGGACATCGGGCCCGTCCCGCTGGAGGACTCGCGCACCATGCTTGTGTACGACGGCACGCGCACGATCGCCAAGGCGGTGCTGCTCGCCAACGCCCAGACCGAGGGCACGGTGCCGCCCCTGAGGCGGGTCTCCGACATGTGGCAGCGCCTCGAAGCGGTCAACCGCGTCCGCGGGACCAGCGGCTGGATCTGCCTGACCAACGCGGGGAACGCCTACGACAAGCCCGTGGCCGTCGTCGAACTCGACCCGCGCACGGAGAGGTTGCGGTACGTCGGCGTCGGCTGGCCCAAGGGCAGGGCGCAGCCCGACGACTGCCGGGTGCCCAGCGACAGCTGAGGCACCCGGCCGAAGGTGTGGCTACGGCGTCAGCGACTGGCCGAGACGGGCGCCCGCCGGGGTGCCCAGGAGCGTACGGCCGTAGTAGACCCCGCTTGCGCCGGGGACGCCCGAACTCCCGCTGTCCAGCTGGAGGATCGTGCCGTCACCCGTGTCCTCGCCCTCGACACCGATGGCCAGGTCGGCGCGCCCGTTGCCGGACAGGTCGGCCAGCGTCACCGACGAGCCCAGGCGGTCGCCCGACTCGGTGGAGCCGGGGACGTCGGGCTCGTCCTGCGAGAAGGCCTTCGCGCCCGTGCCGGTCAGACCGGCGGCCGAACCCTTCAGGAGCAGGGAAGTGCCCGCGTCCGCACGGTTCTTGTCGGCGCGGGTGATGTCCTCGTTCGGTGCGCCCGTCAGGACGTCCGCGTAGCCGTCGAGGTCGTAGTCGCCCGCCGCGACCGACCAGCCCATCGCGTCGCCCGACTCGGCGGCGCCGGGAACCCCGGACGTCGCCTGGTGGACTGTCTTCATGCCGGTCGTCGTGAAGCCCGTCGACGTACCCGGGACCACCGTGACCTGGCCGCCCGCGTGGGCGCCGGACTCGGCGGTGTACGGCTGGCCGATGACCAGGTCGTCGTAGCCGTTGCCGTTGACGTCGCCCACGGCGACCGAGCGGCCGCCCGGCACGGAGAGCACGCCGACCCGGCTGAGGCCCGAGCGGCCGCCCCTGAACCAGGCGACCTTGCCCTTGCCCGCCTGGTCGCGGTAGGTCAGCGCGACGTCCGCGTAACCGTCCCGGTTGAAGTCGCCGGACGCGGCGTCGGGGTACGCGATGGCCGTGTCGCCCCGGGTGAGGCTGCCGCCCGACTCGTGCTCCGGGTCGAGCCGCGCGGCCCACGAGCCGCCGGTGCCCGTCGACGCGGCGAACACGTCGGCCTTGCCGTCCGCGTTGAAGTCGCCGGACGCGACCGCGGCGCCGAACCGGGCGCCGGGGTAGTGGAAGTCGGGCGACAGCTGCATGTCGGTGCCGGACGTGAACGTCGGCCCGTACAGCATCGTGACCGCGCCGCGGTCCTTGTTGGACGTGTCGTCCTCGCCGGGGGCGCCGATGACGAGGTCGGCGTACCCGTCCGCGTTCAGGTCGCCCCACGCGGTGGCGGCGCCCCAGTCGTCGCCGGTCTCGGAGGCGCCGGGGACGCCCTCGCTCGCCTGTGTCAGGGAGATCCTGGAGGCGCCGACCGGTCCGCCGGGCCCGCCGGGGACGACCGTCACGCGGCCGCGGTTCGAGGACGCCTTCGGGGTGGCCGCGATCAGATCGGCGATGCCGTCGCGGTTGTAGTCGGCGGTCGGAACGGCGGAGTTGCGGCCCGCGCTGGTGGCGTAGCGGCGTATCTCACCGAGCTTCGCGTACAGGTTCTTGCCGGGGGAGGGCGCCGCGGAGGCGTCCCGGTGGCCGGAGACGGTGTTCAGCGAGGCCTGGTCGCCCTTCTTCCACACGCCGGTGTCGTCGGCCGCGGTCAGCGTCACCTTGCCGGCCGGGTCGCCGCCGTACTGGCCGAGCTTCCAGGCCGCCACGCGCGCCACCGACTCCAGGGCCGCACGGCTCGGCCTGCCCGCGGGCTTGTCCGTCGCCGGGTCGCCCTCGAAGTCGCCGAGGACGGCGATGCCGGTCGAGTCGCCGTCGAAGCCGTGGGTGTGCGCGCCGCGGACCGGCAGGGCGATGCCGCCCGCGCGGCCCTCGAAGATCTGGCCGCACTTGTCCACGAGGAAGTTGTAGCCGAGGTCGGTCCCGTGCTCGACCTCCATCTGGTACGTCATGATGCCGCGGACCAGCGACGGGGACTCGGCGCAGCTGTAGTCGTTCGAACCGGCCGTGTGGTGGACGAAGACGGCCTCGACCTTCTCGATGTACTCCGCCGGGTCCTTGACCTCGGACTCGTCGGCGCCCCACGTCGCGCGGCCGATGACGGGCGGCTGGGTGACCGTCGACGGCGGGGCCGTCGGCTTGGTCGGGGTGGGGTCCGGCTCGCCCGTCGTCGGGGACGGGGCGTCGGGCGACGGGGCCGGGGCGTCCGCGGCGAAGGCCGCGGGGGCCATGGCGGTGCCCTTCGCCTCCCGGGCGGTCACGCCCGGGTCCACGAGGTTGACCTCCAGCCCCTCGGGCAGTTCGGAGCCCGCCGACCCGTCGGCCGCGACGACGCGGACCTCGACGCCGTCGGAAGGGCCGACCCAGAGCGGGTCGGACGCGGCACGCCTGCCGCCCTCGCCCCGCTCCACGGGCCGCGTCTCCAGGTCGACGGCCCGCCAGGCGCTCCACGCCCCGGAGCCGACGGCACGCGTGCGCACCTGAGCCGTGCCCGCCAGTTCCTCGCCGGCCCCGTCCCACGAGAGACCGAGGAGGGAGAACAGCTCGGTGGACGTGCGCGGCAGCTCCCGCTTCGTCGCGCCGGCGGCCTCCAGCGGAAGGCCGTGCACGCTCGTCGGGCGCTCGGCGCGCGGGTCGACGCCGGGACCTTCGCCGTCGCCGGGCCCGGCCACCGCGTACGTCACCGCACCCGCACCGGTCAGTGCGACGGCTCCGATCGTCAGCCACGCCCTGCGCTTGAGACTCAGCGGTCGGTACGCATGCGTGGTACGCGCCTTTTGACGCGGTTTGCGCGGGCTCAATTGCCCCACCCCTCGGCGAAATTCAGGTGAACACAGCGAGTTCGTACGACTGATCGAGCGGCGAAAGGGTTGTAGCGGCACGGGGGATTTGTCGCGTGATCTATCCCGCACGTCCGAGCAGTGACACAGGGACGGGCCGATGCGCTGGCTCATGTGAGAGTTGTGTGCGCCGATGGTGTGCGCTGATACGGGTGGGGCTTGAAGTGGGGGAACGGGTGGGGCGACGAGTGCGGGCCGGGACACGGGCGGCCGGAGGGCGGCTGCGCAGGACCGCGCTCTGCGCCGTCGCGGTGGGCGCGGCCGTGGGCGGCCTCGCGTCCTGCGGCACGAGCCGCGAGGTGACGTACGCCGGAGGCACCCTCGAAGAGCTCGTGCCCGAGGACGAGAAGCGCGGCAGGGAGATCGCGACCGAGTCGATGGCGCTGCTCCAGGAGGCGGAGTCCGTTCGCATCGGCGTCGAGATGAACACCCCGAAGGGCCACCAGAAGGTCTCGCTCCTCATGGACCGCGACGGCAACTGCACGGGAACCTTCGACGCGGGGCCCGCGCAGCGCGGCGACATGATCATGGTCGGCGGCGGCTCGATGTACGTACGGTTCAGCGACGCGGCGCTCGCGGAGATCCGGCGGATGGCGGCGAGCCGGGGCCCGGAGACCGTCGCGCGCGTCCGGGAGCGGACCGCCCTGGCGAGCGGGAAGTATCTGAAGATCCCGACGGGTCCTGGCGGGGGCGCGGGGCGCGTGATGCCGGTGAACAGCTGCGACCTCGACAAGTTCACCCGCGCGATGCCCGGCAGCCCGGGGACCGACGACGTCATCGAGGCCCTCCCCGAGTCCCGGTGGCACGGCGAGGACGTCATCCCGCTCGTCGAGAACAAGGACAAGGGGGAGGACAGGACGTCGGTGTACGTGGCCGCGAAGGGCAAGCCGTACCTCCTCGGCGTCGAGGCGGAGGAGAACGGCGAGATCATGAAGATGCGCATGTCCGAGTACGGCGAACCGGTCTCCGCGGTGGCCCCGACGGCCGCAGAGACGATCGACATCTCGAAGTTCGGCCCGGGCGGCGCGGGCCTCTTCGAGGTCTGATCCCCGCCGCCTCCCGCTGTGACATTTCCGCTTCCCGCGACGCAGTCGACCGTGAAGGCACAGGCACGGCGATCTGCGCCCGAGCGGGCCGGATGGGAGCGGGTTGGGCCAGGGTGGGGGACCCCGTCGGGCGCAGGCGCACGACGAGGAGCTGGGCAGGGCCGTCGCGGCGGCCCAGGAGGGTGACGAGGCGGCGTTCGCGGTCGCGTACCGCCTGGTCCAGCCGGGGCTCGTCGGCTATCTGCGCGGCCTCGTCGGGACGGACGGCGAGACGGCGGAGGACGTCGCCGCCGAGGCGTGGCTGGAGATCGCCAGGGACCTCGGGCGGTTCCGCGGGGACGGGGCGGGGTTCCGCGGCTGGACCGCGACGATCGCCCGCCACCGCGCCTTCGACCACCTGCGCCGCCTGAAGTCCCGCCCGCGCCCCGCCCCGTTCGACCAGGAACTGCTCGAACTCCCGGACCCGGCGAGCACGTCGGCGGCGGCCCTGGAGGCGATCTCCACGGAACGGGTCCTGGCGCTGGTCGCCGCCCTGCCCCGCGACCAGGCGGAGGCGGTCCTGCTCCGCGTGATCGTCGGCCTCGACGCGACGACGGCGGCCCGGGTCCTGGGCAAACGCCCCGGCGCGGTACGGACGGCGGCGCACCGGGGCCTGCGGAGGCTGGGGGAGCGGCTGCGCTGAGCGTGCGGCTCGGCGTCAGGTCACGGACGCGTGGCGTCCTGCCTCCCGCTCATCGTGTTCCGCGTCGTCCCGCGGGGCCTCCTCCCTGATGCGGAACCGGCTCAGGGACCGCGGCGCCCACCACGTGGACCTTCCGAAGACGCCCATCAGGGCGGGCACCAGGAGGCAGCGCACCAGGGTGGCGTCGACGAGCACCGCGAGGGCGGTGCCGAGGCCCAGCATCTTGGTCAGGGCGATCTGGGACGTGCCGATCCCGGCCATGACGACCGCGAGGATCACGGCCGCCGCCGTGATGATGCCGCCCGTGCGCGCGACCCCCGTGAGCACGGCGTCGCGGTGGTCGCCCGTGCGGTCGTAGTGCTCCTTGATGCGCGAGAGCAGGAACAGCGAGTAGTCCATCGACAGGCCGAAGGTGAGGCAGAACATCAGGACCGGCAGCGAGGTCTCGATGAAGCCGGTGGGGGTGAAGCCGAGCAGGCCGCTGAGGTGCCCCTCCTGGAAGACCCAGACCGCGGCTCCGAACATCGCCGTCAGACTCAGCGCGTTGAGGATCACGGCCTGGAGCGGCAGCAGCAGCGACCCGGTCATCAGGAACACCATGATCATGGTGACCACGACGATGAAGAGCAGTGCGTAGGGGAGCAGTTCACCGATGACGTGGCGGCTGTCCACGAGCATCGCGGCCTGGCCGCCGACCCGCACCCGGAACGGCGGGTCGAGGGCGCGGATGTCCCGCACCATGCGCTGGCTGTCGGCGGAGATGTCCTCCACCGTGTGGTCGGGCCAGACGGTCAGGTAGTTCGTCCCCGAGACCACCCTGCCGCCGGTGCCCTTCGCCGGCTCGGCGAGGCTCCCGCCGTGGAAGGTGCCGACCGGGGTGTCCACGCGGTCGACCTTCGCCACCCGGGACAGGCCGCGCGCGTACTTCTCGACCTCGGCCCGCCCGGCCCCGTCCGCCAGGACGCTGATGCCGCCGGTCGGGCTGTTCGTGAAGGACGCCCGGATCTCGTCGTGCACGAAGCGGGCTTCTGCGTGCTTGCCCAGCTGCCGGTCGTCGACCGTGCCGAAGTCGACGCGCAGGAACGGCAGGCCGAGCAGGACGAGGAACGCCGTCACCACCACGGTGACCACGGGGCCGCGCTTCATGACGCCCGCGGTCACGCCCCGCCAGCGCCGTTCGGCCGCGTCCCCGTCCCCGCGGCCGCGACGGCCGAACACCTTCAGGGAGTTGACCCGGTGCCCGAGGAGCAGGAGCAGGGCGGGCAGCACGGTGAGCGCGGCCAGCGCGGCGAGGACGACCACGGAGATGCCCGCGTACGCGAACGAGCGCAGGAAGTACATGGGGAAGATCAGCATGGCCGCGAGCGACACCGCGACGACGGACGCCGAGAAGAGGACGGTGCGGCCCGCGCTGTGCATCGTGGCCGCCAGCGCCCTGCCGGGGTCCGGGCGCTTGACCAGCTCCTCGCGGTAGCGGCGGACGATCAGCAGGGCGTAGTCGATGGCGAGTCCGAAGCCCAGCGCGGTCGTCAGGTTCTGCGCGAAGATCGACACGTCGGTCAGATGCGTGATGCCGAACAGGAGCGCGTTGGTGCCGAGGATGGCGATCAGGCCGATGGCGAACGGCAGGAGCGCCGCGACCACGCTGCCGAACGCGATCAGCAGGATGACCAGGACGATCGGCATCGCGATCATCTCGGACTTCACCAGGTCGTCGGCGGTCTGCCGCTGCGCCTCGTTGCGGACGGCCACGGTGCCGCCCAGCTTGACGTCGAGCCCCGCGTGCCGGCCGCGGTACTCGTCCACGATCCGGTCGTAGACCTTGCCCGCCTGCGTCTCGTCGCCCTTGATGTGGGCGACGATCAGCGAGTGCTTCCCGTCCTTCGATCGCAGGGACGGGTCCTTTCTCTGCCAGTAGCCGAGGACCCCTGTGATCCCCTCCTCCTCGGCGAGGCGCTGCGTCAGCGCGCTCCCCCGGCGGACGGTCCGTGCGCCGTCGGGCCCGTCGTCGCCGCTCCGCACGAGGAGTACGAGATTGGGCTGGCTCGCCGGGAACTTCTCGTTCAGCACGGTGAGCGCGCGCGACGACTCCGCGTCCGGGTCCTCGGTGCCGCCGAGTTGGAGCCGGTCCGTCAGGCCGCCGCCGATGACGGCCGCGGCGGCGAGGAGGAGTGCCGTGAGCGCGAGAAGGATCCGCGGCCGGGACGTGATCCGCAGGAGGAGGGACATTGCTGACTACCGCCGTTCACAGAGGTTCGGACACGTGATGCACGTCGATCAGGGCTTGGTCACGGCGAATATGAACGCGGATCCGAACTTGGTCAGGCGGTAGTTGGTGAAGCCGGCCTTCTCCAGCTCCTCGGGGAGCGTCCCGAGGTCGGTCCGGCGGATACCGGTCAGCTTCACGCCGAGCCGGCTGCTCGGGTAGTCGTTCTCGGCGAACGTGCTGGCCGTGTAGACGCCGCCGGGCTTGAGCAGCCGGAAGACCTCTCGGTACGCCGACTGCGGGTCCGCGTAGAGGTGCAGCGACCCGGGGTTGCTGACGCCGTCGAACACGCCGTCCTTGAAGGGGAGTCCGCGCACGTCTCCGCGGACCAGGCTCACGTTCGGCCGCCCGATGGTTTCCTGCAGCGCCTTGTTGAGCATCGCGACGGAGATGTCGAGGCCGACCACCGTGGCGTCGGGGATGGCGCCCGCGAGGCGGTCGGTGAAGTAGCCCGCTCCGCACGACAGGTCGAGCCAGGCGCCGGACCGGCTCTCCTCGAGCTTCAGCCAGTCGTGGTAGACCTGGAACTCCTCGGCGTAGCCCGGCACATGGCTGCCGAAACCGGCGAAGAGACGGGCGAAGAACGGCCGCATGGCGGTCTCGTAGAGGCGGACGAACGCCTTGCTCTCCATGAGGCGCTGGGCCGTGGTCGGCGCCGCGGGATCGGGCTGGCCCGGCTCCTGGATCATGTCGAGGAATCCGTCGGCCAGGGGCGAGATCCTGCCGCACGAGGTGCAGGCGAACGCGGTCGGCGTCCGCTGCTCGACCGCGGCGGAGCAGGAGGGGCAGGCGAGGAGGTCTGCCAGCTGGGGGCTCACGAGTCGTATCTCCTTGAGGGTGAGGGACTTCAGGGGGCTACAGGAGGGGCTTCAGCGGTCGGCGGCGTCGCCGATGGACTTGGCCAGATCGTCCGCGTGCGGTCTGGTCAGCATGGTCAGGTGGTCGCCGGGGACCTCGCGGACCGCGACGGGGTGCGTCGTGAACGCGCCCCATCCGCGTGCGGGGTCGTCGAGCAGCCGGGCCAGGGCCGGCGGCGGCACGTTGTCGGGGTGCAGCTCGGCCGCCCGGAAGAAGGTCAGCTCGCCGTCGTACGGCTCGGCGGGGGTGTGCAGGCTGCGCTGGTCGGCGATGTAGGTGCGGATGAACCCGCGCAACTGCACGTCGTCGTCGAGCTCCGGGGGGAGCACGTCGTGCTGACGCAGCCTCTCGCGCAGCCGGGAGATCTGCTCGTCGTCCGCGAGGCCGGTGAGCTCCTCCTCGGTGAGGTCCAGGGTGCGGCCGAAGAGGCGTCCGAACACGCCGGCCAGCGCCACCAGCCAGGTCGCCTGGTCCCACGCCGCGAAGTGCTCGTGGCGCTCGGGCAGCGGTGCCGACGTGTCGAGCAGGCCCACCAGCGCGACCTCGCGGCCCATGGCCCGCAGCCGGCGGGCCAGCTCCATCGCGACGTGTCCGCCGAAGGAGTGCCCGACGAACCGGAACGGACCGGTCGGCTGGGTGTCGAGCACCAACGGCAAATACTGGTCGGCCAGTTCGCGCACCAGGGACGCGGTGTCGACGTCCTCCGTGAAGTTCGGCTGGAGCCCGTGCACGGCGAAGCGTTCGGGCAGCCCGTCGACCAGCTCGTGGAAGTACATGAGGTTGCCGCCGGCCCCGGGAAAGAGGTACAGCGGCTCGTGGCCGCCCGGCCGCAGCCGGACCAGGGACCGCCGGGCCGTGTCGCCGTCCCGCACGAGGTTCGCCGCGAGCTCCGCGACCGTCGGTCCCTGGAAGAGGGTGGCCATGGACAGGCGGCGGCCGAACTCCTTCTCGATGCGCGCGAGGAGCGCCACGGCGAGCACCGAGTTCCCGCCGAGGCGGAAGAAGTTGTCGTGCGCTCCCACGGCGGACGCGTCGAGGATCTCGCCCCACAGCACCGCCAGACGCATCTGCGTGAGACCGCTCGGCGCCACCCGGTCCTGCTCGCGCCGGTCCGCCCGCGCGGGCGCGGGCAGCGCCTTGCGGTCGATCTTGCCGTTCGGCGTGTAGGGCAGCTCCGCGAGCACCCGCACGGTCGACGGGACCATGTACCCGGGCAGCCGGGCGCCGATGTGGCCGCGCAGCACCACGTCGCTGATCTCGGTCCCCGGGCGGGTCACCACGTATCCGGCGATCTGCCGCTCCACACCGGTGCCGTGGACCGTGGCGGCGGCCTGTGCCACGTCCGGGTGGGAGCCGAGGGCGGCCTCGATCTCGCCCAGTTCGATGCGGTAGCCGCGCACCTTGACCTGGTGGTCGGTCCGGCCGATGAACTCCAGGGTGCCGTCGGGGCGGAACCTGGCCAGGTCGCCCGTCCGGTAGAGACGGGCGTGCGGTGCGGTCGCGTACGGGTCGGGCACGAACCGTTCCTCGGTGAGGTCCGGCCGTCCCAGGTAGCCGCGGGCCACACCGGCGCCCGCGATGTGCAGTTCACCCGGGACGCCGATCGGCGTGGGCGCCCCGTGCCGGTCCAGGACGCGCAGGGCGGTGTTGGCGATGGGGCGTCCGATGAACACCGTGCCCGTCGTGTCCACCCGGTGCGTGCTGGACCAGATGGTCGTCTCGGTCGGCCCGTACATGTTCTGCACCCGGGCGCCCGTCACCGCCGTGACGCGCTCGGCGAGCCCGGCGGGCAGTTCCTCGCCGCCGAGCAGCAGCAGGTCCAGACCGCCGAGCGCCGACGGGCCCCCCGGCTCGTCGAGGATCATGGCGGCCTGGGAGGGCGTGCACTGCAGCTTGGTCACACCGTGCCGCTCGATCAGCTGCGGTACGGAGAGACCGGGTGCCGTGTTCCGGTCGGCGTGCAGCAACCGGGCGCGGTCCAGCAACGGCAGGGAGTCGAGCACGGCGTCGTCGTCGACGCCGAAGTCGATCAGACAGGCGATCTCGTCGACGCCGGTGTCGGCGATGCCGTCGAGGAGTTCGGCGGCCCGCTCCGGCGTGCCGAACACCGCCGCGGTGTCGTAGTACCGCTCGAAGGCGTGGTCGAGGAGGGTCCGCAGATCGTCCTCGGGCAGGTTCCGCAGGTCGTCGCCGAGTCCCAGGCCGCGGGCGAGGTTGCCGATCAGCCCCAGCGACGAGGACAGGTAGTCGCGGAACGGGCCGCGGACGGTCTCCTTGACCAGGTCGGGGTCCTTGCCGACGAACGTGTGGACCATGAGCGTGACCCGCCCCGGCCCCGTGTGGCCCGCTTCGGCCCTGGCCCCGCGGTAGAGCGCGATCTTCTCCGTGAGCTGGTCGAGGTCCTGGTTGAGGAGATGGGTCAGGAGGTGGGCGCCGGACTCGCCGGCCGCGCGGAAGGTCTCCTCGCTCCCCGCCGCCGTGACCCAGACGGGCAGCTCCGGCTGTACGGGCCGGGGCAGCGACCGGACGGCGGTCGTCCGTCCCGTGCCGCCCGGCATCTCCACCGCTTCGCCCCGCCACAGGGACCGCAGGGTCCCGATGCCGTCCAGCATGATTTTCTTGCGGTCGGCGTAGTGGTCGGGGGCGAGCACGAAGTCGTCGGCCTGCCAGCCCGAGGCGATGGACACGCCCACCCGGCCGCCGGAGAGGTTGTCGACGACCGCCCACTCCTCGGCGACGCGCAGTGGCTGGTGCAGGGGCAGCACCACGCTGCCCGCGCGCACGGCGACCCGTTCGGTGACCGCGGCGACGGCGGCTCCGGTCACCGCCGGGTTCGGGTAGATGCCCCCGAACGCGTGGAAGTGCCGCTCGGGTGTCCACACCGCCTCGAAGCCGTGGGTGTCGGCGAACCGGGCGCCCTCCAGCAGGAGCCGGTAGGCGCCGGGGGAGGCCGGGCCCTCGGTCTCCGTCGCGCTGGAGAAGTAGAACAGGCTGAGGTTCGCGACCTTCCCCGGCCGGCGCGTGGCGGACCGTGCGGGATCGGGCTGCAGCACCACGGTCGACCCCTGCGTCAGCGTCCACACCAGTTCGAGGACGGAGATGTCGAAGGAGACGGTGGTGACGGCCAGCCAGGGCCCCACGCCGTCCACGCCGAACTCGTGGGTCATGGCGGCGCAGAAGTTGACGACGTTGCGGTGCTCGACCATGACCCCCTTGGGCCGGCCGGTCGAGCCGGAGGTGTAGATGGCGTACGCGAGGTCATCGGGCCCGGCGCCGCCGGACGTCCGCGGCGCGTCGGGCTCCTCGGACCCCAACGGCTCGCCGAGGTCGCTGAGGTAGCCGAGTTCGTCGAGGCAGACGACTTCGGTGGTGTCGGGAGCGGTCACGGTGGCGCGCAGCGCCGCCTCCGTCAGCAGCAGCCCGGCCCCGGCGTCGCCGAGGATGTACGCGTTGCGTCCGGCGGGCGCGGTCGGGTCCAGCGGCACGTACGCGGCGCCCGACTTGAGCACCGCGAGCAGTGCGACGACCAGCTCGGGGGTGCGCGGCAGGCACAGTCCGACCAGGGTGCCGGGGCCCGCGCCCCGCTCGCGCAGCAGCGCGGCGAGGCGGTTCGCGCGGACGTCGAGGTCCGCGTACGTCACCACCGTGTCGCCCTGCACGATCGCGGCCTGCCGCGGGGTCCGCTCGACCTGCCGCTCGACCAGCGAGTGCACCGTCGCGTCCGGGACGTCGAGCGCGGTGTCGTTCCACCGCTCGACGAGGAGGTGCCGTTCGTCCGCGCCGAGCAGGGGCAGCTCGGAGAGCGGGGTGCCGGGCGCCGCGACCGCCGCGGTCAGCAGCGTGCTCCAGTGGTCGAGCCAGCGCTCGGCGGTCGTCGAGTCGTACAGGTCCGTCGCGAACTCCAGGACTCCGCGCAGGCCGTCGGGGTGCTCCTCCGCGATCAGCGTCGTGTCGAACTTGGCGGTGCCCGTGTGCACCTCGTCGAGGCGCGCGTCGAAGCCGGGGAGCCGGAAGCGCTCCGTCGTCGCGTTCTGCAGGATGAACATGTGCTGGAAGAGCGGGCTGTAGCTCAGCGTGCGCTCGGGCTGCAGCTCCTCGACGAGCTTCTCGAAGGGGAGGTCCTGGTGCTCGAAGGCGCCGAGGGCCGTCGCGCGGACCCGCCGCAGCAGTTCGTCGAAGGTCGGCTCGCCGCTCGCGTCGACCCGCAGGACGAGGGTGTTCACGAAGAAGCCGATGAGCGGCTCCACCTCGGGCCGCACGCGCCCGGCCACCGGCGTCCCCACCGGCACGTCGACGGCTCCGCCCAGCCGCGCGAGGAGCGCGGACCAGGACGCGAGCAGCACCATGTACGGCGTGCAGCTGTTCCGGTGCGCGAGCTCCCGCACCCGCTCCATGAGCGGGGCCGGCAGGTGGAAGGGCAGGGAGCCGCCGCGGTAGGACTGGACCGCGGGGCGGGGCCGGTCGGCGGGCAGTTCGAGCAGGCCGGTGATGTCGGCGAGCGACGTCCGCCAGTACTCGAGCTCCGGGGCCAGCGCCTCGGAGGTGAGGTGCTCGCGCTGCCAGGCGGCGTAGTCGGCGTAGCGGACGGGCAGTTCGGGCAGCGGGGCGGCGTCGGCGGCGCCGGTGCGCGCGGCGTAAAGCGCGGCCAGATCGCGGTAGAGGATGCCGAGCGACCAGGCGTCGGCAGCGATGTGGTGCACCGAGAGGAGCAGGTGCGTCAGCCCCGGCGCCTCGTGCACGAGGGTGGCGCGCACCAGGGGCGCCCGGCCGAGGTCGAAGGGGCGCCGGGCCTCCGCCGCGGCCACCTCGTCGATCGTCTGCCGAGACGTCAGATAGGTTTCTGAAAAGGGCAGTTCGTAGGCGTCGACGACCTCGGCGACCGGCCCGTCCTCCCCGGCGCGCACGATCGTGCGCAGGGCCTCGTGGCGCTCCACGAGGTCGGCGAAGGCCTGACGCAGTGCTTCCCACGCGCCCGGGGGCGCCTCGCCCTCCAGCGTGATCCGGCCGGACAGCACGTAGGCGGCGCCGCCGCTCTCCGGCAGCATCTCGGACATGACCCACATCCGCTGCTGACCGAAGGACAACGGCAGCTCGTCGTCGGCGGCGTCCACCGGGCCGATCGCCGGGCGTTCGCCGCGGCGTTCGCCCCGCGCCTCCCGCAAGAGCGCGATCAGCGCGTCGCGGTGGCCCTTCAGCCGGGCGCGCAGCTCGTCGTCGAGCGCGCCGGGAGGCGCGCTGAAGCGCAGCCGTCCCTCCTCCTCCCACAGACGGATGTCGCGGGCACGCAGCTCGCTGAGCAGTTCGGCGGGGGCGGTCACAGCTCTCCCTCTTCCCATTCCTCATCCGCGCCGGCGGGCACGGGCGGTGCGGACGCCCAGAGCAGGACCTCCAGGTTCTCGGCGAGCGCGGCCACGGTGGGCCGGGCGAAGACGGTGCGCGCGGTGACGTCGACGCCGTGCTCCTCGCTCAGTCGCAGGGCGGCACGGGTGGCGGCCAGCGAATGGCCGCCTGACTGGAAGAAGTCGTCGTCGCACCCCACCCGTTCGACGCCCAGGACGTCCGCGAAGACAGCGGCCACGGACTTCTCCAGCGCCGTGCCGGGTTCGCGCCCCGTGACCGGCGCTCGCTCCGGCTCCGGCAGCAGCGAGCGGGCCACCTTGCCCGCGACGGTCAGCGGCAGGGCGTCCAGCGGCACGAAGACCGTGGGCACCATGTACTCGGGCAGCCGGTCCAGGCAGTGCCGTCTGAGCTCGGCCGCGGACGGTGCCGCGCCGTCCGCCACCACCCAGGCCATGAGCGCCCGGTCCGCGCCGCTCCCGCGCGCCTCCACCACGGCCTCCCTGAGCGCGGGATGGCCGAGGAGCACCGCGGTCACCTCGCCGGGCTCGACCCGGAACCCGCGCACCTTGACCTGGTGGTCGACCCGCCCGAGGTGTTCCAGGGTCCCGTCGGCCCGCCATCGGGCGAGGTCCCCCGTGCGGTACATGCGCTCGCCCGCGGTGCACGGGTCCGGCACGAACGCCTGGTCCGTGAGGTCGGGACGGTGCAGATAGCCCCGGGCCAGACAGGGCCCGGCCACGTGCACCTCGCCGGGCACGCCCTGCGGTACGGGGGCGCCGTGCGGGTCGAGCACCCGGATCCGCACGTTGTCGACGGCGGTGCCCACCGGGGGCAGGTGCTCCCAGGTGTCCGGTGTGCCCGACAGCGTGTACGACGTGATCACGTGGGCCTCCGAGGGCCCGTACTGGTTGTGCAGCACCGCCCCCGTGTGCCGGAAGAAGTCCCGCAGTTCCTCGGTGACCTGGAGCTGTTCCCCGGCGCTGAACACCTCGCGCAGCTCCGTGGGCCACCGGCCGTCGCGGGCCCGTGCCACCTCGGCGAGCTGCTGGAGGGCGACGTAGGGCAGGAAGAGGCGGGTGATGCCCGTCTCCCGCACGTACGGCAGGAGGCGCATCGCGTCCCTGCGCGTCTCGGCGTCGACCAGCACGACGGTGCCGCCCGCCGCCCAGGTGCCGAACATCTCCATCATGCAGATGTCGAAGTGCAGCGGACTGAACTGCAGCACCCGGTCGTCGGGGGCGAAGGGGAAGGCCTTTGTCTGCCAGGCGAGAAGGTTGGTGATCGCGCCGTGCCGCATGGCGATGCCCTTGGGCTTCCCCGTCGACCCGGACGTGTAGATCACGTAGATCAGGTCGTCCCGGTCCGTCGTGGGCAGGGGCGCGTCGGCCGGTACGGCGGACAGGTCCAGCTCGTCGAGGCGCAGCAGCGTCGCCTCCCGGTCCGCGCCGACGTCCAGGGGCGCGTCGCTGAGGACGATGTCGGGACGCGCCTCGTCGAGCATCTGGCGGGTGCGCTCGGCGGGGTGGTCGGGGTCGAGCGGCAGGAAGGCGGCACCGGCCTTCATGACGGCGAGCACCGCGACCAGCTGGCGCGGCGTCCGCTGTGCGTGGAGGCCGACGAGGGTGCCCCGGTCCACACCGCGGTCCCTCAGCAGGGCGGCGAGCCTGCTGCTGTCCTCGTCGAGCCGGGCGTAGGTCAGCGACTGGTCCGCCCGGCTCACGGCGACGGCGTCGGGGCGCAGCGCGGCCTGCTCGGTGACGTACCGGTGCACGGGCCGGTCCAGGTCGAGGGGCCGGTCCGCGCCGAGGCCCGCCTCGACGGCGCGCTGCCGGCCCGCCGGAGTGAGCAGCGGCAGCCGGGCGACGTCGGACCCGGGGGAGTCGAGCGCCGAGCCGAGGAGGTGCCGGAAGGCGTCGGCCAGGCCGCGGGCCGTCGCGGGGTCGAAGAGGTCCCGCGCGTACTCCAGGGAGCAGGCGACGCTGTCGCCCCGGTGCTCCGCGAAGAGCGTCAGGTCGAACTTGGCGGTGCCGTTGTGCACGTCCGCGCGGGAGACCGTGACGCCGCCCGTCTCGGTGTCGGCCAGCGGCGACTCGAAGTACGTCAGCATCGCCTGGAAGACCGGGGTGTGGCTGAGGGACCGCTGCGGGGCGGTCTCGGCGACGATGCGCTGGAACGGCACGTCCAGGTGGTCGACGCCTTCGAGGAAGGTGCGCTGGACGTGGCCGAGGAGCTCCTCGAAGGATGCGGCGGCGGTCAGGTCGACGCGCAGCGGCAGGGTCTTGACGAAGAAGCCCACCAGGGACGCCGCCTGCGGCTGGTCCCGGTTGCCCACGGGCGTCCCGACGACCACCTCGTCGCTGCGCCCGCAGCGGGCCAGAACGGCGGCCCAGCAGGTGAGGAGCACGGTGTACGGGGTGACGCGGGCCCGTGCGGCCACCTCGGCCAGACGGGCGGTCGTCGGCGCGTCGAGGACGAAGTCGACGGTGTCGCCCTCGAAGGAGGGGTGCAGGGGCCGCGGCCGGTCCGCGGGCAGTTCGAGCAGCGGCGGCGCATCCGCCAACTGGGCCTTCCAGTACGCGAGTTGCCGGTGCTCGTCCAGCGGTGACAGGACGTCCCGCTGCCACGCGGAGACGTCCGCGTAGTGCAGGGAGAGCGGCGCCAGCGCGGACGGCTCGGCGTCGGCGTCGTACAGGACGAACAACTCGCGGAAGAGCACGGCGAGCGAAGCGGCGTCGGCGGCGATGTGGTGCAGCGCGAGGACGAGGTACGCCTCCTCGGGCGCCGCGGTCACCAGGACCGCGCGCAGCAGCCGTCCTGCCGCCAGGTCGAACCGCTCCCGGCCGGCCGCGCGCGCGACAGCGGCGAGCTCCTTCTCCCGCTCCTCGGGCGGCAGTTCCGTCAGATCGACGCGCGCCACGTCGAGCGGGGCGGGGTCGAGGACGACCTGCCGCGGGGTGCCGTCGTCCCCGGTGCGGAAGGCGGTGCGCAGGGCCTCGTGCCGGTTGGCCACCTGGGAGAGGCAGGAGACGAGGACCTCGGGGCGCAACGGTCCTTCGAGCCGGATGACGCCGCTGATCACGTACGTAGGACGGTGCCCTTCCAGCTGGTCGAGCACCCAGAGCGCCTCCTGGCCCGGCGAGAGCGGGAAGGTGCGGCCGTCGCGCGGCAGCGCGGGCACCGGCGCGGCGGCCCGTGCCTGTGCGCCGAGGTGGGCGAGCAGACCGGGCTTGTGGTCGACGAGACGGTCGCGGAGCTGTGCGGTCAGCGCGCCCTTCGCCGCCGACACGCGCAGCTCGCCGTCCTCCGCCGTCAGCCGGATCCGGGCGTCCTCCACGGCCCGGAGCAGATCGGTGAGTTCCCGGAACGCTCCCGTGGCCTCCTGTTCCCCGCTCACAGGGTGATCTCCTCTCGTTCCGTGGGGTCGTCCCATGCGTCGAGCTCGTCGGCCAGCTGTTCCAGCACGTACGCGGTGAGCTCCTCGACGGAGGCGCCCTCCAGGAAGCGCACGATGGGGACGACGACCCCGAGGTCGTTCTTGATGCGGTTGCGGATGTCCAGGGACATCAGGGAGTCCAGCCCCAGCTCGGTCACCGGCTGCTGGGGGTCGAGGTCCGGGCCGAGGCCGAGCACGCCGGTGAGGCGTTCCGTCAGGTATCCGCCGACGATCGCGGCCCGTTCGGCGGGATCGGCGCCCGCGCACTTGTGCAGCAGCGCGGTCGCGCCGCTGTCGCCCGCCTCGTCGAGGAACCCGGCGAACTGCTGGGTGCGCCGGGCCGTGGGAAAGGCCTCGAACACACCGGACCAGTCGATCCGCGCGACCGTGGTCTGCCGGGGGTCCTTGTCGAGGACCCGGTCGAAGACCTCCAGCGCCTCGGCCGGGCGCATGCTGCCCACGCCCACCCGCGCGAGCTGGTCGAGGCCGTTCTCGCGGACGGCGAGACCCACGTCGTTCCACGGGCCGTAACCGAGCGCCGTACCGGCCGCCCCTCGGGTGCGCCGGTGGTGGGCCAGCGCGTCGAGGAAGGCGTTGGCGGCCGCGTAGTTGGCCGCGCCGACACCGATCGGCCCGAAGACGGCGGGCAGCGCCGAGACCAGCAGGAACAGCTGCGCGTCGGCGAAGACGCGGTGCAGGTTCCAGGAGCCCGCGACCTTGGGCGCCGCGACCTCCCGCAGCCGCTCCACGCCCAGGTCGGCGAGGAGCGCGCCGTTGACGACCCCCGCCAGATGGACCACGCCGACCACCTCGGGCAGCCCGAGGAGTGCGAGCTGCTCCGGCAGCGCCCGGACCTCCGGGGCGGACGCCACGTCCACCGCCAGGGTGGTGACCCGCGCGCCCAGCGCCGTCAGCTCGTCCACCGCGGCACGCTGCGCGTCGGTGCTCAGGCCGCGCCTGCTGGTCAGGACCAGGTGGCGGGCGCCGCGCCGCACCATGCGTCCGGCGACGGCGAGCCCGAGGTCGCCGAGGCCGCCGGTGAGCAGATAGGTGCCGGCCGGGTCGAGCCGCGGCAGCACGTCGGCCGGGCGGGCCAGCACGGTGTCCCGCACCAGCCGCGGCGCGAGCAACCGCTCGCCGCGCAGCGCCAGTTGGTCGGCCGTGCCGTCGCGCGGCGCGAGCAGCACGGCCGTCAGACGCCCGGCGGCCGCCCGGTCCGCGTCCCCGGCGGGGTCCAGGTCGACGAGGCCGCCCCAGATGTCGGGCTGCTCGGCGGCGAGCACCCTGCCGAGCCCCCAGACGGGGGCCTGCAGCACGCCCGGCAGGGTGACGTCGTCGAGGGCGGGCTGCGCGCCGCGGGTCACCAGCCACAGCCGGCCGCAGCGCGTGGGGTCGTCCAGCTCCAGGGCGGCCCGGACCAGCGCGAGCGCCGCCTCGCTGCCGTGGCGCTGGGAGTTCTCCACGGCCTCGGTGGCCGGCTCGTCGCCCGTGCCGGACCCGGCGGCCCCCTCGGCGTCCAGCGGCCACAGTAGGGCCACGCCGTGCAGCGGGCCCTCGGCGACCGCCCCGTAGAGCGCGCGCCGCAGCGCCGTGACGTCCGGTTCCCCGGCGGCGTGGACCACGTCCGCGGTGTGGCCCGCGGCCCGCAGCCCGTCGGCCAGCGCGTCGCCGTGCCCGTGGGCGTCGGCGAGGACGAGCCAGCGACCCGGGCTCAGCTCGCTGGACGCGGGCTCGGCCGTCTCGGCCCACTCGGTGCGGTAGCAGAGCTCGGCGCCCGCGTCCGCGTGCTCGCCGTCCGCCTCCACCAGGCGCATGCGCAGGCCCTCGGCGCGGGCGACCGTGCCCGTGTCGTCGAAGAGGCGTACGTCGGCGACCAGTTCGTCGGCGCCCTCGGCCACGGGCGTGCGCACCACGTGCGAGTGGATCGTGCCGCGGGGGGAGCGCAGGATCTCGAAGGAGCCCACACCGCTGGGCAGGGCGAGCGCCTCCGAGCCGCTGAGCGCGCCGGGGGCCAGCGCGCCGAGCAGCAGGAACGCGTTGTCGAGCAGCGCGGGGTGGAACTGGTAGGCCTCCTCCGCGGGGCCCTCGGGCACCGTGAGGCGGCCGAGCACCTCGCGCTCGCCGACCCAGACGTTCTCCAGGCACCGCATGGCGGGCCCGTAGGCGGCGCCGGCGGCCTCGATCCGGCCGAAGAACTCGGTCACGTCGAACTCCGCGAGGCCGCGGGCGAGGAGGGTCGCGGCGTCGGCGTCGGCTTCGGTGTCCCGCGCGGACGCGGTGACTTCGGGGGCCGTACGGGGTGCCGACGCGACCGTCGCGGACATCTCCCGCAGCCGGTCCAGCTGGGGCAGCCCGTCCAGCACCTCGTCGGGGGCCGGCCCGAAGTCGAGGAGGCAGGCGAGCTCGTCGGCCCCCACGTCCGCGAGCCGCCGCACCAGCGGCAGACAGGACTCCGGGGAGCCGATGAGCGACCTCTCGGCGGCGAACCGGTCGTAGAGGAAGGAGACGAAGCGGGTCAGCTCCTCGTCGGGCAGCGTGCCGATGTCGACGCCCTCGCCGTGCCCGCGGCTGCGGGCAAGACCCTTGAGCAGGCCCAGGTTCGCCTTCAGATACGTGCAGTACGGGTCCTTCGCCCGGGCCACGGCGGTGTCCGCGTCCTCGCCGACGAAGGTGTGCAGCATGACGGTGACGCACCCCTCGGCCGGATCGAACCCGGACTCGGCGCGGGCCGCCCGGTACCGGGCGATGTTCTCGGCGAGCCCTTCCACGCCCTGGTCGAGCAGGTGGGTCAGCAGGTTCGCGCCGGCCCTCCCGGCCCGCACGAAGCTCTCGGGCGAGCTGGCGGCGGTCAGCCAGAGCGGCAGCTCCGGCTGCACGGGGCGCGGATAGGTGCGCACGCGGATGGGTGCGCCCGTGCCGCTGGTCGCCGGCACCTGCTCGCCCCGCCACAGGGCGCGCAGGGTCGGCACGGCCTCGGTCAGATAGGTGTTGCGCGTGGCGTAGCGCTCGGGGAAGAACGCGAAGTCGTCCGGGTTCCAGCCGGAGGCCAGGGAGATGCCCACCCGGCCGCCCGACAGGTGGTCGACGACGGCCCACTCCTCCGCGGTGCGCAGCGGATCGTGCAGCGGCGCCACCACGCTGCCCGCCCGCAGGCCGATGCGCCGGGTCTCCCGGGCGAGGGCGGCGTGCAGGAGCGCGGGGTTCGGGAAGAGCGAGCCGAGCGGGGTGAAGTGCCGCTCCGGCACCCACACGCTGTGGAAGCCGTGCTCGTCGCCGAAGCGGGCGCTGCGCACGAGCAGGTCGTAACGGTCCGCCCCGGCCAGCGCGTTCTCGTCGCTGGCGAAGAACATCAGGCTGAACTTCATGCCGCACCCTCCGCGTCGGTCGTGCGGGCGGCCCTCTCGCGGGCGCCCTCGTTCCTTGGCGGGGCGCCGACCAGCCGCGCACTGGCGTGCTCGGTCCACTCGGGGCCCCCGGTCTCGTCCCGGCTGTGCACGCTGAAGGACAGCGATCCGTCCGTACGCCGGTGAAGGGCGGCCTGCACCACGCGCGCCCCGTCCGGCGGGACGCCGAGCATGCTCTGGTAGCGCACGTCGTGCAGGACGTAGCGGCCCTGTGGGTCCAGCTCGCGGGCGGCGGCCAGGGCCAGTTCGATGTAGCTGGTGCCGGGTGCGACGACCCGCCCCTGGATGCGGTGGTCGTCGAGGACCGCCACCTGCCCCTGGGCCAGCACCCGTTGCCACACGTGGCGTTCGGGTTCCGCCGCCACCGGGGGCAGCGGCCGTCCGAGGAGCGGATGCCAGGAGACGTCGGCCGACGGCCCGTGGTCGGGGGAGCGGCGCAGGTCCCGCGGGGCACCGGCGCCGGGCGACACCTGGTCGGGCAGCCAGTACCTGCTGCGCTGGAAGGGGGTGGAGGGCAGCGGCCTGCGGCGGCCGGGACGGCCGTGGCGCACGGCCGTCCAGTCCGGCTCGAAGCCGGCGCTCCACAGGGCGCCCGACACGCGTGCCAGGGAAAGCTCCTCCGGTGTGCCGCCGCGCAGCGAGGAGACCCAGAGGCCGCCCGCGGTGTTCCTGGTGATCCGCCGGGCCAGCGGCGCGAGGACCGCGTCCGGACCGATCTCCACGCCGGTGGCGCAGCCGCCCGCGACCAGCGCCGCCACGCCGTCGGCGAACCGGACGGCCCGGCGCAGCTGGTCCACCCAGTACTCGGCGGTGGCGAAGAGCCCGGTCTCCTCGTGGCCCGTCACCGAGGACACCAGTGGCGTCCGGGGCGCCCGCAGCGTCACCCGGTCGAGCGCCGCGCGGAACTCGTCCAGGACGGGTTCGACGAGCGGCGAGTGGAAGGCGTGCGAGGTGCGGACCGGCGCGGACTGGTGGCCGCGCCCGCGCAGCACCTCGGCGACGGCGTCCAGCGCCTCGGCCGCCCCCGAGATCACCGTCTCGTCCGGACCGTTGACCGCGGCCACCGCGGCCCGGTCGGCGTACGGCGCCAGCGCGTCGCGGACGACGTCCTCACCGGCACGCACGGCGCGCATGGCCCCACCGGCCGGCAGGCCCTGCGTGAGGCGTGCCCGGGTGCCGAGCAGGACCAGCGCGTCCTCCAGCTCGAACACCCCGGCCAGGCAGGCGGCGACGTACTCGCCGACGCTGTGCCCGAACATGCGGTCCGGGGTCACCCCGAACGAGCGCCACAGCGCCGCCAGGGCGTACTCCACCGCGAAGATCGCGGGCTGGGCGTACTCGGTCCGTGCCAGCGCGTCGGCGTCCGTGACCACCGCGTGCAGGTCCCAGCCGAAGTGCCGCTCGATCACCCGAGCGCAGTGGTCGAAGGCCTCCCGGTACGCGGGGCGGTTCTCGTACGACTCCGTTCCCATGCCGGGGCGTTGGGCACCCTGCCCGGTGAAGAGGAAGGCGAGCGGGGTGCGGCGGCGCGGCGCGTGGCCGACCAGCGCGTCGGTCGCCGGACGGCCGGTCTCGGCGAAGCGGGCCAGGACCTGCCGTGCCTGCGCCGCGTCGGACGCGGTCACCGCGAGCCGGTGCGGCCGCAGGGTGCGGGCGGTCGACGCGGTGTGGACGGCGTCCGCCCACGAGACCGCCGTACCGTCCAGGGCGTCGGCGTGGCGCCGGGCCAGCCCGCGCAGTGCTTCGGGCGTCCGCGCCGAGAGCAACAGGGCCTCCGGGGCGGGCGGTTGACCGTCGGGGGAGCCCTCCGTGGGGCTTTCCCCGGCCGGGGGAGCCTCGCCGACGACCACGTGCACGTTGGTGCCGCCGAATCCGAAGGCGCTGACCCCCGCGGTGCGCCGCTCCGCGGGCCATTCCAGCGGGGCGGTCGGCACGGTCAGCGGCGAATCGAGGTCCGCGATGTGCGGGTTGAGCCGCGTCAGGTGGATCTGGCCCGGGATGGTGGCGTGCCGCAGGGCGAGCACCACCTTGATGAGGCCCGCGATGCCCGCCGCGGACTCGGTGTGGCCGATGTTCGCCTTCACCGAGCCGACGTGGACCGGCGCGACGGCCCCGCTCCGGCCGTCGCCCAGCGCCTCCGTCAGCGACTCGAACTCGATGGGGTCGCCGAGCGCGGTGCCGGTGCCGTGCGCCTCGACGTAGCCGAGCCGGTCGCGGTCGAGGCCGGCGGCCGCCCATGCGGCGCGCACGACGTCGACCTGCGCCCGGCCGTGCGGCGCCGTGAGGCCGTTGGACCGGCCGTCCTGGTTCGCGGCCGAGCCGGGGATGACGGCGAGCACCTCGTCGCCGTCCGCGCGGGCCCGCGAGAGGGGCTTGAGGACGACGACGCCGCAGCCCTCCGACCGCACGTATCCGTCGGCGCGCTCGTCGAAGACCTTGCAACGGCCGTCCGCGGCCATCATGTTGGCGCGGGAGAAGACGGCGGTCAGCTCCGGGGACAGGATGAGGTTGACGCCCGCCGCGAGGGCCGTGGTCGTCTCGCCGCGGCGCAGCGACTCGCACGCCTGGTGCACCGCGAGCAGGGACGAGGAACAGGCGGTGTCCACGGCCAGGCTGGGGCCGCGCAGGTCCCACAGGTACGAGAGCCTGGCCGCGGCGACGCTCAGCGCGTTGCCCGTCCCGTAGTACGCGTCGAGGGCGGAGTCCGCGCCCGCGGTCAGGCGGGAGTAGTCGTTGTTGCTGATGCCGACGTAGACGCCGGTGGCGCTGCCGGCCAGGGTGTCGGGGTGGATCGCGGCGTTCTCCAGGGCCTCCGACGCCACTTCGAGCAGCAGCCGGTGCTGCGGGTCGATGGCGGCGGCCTCGGTCGGCGAGATGCCGAAGAACTCCGGTTCGAAGCCGTCGACCTGGTCGAGGAATCCGCCCCACCGGGTGCTGACGGCGCCCGGTGCGCGCAGCAGCGGGTCGTAGAGCGCGTCGGCGTCCCAGCGGTCGGCAGGCACCTCCACGATGGCGTCGCCGCCGTCCCGCACGAGGCGCCAGTACGCCTCCGTGTCCTCGGCGCCGGGGAAGCGGCAGGCCATACCGATCACGGCGATGGGCTCGTCGGCCGCCGTCGGCGTGGCCGCGGGCGCGACCTGCCCGGTCGCCTCGTCCTCCCCGTCCTCCCGGGAGAGGTGCCGTGCGACGTCCTCGGCGGTCTGGAACTGGTAGAGGAGCGCGGCGGGCAGCCGACGGCCCAGGGTGCGCTGGAGCGCGCCCGAAATGGCCACGGTGGCGGCGGAGTCCAGGCCGTACGCCGCGAAGTTCTCGCCGGGCGCGATGTCCTCGGGGGACCTCTCCAGGTGCTCGGCGACGGCGGCGACCACGGCGTCGAGGTAGCGGTCCTTCGAGACGGAGGCCGCGGTCGGGGCCGAGGCCGGACGTCGGGTGGAGCGCCAGACCGCGACCGTGTCCAGGGTGCCGTCGAGGTAGCCGCTCCGGGCGGCGCGGCGGGCGATCTTCCCGCTCGACGTCTTGGGGACGGCACGGTTGCGCAGCAGGACGAGGGCGTCCAGCGTCACCTCGTGCTCGGCGGCGAGGACGGCGGCCGCGGCGGACCCGAGCGCGTCGGCGTCGACGTCCTCGTGGCGCACCTCCTGGACGACCACGACACGCTCCTGGCCGTCCGACTCGACGGCGAAGGCGGCCGTGCAACCGGGCCGGAAGACCGGGTCCACGTCCTCGACGGTGCGCTCGATGTCCTGCGGGTACAGGTTGCGGCCGCGGACGATGATCAGATCCTTGATGCGGCCCGTGATGCACAGTTGTCCGTCGTCGGTGAGGAAGCCCTTGTCGCCCGTCGCGAGCCACGGCGGGGCGTCGTCCGGTTCGCCGGCCAGCCGGTTGCCGAAGGCGGTGCGAGTCTCCTCGGGGCGCTGCCAGTAACCGCTGCCCGCGCTGGGGCCGCGCAGCCAGATCTCGCCGACGGCGCCCGGCTCCAGGGGCCGCGGGGTCTCCGGGTCGACGACGAGCAGCTCCTGGTCGAGGTGGGCGCGCCCGCAGGCGAGCACGGCGTGCGTGCCCGGGGCGCCGGGGTCCGCCGTGACGGCCCGGTCCTGTTCGAGCCGGGCCCCGTCCAGGTACTGCACCCGGGCGCCCTCGCCGGCGTATCCGGAGGTGACGAAGACGGAGTTCTCGGCGAGGCCGTAGGCCGGGTACCAGGCGTCGGGGCGGAAGCCGTGGTCCGCGTAGAGCCCGGCGAAGCGCTCCAGGGTGTCGGCCCTGATCGGCTCGGCGGCGTTGAGGGCGATGCGCCAGCCGCTCAGGTCCAGGCCCGCACGGTCCTCGGTCCGGGTGCGGCGCACGCACAGCTCGTACGCGAAGTTGGGGGCGCAGGAGAAGGTGCCGCCGAAGTCGGACAGGGCGCGCAGCCAGCGGGCCGGGTCCTGGAGGAACGCCTCGGGCGGCATGTAGACGAGCCGGGCGCCCCAGTGGAGGGAGAGCAGCAGGTTCGCGATCAGGCCCATGTCGTGGAAGAGCGGCAGCCAGGAGACCAGCACCGGCTGCTCGGCGTGGTCCATCGCGTGGGCCATCATGCCGAGGTTGTGCAGCAGGTTGGCGTGGCTGAGCATCACGCCCTTGGGCGCGCCGGTGGACCCGGACGTGTACTGCAGGAAGGCGAGCCGGGTGGGGTCGTCGTCGGGCGCGCGCCAGGCCTCGGCGGCTTCCGGGGGCACGGTGTCGGTGGCGATCCAGCGGGCGGTGAAGGAGGTCGTGGCGGCCAGCCGGTCGTGCAGGGCGGCCGGGGCGGCGATCACCGCGGCGCCGCAGTCCTCGGCCACCGCGTACAGGCGGGCCGCGTGCTTGTCGGAGCGCGGCGGGTAGGCGGGCACCGCCACCATGCCCGCGTACAGGCAGCCGTAGAAGGCGACGGCGAACTCGGGGCCCGAGGGGCAGAGCATGAGCACGCGGTCCCCGGGGTCCGCGATCTCCCGCAGCCGGGCCGCGAGGGCACGGGCGCGGAGGTCCAGGTCGGCGAAGGTGAGTTCCTCCGTGACCCGTGTGCCGTCGGCGAGGAACGTGAACGCCGTCCGCCCGGGGTGCTCGGCGCTGCGTGCCCTGAGGAGGTCCACCAAGGTACGGGCCGGCGGGGCCGATGACACTGACTGGGGTATACCGCTCACTTCTGCCTCTCTCGGGACCTCGGAAGATGCCGGGCGCCGGGCGGTGGGAGAGCACCGCCCGGCGCCGGAGCCGCCGCACGCGGCGCGTGCCTACTCGGCGGCCGTGGCCTGCGGCGGGTAGAACAGGTGGACGGCCGGGGCGGCCCGCTTGAGCGCGCCGACCATCTCCTCCGCCGAGGCGAGCGGGATGACCTTGCCCTCCACGAAGGCGCCCGTGGAGTAGCCGGTCAGCACGGCGGCGTGGGCGGCCTCGGCGTCCGGGAAGTCCACGACGACCGCGAAGTTGTACTCGATGTCGCGGGTGAACCAGTAGTTCACGACGGTCCCGCCGAGTGCGCCGTAGAACTTGAAGGCGTGCTCGTCGCGGGCGATGACCGCCTGCGGGTCCTCCAGGATGGTCTTGACGACGTCCTGCGTGTAACGGGCGAGAATCATGAACTGCACGGGGTACCCCTCCAGGAATACGTCGGCTCAGCGCGCCCGGAAGACTCCGGAAGAGGGCGAGCCACAGGATCACTTTCAGCCATGCTTCCGGCACCCCGGGTGCCGGAACAACCGCATGGCAGCAAGACGACAGCCGCTGGCACCCTGTGGCCAGCGGCTGTCAAGTGGGCGTTCAGGCAGGCTTGTTGGCGTTCCGCAGGGCCGTGTCGACGAGGGTTCCCGCGGCGCCGACGTAACCCTCCGGGTCGCACAACCCGGCCAGCTCGCCGGGTGCGAAGTCCGCGTCCGCGAGGTCGCCGAGCGCCTTCTCCAGGGGTTCACCGGTGCTCCGGGCGCGGTCCGCGGCCCGGGTGAGCAACCGCCGGGCCCCGGCCTTGCCGAGACGGGGCGCGAGCACGGCGGTGATCCGCTCCGAGACGACCTGGCCGCCGGTGAGCGCCAGGTTCTCGCGCATGCGCTCCGGGCGCACCCGCAGCCCCTCGGCGAGCTCCCGCGCCGTCCACGCGGCGCCGCCCGTCAGCCGCAGGCACTCGCGCAGCGGCTGCCACTCCGCGTGCCAGGACCCCGCGGAACGCTCGTCCTCGCCCAGCATCGCCTGCGTCAACCCGGCCGCCAGCGCGGGCACTTGCAGCGCGGCGCTGCGGATCAGCGTGGCCAGGACGGGGTTGCGCTTGTGCGGCATGGCCGAGGAACCGCCCCGCCCGGCTCCGCCGGGTTCGGCCAGCTCACCGATCTCGGTCCTGGCCGACGTCTGCACGTCCACGGCCAGTTTGCCCAGCGCGCCCGTGACGAAGGCGAGCAGGGCCGCGAGGTCGGCGATCGGGGTGCGCAGTGCGTGCCAGGGCAGGGCGGGACGGGCAAGCCCGGTCTCCGCCGCGAACGCCTCCGTCAGCCGGTGGACGTAGCCGTCCTGCGACGCGCCGGGTCCCGCGTACTCCAGGTATCCGGCCAGCGTCCCCGCCGCGCCGCCCAGGGAGACGGGCAGCCCGCTCTCCCGCACCCGCTCCAGCCGGTCCAGGGCGTCCAGGACCAGGTGGCGCCACCCGGCCGCCTTCAGACCGAAGGTGGTCGGCACGGCGTGCAGCGCCAGGGTGCGCCCCGGCATGACGGTGTCGCGGTGTTCCCCGGCGAGGCGGGCCAGCGCCCGCGCCGTCGCCCCGAGGTCGTCGTGGATCAGGCGCAGCGCCCGGTCGGCGACGAGCATCGCCGCGGTGTCCAGGATGTCCTGGCTGGTCGAGCCGCGGTGGACGTACTCGGCCGCCTCCTCGTCGACCGCGGCCACCACCCGGGTGAAGGCGGGCACCAGGCCCACGACGGGGTTGGCGGCCTCGCGGGCGGCGACGGACAGGGCGCGCAGATCGAGGAGTTCGGCGCGGGCCGCCCCGGTGATGATCCGCGCGGCCCGTTCGGGAACCGTGCCGAGGCGGGCCTGGGCGCGGGCGAGGGCGGCCTCGGCGTCCAGCATCGCCTGCAGCCAGGCCGGGTCGGCCACCACGGCCTCGACGGGAGTGCCGGCCCGCACCGGGGACAGCAGCCCCGCGTCCTGTGCGGCGGGCGGCAGGCGGTGGGCGTCGGTCATGCGAGGACTCCGATCGGCTCGTGCACGTCGTCGGCCCCGGGGGGCGCGAGGGCCGGGAGCGCGTGCAGGGTGGCGGCGATGGCGTCGGAGTCCGCGAGGGTCACCGAGTCCACCCCGGGTCTGATGCCGGCCGCGGTCACCCAGTGCACGCCCTCGGTGGGCACGCCGTAGGCGAACCGGCGCGGGTGGGCGCGGCCCTCGGCGTCCACCAGGTGGTAGGGCCGTTCCGTCACCGCGAGGCCGCCCGTCTCGTGGTGGCCGCCCCCTTCCTCCGGTATCCGGAACGGCGCGGCCTGGCCGGAGCCGAGCAGGTACGACAGGAGGGGGTCCGCGCTGCGGCGCAGGTCGGGCTCCTGGAGCCGGGCCTCGATGAGCACCCGGGCGCGCACGGGCGGCCCCGGCACCCGTGCCGAGCGGGCCGTGAACGCCGCCTCCCGTCCCGATGTCTCGATGCGTATCTCGGTGCCGGGGCCGAGCAGTTCGACGACCCCCGCGTCCAGCAGCGCGATCAGTTCCTCGATCCGGGAGACCGGGGGACCGATGGACAGGAAGCCGTTGAACGGCGTGTACCACTCGCTCAGTTCGTGCCGGTGGGACGCGCCGTCGAGGCCGGCGTGGTCCACCACGAGACGCACCTCGTTGCGCAGGTCCCGCAGCACGTCCAGTGCCGCCTTCAGCGGTCCGTGGCGGTTGCCCTTGCGCGCCTCGGCGACGTCCCGCACCAGGTGGGCGCGTGCCCAGGCGCCGAAGTCCGCCCGCCCGCCGAACTCGCGGTCGCGGTACGGCTGGGCGAGCTCGTCCCAGCGCAGCCGCTCCCGGACGCCGACGGCGTCGAGCAGCGCGTCGCGCTCCCCGGGGCCCGCGGCGGCCGCGTAACGGTCGACGAAGGCGGCTTCCTCACCGCCGCGCCCCGACTCCCGGAGCAGCGTAGCGTAGTAGACGCTCTCCACCTCGGCGGCGACGAGCGGCCACAGCTCCTCGCCGAACCGCACCCGCTGGCCCAGGCGGGCCCGCTCGCGGAACCCGGCGATCACCTCGGGGGTCAACAGCCTCGGCCGGTGCCGCTCGGACACGCCCTTCTGGTTCTCGCCGCGCGCGTGGTACGGGATGCCGCGCCGGGAGGTCGCGTACATCCGCGGCTCGCGGCCCGAGGGCCGGTACACCAGGCGCTCGCGGTCCTGGACGAACACGCCGCCCCTGCCGGTGGTCAGCAGGGCCAGATAGTCGAAGAAGCACAGCCCGAGACCGCGCAGCAGCACCTCGTCGCCGGGCCGGACGGAGGCCAGGTCGACGTCGGCGGGGTTGGCGGGGAGCAGATGGGTGAGGCCGTGACGGCGTGCCAGGTACGTGGTCCGCAGCTCCCGCGCGAGCGGACGCACCGGGGTGTGCCCCTGGGCCAGCACCACCGCGTCCAGGCCCCCGAGCCACGTGCCGTCCTCCAGACAGACGCTCTGGGCCTCCCCGGTGTCCAGCAGGGCGACGGCCCGCGTCCGGTGCGCCTCCACGGCGACGTGTCCGGGCGCCCGGTCCACGACGCGCCGGAACGCGGCGCGCAGATAGCGGCCGTACAGGGCGCGCGTCGGATACGTGTCCGGCCCCAGCGCCCCGGCGGCGGCACGCGTCGCGTCGTCGAGGTCCGTGCCGTCGCCCGCGGCCACCCGCACCGCCCACTCGTACAGGCTCGGCCCCGGCTCCACCGGCCCCCGCACGTCACAGCTGTCGTCGGTGTACAGGGTGATCTGCGAGGCCACGGTGTTCATCAGGAGCTGCGGGGGCTGGTCGGTGCGCCAGACGGCGCCCGCGCCCGGTTCCCCCGGATCCACCAGATGCACGGTCAGCGAGCCGTGCGCCGGATCGTGCCGCTCCCGGGCCAGCAGCCGTTCGAGCACGGAGAGCCCGCGCGGACCGGCTCCGACGACGCACACCGTCTTGTGCGCGGCGCCGGATCGGGCGGGTGGGAGCGGCGTGGCCGTCACGTCAAGTCCGCGCACAGCAGGCGCATATCGCGGTGGGCCAGGTGCCATACCGTGTGGTAGCTCTCGACCAGCGGCGACGTCACGTAGGCCGTGTCGCCGTCCCGCACGCGGTCCAGCGCGGACCGCAGCCGGGCCGGGTAGCTCTCCCAGAGGGGGTGGGCGGCGCCGACCGCGTCGACGGCGGCCGCAGCGTCGGCGTCGAACGCGGCGAGCTTCTCGCCGATGCCGTCGCCCTGGCGCTGATAGTCCGTCACCAGGTGCTTGAGCGAGGAGTCGTGGGCCTCGAAGCCGGCGAGCGCCGAGCGGGCCCCGGAGCGCTCCTCGGGCGAGGCGTCCTTCCGCCAGGCGGCCAGCAGGTCCTTGGCCCGCTGCGTGCCGTCCGGCGTGAGGCCGTACAGCTCGCCCCGGGGGCTCTTCACCAGCCGGACGAGCCCGTCGTCCTGGAGCAGGGCCAGGGCCGTCCCGGCGTCCGCGACGCCCCAGACCTCGAATCGTTCGGTGGCGAGCCAGCCCGCCACGTGCAGCGCGTGCAGTACGCGGGTGCCGGGGCCTGCCAGGGCCTCGTCGGCGTGGCCGGGCAGGTGCAGAGAAGTCGTCATGGTGCTTCCTTTGTGCGTCGTACGGGGAAAGGGGCGCCCACCCGATGGCGTGCGGGCGGCAGGTCAGCGCCTCACAGGAAGGCCTTGGCGTGGGCGACGGCCAGCTCCGCCAACGGGCCCCGCGCCGCCAGGCGTCGGGGTGCGGCGGGCAGGTCGCGCCGCGTCGCCGTCTTCAGCCATGCCTCGGCGGGTCCGGTCACGCGGTCGGTGGCGTCGGCGGGGCCGAAGACCCACCGGCCGAGCGGTCCCGCGTCCAGTTCGAGGCGGAGGGAGCGGCCGGGGGGTGCCTTGACCCTGGCCCGGCGCAGGGCGAAGGGCAGCGTGTCGTAGCCGAGGGAGGCCACGTGGCGGCTCCGCGGCGCCATCCGCTCGGGCAGCCCGAGCGCCCGTTCCAGGTCCCAGGCGTGGGCCCAGCTCTCCATCAGCCGCGCCCGCGCGAAGTCCCGGGCGGAGAGCCCGAGCGCCCAGGGCACCCTGGCGTCGGGCCCCACGCTCTCCAGCGCCGCGAGGGTGGCGTCCTGCCCGCGCACCAGCCACGCCAGCAGGGAGTCCCGGTCCCTGCCCGCGGCCCGTGCGACACCCGCGGCGGTGAAGTCGTCGGCGTTCCGGTACGGACGTACTGCCTCGGCGAAGGCCCGCGGACCGCCGAGAACGGTGTCCGCCGCGACCTCCTCGGTGTCCGCCAGGTGGGCGATCTGGTCCCGGACCGCCCACCCCGCCGCGGGGGTGGGCAGGTCCAGGTCCCGGTCGGTGACCTCGGCCAGGAGCGCGCGCACCGCACGGAACTGGGCCGCCAGGTCCCGCAGTTCCGTGCCGGTGGCCGTGGCCGTCACTCCTGCCTCGCCCACGCCACCGCGAGCGACCACCGGGCGTGCGGCACCTGCCGGGCGTCCGCGAGGACGACGAAGGCAGGCGGGGCGGACGGCAGGTCCGTACGCCACGGCCGTTCCGCGTCGACAGCGGTGTGCAGATAGGCGGCGCGGCCGCCGCTGCGGGTCCACTCCTCGGCCACGTCGGCGGCGTCGGTGGCCACGAGCGTGTCGTCGGCCAAGGCCCGCAGCTCGTCGGTCGTCCCGCACCGCACGGCCCGCACCGGACCGGCCTCCGGCGCGGCCGGGCCCTCGGGGGCGGCCAGGGCCAGGGGGGCGCCCGAGACCGCGTCGAGGAGCACCGGCGAGCCGCCCTCCGCCACGCCGGCCGCGAGGCAGACGGCCGTGGTGCTCCCGCCCGCGTGGAGCAGCTCCTCCGCGCCCGTGCTGTCCGGCGGCGGCACCGTCGACGGCAGCCGCCCCCACCACACGCGCCCGGACGTGCCGCACACCGTCACCTCGGGCAGCGCCTCGTCCGCGTCGAACAGGTCCGCGTCCTCCCGCTCGCCGAGCAGGACGTCGGCGGCGTCCGCCGAGAGCTGGACGCCCACCACGGTCGGCACGTTCAACTCCCGTGCCACCACGGCCGCGTGCGAGGTGCCGCCGCCCTGCAGGGTGACCACGGCGGCCGCCTGGCTCATCCCCACGAAGTCCTCGGGTTCGGTCGCGGGCCGGAGCAGCACCGTGTGCCCCGGAGGGTGTTCCAGGACCTCCTCGACGCTCCTGACCAGCTGCCCGTATCCGACGCCCGCGCAGGCGGAGAGGCCGGTCGCGAGCGGCTCGCCGTGGTCGCCGGTGACCGCCGCGGGCAGCGGCCTGAACAGCGCGTCGACGTCGAGGCGGGCCAGCGCCCCGCGGGCGTCGAGGCGACCCTCCTGCCACATGGTCCGGGTGACGCGGTTGAGCACGTGCGGCGCGGCCGCCGCGGCGCGCACCTGGACCAGCCAGAGACGCCCGCGCTCGACCACGAACTCGACCTCGACCATGGCGCCGAGGACGTGGTACAGGTCGGTGACCATGCGGGACAGCTGCCCGAACACCACGTCGTCGCGGTCCTTGAGCACCGAGATCGGCATCGGCGTCCGGGTGCCCGACACGAGGTCCTCGCCGGTGCTGCCCGCCAGGTACTCGCCGAAGAGCCCGGAGTCGCCGTTGACCGGGTTGTGGCTGAAGACGACCCCGCTGCCGGAGACCCCGTCGGCCATGCCGTAGGAGAGGGCCTGCACCACGACGGCGGGCCCCGGCGTGTCGGGGATCCGGTTGACCCTGCGGTACTCCTGGGCCCGCGCCGAGTCCCAGGACGCGCGCACCGCCTCCAGCGCCACCCTGACCTGGGTCGACGGATCGGCGGGGTAGGGCTGCCCGGTCAGCTCGGTGTACAGCGCGCACAGCTGCTCGAACCGCTGCGGCGCCTCGTGCGCGCTCTCCGCCTCGACGAGCCGCGCGGCGCCCGCACCGCCGACGTACCGAGCCAGGTGTTTGGCCTGGGTGACCAGCACGTTCCACGCCGCACGCTCGGAGCCGAGGCGACGGGCGAGGGGGCCCACGTCGTCGGGGGTGAGGCCGATGCCGAGCAGGGTGTCCATCATGCCGGGCATGCTGCGCGGCGGACTGGAGCGGACCGCGAACCCGACCGTGGCGGCCGACACCGCCATCGTGTCGGTGGCGGCGCCGGTCAGCTCCGCGAGAACGGCACGCACCGAGACCTCATCGACGCCACCCGCCGTCTCCACCGCGTCGAAGACCCGGAACGGCGGCACCGGAAGCCCGTGCTCCGCCATGAGCCGCAGATTGCGCCCCTTGCCGCCGAGCTCGGGCTCGGGAACCGGCCGGGCGGCGCCGGCGGAACTGGCCGTATCGGCAGGACTGGCCGTGTCGGCGGTTCGGACCGTGCCGGCGCGGCCGGCCGCGGCGACGGGTCCGGCCGTGACGAGCGGACCGGCCGTTCCGACGGGTCGGGCCGTGCCGACGGGATTGGCCGTGTCGACGGCGTCGGCCGCGGCGACCCGGGAGCGCCCCGAACCCGCGTCCGTCACCAGCTCGTACGGGAAGTCGGTGCCCCGGAACAGGACCGTGCCCGTCATGTCGCCGGATGCGAACGTGCGCCACATCAGGCCGCGTTGGGGCTTGCCGCTGGTGGTGCGGGGGACGGCCAGCGCGCCCACGTGCAGGAGCAGTGCGCGGCCCGCGGCGAGGCCGAACGGTTCGAGGACGTCGGCGAACCGCTCCTCGTCCACGTCCGCCGCGCGCCGCTGCACCGTCGTCAGGGTGACGGGGACCCCGCTCTGCGAGTTCAGGACCACCGTGATCTTGTCCTGGGGCAGGCCGAACGCCCGGCTGAGGGCGAGCTCGACGTCCTCCGCGGTGACGTACCGGCCGTTCACCTTGACGGAGTCACCCAGCCGGCCGAGGACGTAGATCTCGTCCTCGTGGCGGAAACCGAGGTCTCCCGTGCGGTAGCCGCCCGTGGTGAACCGCTCGTCCTCCGGCGGCGCACCGAAGTACCCCTGGGACAGGGCGGGGGAGCGCACGAGGAGCTCGCCGACGTGCCCGTCCGGCAGGCCGCGGCCGTCCTCGCCGGTGACGGTCAGGTCGGCGCCGAGCAGTTCGGTGCCGCACGACACGATGCTGTGCAGCCCCTCCGGGCGCGGCCGGGTGTCGGTGAGCATCCGGCGCTCCACGATGTCCACCGGGTGGCCGGTGGAGAACTCGGGGGAGCGGACCAGGAGTTCGTGCGGCTCCTGGCCGACGCCGACGCCGGAGACGGCGAGCGTGGCCTCGGCCATCCCGTACGACGGGGAGAGGCCGTGGGCGGGCAGGCCGAACGGCGAGAGCAGCGCGTGGAACCCTTCGAGCATCGGCATGCTGACCCGGTCGGAGCCGACGATGAGCGACTTCCAGCGGGAGAAGTCCATGCCCTGGAGGTGCTCCGCCTTCACCCGGCGCAGCACGCGGTCCAACGCGAAGTTGGGGATGGCCGCGTGGGTGCCCCGGTGTTCGCCGAAGACGCGCAGCCATTCCAGCGGGCTGCGCACGAAGTGCTCGGGCCGCATGAGCCACAGTTCGCAGCCGAGCACGATCGGGGTGACGAACAGGCCGATGAGGCCCATGTCGTGGTGGACGGGGAGCCAGGACCCGAAGACGCAGTCGTCGTCGATGGCGTACTTGTCCTGCAACAGGTCGACCTGGGAGAGCACCGCCTCGCTGGTCAGCGTCACACCGCGCGGCGCGCTGGAGGAGCCCGAGGTGAACTGGATGAGCGCCAGGTCGTCCTTGGCGAGGACGGCCCGGGTGCGGTCGCCGTCGGCCGGCAGGGGCGCGGCGGCGTCGACGAGGACCGGACGCGTGCCGCCCTCGGGGGCGGGCAGACCGGCGAGCAGGTCGAGGGCGCCGCCCTCGCTGACGACGCCCGTGGGGCGCAGCGCCTCGAAGCGCTGCGCCGCGAACGTCGCGTAGTCCATCGGCCCCTGGTAGCCCTCGGGGGCCAGCGGGGTCGGCGTCGCGCCGATGGCGATGGCCGCGAAGAAGTACCGGGCGAACGCGGGTCCCGAGCGCAGGACCAGGGCTATCCGGTCCTCCGCGCCGAGCCCCTCGGCCCGCAGGGCGGCGGCGCTCGCCAGCACCTCCCGGGCGAACTCGGGGTAGGGGGTGCGGGCCCAGCGCTTTCCGTCGTAGTAGTTGATGCCCGCGTCGGGGCGGGGTTCGAGCAGCCAGCTCGTCAGGTCGCGCATCAGGGCGTCTCCGGCGTCGGCGCGGTCTGCGGCTGCGCGGCCCGTGCCTGGACCACGGCGACGAGTTCACCGACCGTGGTCGCCGAGTAGATCTCGGGGGCGTCGATCAGCTCGATGTCGAAGGCCTCCTCGACCCGCGTGAGCACTTCGAGGAGCGCCAGCGAGTCCAGCCGGATGTCCTGGCTGATGGAGTCGGTGAGCCGCAGGTCCCGGCGGGGCCGGTCCACGGCCACGGCGTCCTCGAGGGTGCGTACGACTGCCTCGGTGCTCGGCAGGTCCTGCGCGGTCTGGGTCACAGTGTTCTCAGTCAAGGGTCCTCACTTCTCCCGTATCACCGTTCACGTGCACGCGGCGTCCCGGCGTGAGCTGGGTGGCCAGCGGGTGCGAGACCACGGCGGGCACCCCCATCTCCCGGCAGAGGATGGCCACGTGCGAGTACTGACTGCCGCGGGCCGTCACGACGGCACCGACGAAGGGCAGGATGGGCATGATGTTGGCGTCGGCGCTCTCGCAGACGAGGACGGCGCCCTCCTCCGTCGGCATGTCCTCGATGCCGATGACCGGCCCCTCGCAGACACCCGGGGACACACCCGCCGGGCGCCGCTCGGGCGCCGCGGCGCCCGAGACGCCGGGGCGCAGGTCGAGGTAGTCGGGCATGGCGAGCGCGAGTGCCTCCGCGCACGACTCGCGCCGCTCCTCGATCTCGGCCGGGCCCGGCACGGCGGCCCCGGACAGTTCGTCCATCGACAGGTACGGCCAGTCCGCGTCGGCGACGCCGCGCGCCCTGGCCAGCTCGCGGGCCAGCGTGCGGTGGACGTGCAGCAGCCGCATCGCGAGGGACTTGCTCTGCTCCCTGACGGACATCATGTCGCCGAGGAACAGCACCGATGCGTCCACCGCCCGGCCGCGCAGTGCGGACTTCATGCCGATCAGGGCTTCGCGGGGGCTGACGTCCGAGACGCTCTCGCCGCCCTCCGCGGGCTTGGCCATGGGCCGGATCGCGTAGTCCGCCCAGGGCAGGTGGTCGTCGGCGACCTCGTAGAAGACCTTCTCCAGGAAGTCGGAGGGGCCGCTCTGCATGCCGGTCAGGCCGAACAGACGGTTCCACGGCAGCTCGGACGGCTCGCGGAGCCAGCCGGCCACCGACGAGGCCTGCGGCACCAGCCGGTCGGTCACCTTACGGCGGATCACCTCCGCCGCCACCGCGCCGGAGGTGCACGTGATGTGCACCTCCCAGGCGATCTCCAGGAGCTTCTTGCCGCGCACCGCGAACTCGCCGAGCCGCCAGTCGATGCCGTTCTCGCGGGCCTCGCGCACGTCCTGCTCGAACGCGAACACCTGCTGTTCCAGCTTGGCGTTGCGGGTGCGCAGCCGCAGCAGCTCGTTGAGCATGCGCGGGCCGACCATGACCTTCCGCCAGCCCATGACGCGCTCGACGTCGCTGGGCGGCGGGGGCGTGACGCCTTCGAAGTACGCCTCCGTGACGTCCTCGGGCTCGGTCAGCGCCACCTCGTCGGCGACATGGCAGTACGCCGTCAGGTTGTGGTACGGCCGCAGGCCCAGATAGCCCGTGAAGATGTACGTCGAACCGGTCGTCCAGCGCGGCTTGCCGAGGACCCGGCCGATGAACCGGCGCGTGCCGAGCTCCATCGGCCGCCCGACGAGCGACCACGACATCGGGGACAGCCGCTCGGGCGCCACCTCGCCGAAGTTGCCCGCGGAGTAGACGCGCAGTGTGGGATGGACGCTCGTGTCGACCCGGCTGAACGGGGCCCGGCCCCTTTCCCGGGTTTCCTCGGGTCCCTCGGTGCCGGCTTCGGCGGCAGCAGGGGCAACAGCAGTCATGACGTGCTCACTTCCGTCACAGAGGACAACACGCGCCGCGCGTCGCGCAGGACTTCGGCGGTCTCCGCGATGTATCCGGGGCGTTCGGCCCGTACCGGCCGGGGCAGTGCGGCCAGGACGTCGGGGTCGAGGACCGGCAGCGGAGCGGTGTACTCCAGGCTCTCCTTCGCGAGCCCGAGCCTGCTCGCGGCGAACCGCTGGGCGACCCGCGCGCGCCGCCCGCCCTGGACGATCCGGGGCACGGTTCCGTACGGCTGGCAGAGTTCGTGCAGGATCCGGGCGAGCGTGGGCCGGGCCGGGTCGTAGTACGTGCAGACCGCGGGCGCGTCCTCGGCGCGGACGAGATCCGCGATCACCTGCCCGGCCACGGCCACGTCCCCCGCGTACACGGGGAACCGGCCGGAGTGCTCAAGCAGCAGGGGCATGCCCTGGAGCAGCTGGGGCAGGGCCTGGAGCGGCCCGCCGGTCAGCGGCACCAGCTCGGCCGGGGCCGGGCCGAGCAGCGGCCCGAACCGCACGACGCTCACCGGGACGCGCTGTTCGCGCCGGGCCACCGCCTCCGCGCGGTACTTGGCGTACTCGTACCAGTTGCGGAACGTCTGCCCGACCGAGAGCTCCCGGTTGCCGACCGTCCCCTCGGCACGGCCGAGGGCGAGGAGCGACGACGTGTGGACCACCCGGCGCACGGACGGCAGGACCGCCGCCGTGTTGAGGACGTTGCGCACGCCGCTGACGTGCAGGTTGACGAGGGAAGCGGGGTCCGCCTCCCAGTCCACCGAGCCGAAACAGGAGACCACGGCCTCCACGTCGGCCAACTGCTCCAGCGCTTCGGGGGAAAGCCCCAGCTTCGCCGATGTGACGTCACCGGCGAGCGCCTGCCCGTGGTGCGCGACACCGCGGCGGTTCAGCTCGACGACGTCGGCGCCGGACTCCGTGAGGAGCCGCGTCACCCAGTAGCCGAGGTAGCCACCGGCTCCCGCTACGAGGACCTTCACTGGAACCTCCCGAGGGGCAGCTCTGCGGTGGGAGCGGCGACCGGCCGCTCCGCGAGGTCGAAGGTGACGCGCAGCACCGTCTCCAGCGGCACGGCGGGCAGCCACCCGCCGGTGAGACCGGCGAACCGGTTGCGCTCGAAGATCCGGTTGACCGAGGTGTAGCGCAGTCCGTGCAGCCGGTTGCCGGCCTGCCTGCTCCAGCGCACGTAACGGGTGCCCGCCCGGGTCACCGTCCCCAGCGTCCGGTGCGAGACCGGGACGAGCCGCGGCACGTGGTACCGCGACCCCTCGTCCACGGACTCCAGCTGGGCGAGGATCGCCGCGAGCGTCGGGGCCCGCTCGCCCGCGGCCACCTGGGCGACGACCCCGGCACGCCAGGCGGCGAAGTCCGTGGTCCGTCCGTGCCCCAGGACGCGCAGCAGGCTCTCGCCGATCACGTCGCGCGGCAGGGTGTCGACCCGGGCGCCGCGCTGGGCGGGCAGCACCCGCAGGGCCTTGTCCTCGTCGCGCCGGGAGACGAGCTGGTAGAGCGAGCTGCGCCGGGTGGTGCGCCCGGTGCGCGAGTTGCCGACGACCCCGCCGATCCGCGCCACGAGGAGCGGTTGGCCGGAGCGGCGGGCGCGGGTCACCAGGGCCCGCTCGGCGGTCCACTTGCTGAGCTCGTACGGCGTGCGGTCGGCCTCGGGCGTCAACAGGTCCTCGGTGACGACGCCTTCGGTCAGGCCGGCGACGAAGACCGAGCTCGCGTAGAGGTACGGGACCGCCGCGCCGAGCCGCTCGGACAGCAGCCCGGCGAGCTCCAGGCCGTGCGAGGCGCCGAGGACGTTGACCCGGTCGAGCGTGGCGTGGCTCGCCGTCCAGTCCGTCGCCCCGGCCAGGTCGATCACCGCGTCGATCCTGCCGAGGGCGTCGAGGTCGGCGTCGCCGATGCCCCATCCCGCCCGGCACACGTCGCCGACCACCTGCCGGGTCACCGCCGGCCCGAAGACCTGCGGCGCCCGCGGGCGGCGCCGCACCAGGGCGATCACTTCCGGCGCGTCCTCACCGGCGTCCGCGCACGCCTCCAGGAGTCCCTGGCCCACCTGCCCGGTGAGCCCCGCCACCAGGATCCGCAGGCCACGCGTCCCGGGTGGTCCCGCCTGACGGCCGCCGGGATACGAGGACCAGCCGTTCCCGTACTGAGGCCGTGCGCCGTCCGCCCCGGTCATGCCGAGATCCTCACGGCGTCGCCGTACTCGGCGGGGGAGCCGGTCAGTTCGCCGGCGACCAGGGCGAGCATCATCTCGTCGGTGCCGCCGCCGATCCGGGCGAGGCGGATGTCCCGCCACATCTGGCCGAGCGGTGTCTCCTGGGTGAGGTACCCGGCGCCGCCGAAGACCTGCATGCACTCGCTGACCAGGTGCTCGGCGCGGCGGGCCGCGTGCACCTTGACCGCGGCGACCCGGGCCACCAGGGGGCGGCCCATCGGGCTGTCCATCGTCTGGCGTGCCACCTCGTGCACGGCCGCCCGCAGGACCTCGAGCTCCACGAGCACGTCGGCGAGCTTGAACTCGATGTGCTGGTGGGAGCGGAGCGGGGCGCCGAACTGCACGCGGCGCTCGCTGTGTTCGACGGCCAGGGCGAGGGCCCGGCTCACCGCGCCGACGACCTGCGCGCCGACGGCGAGCCGCTCGAAGGTCAGGCCGTAGCTGACGTTGGCGAGCCCGAGACCCGGCCTGCCGAGCATGGCGTCGGCTCGCACGTGGACGTCGTGGAACTCGACGGCGACGGTGTCCAGCGCGTGGGTGCCGAGCTTCTCGTGCTCACGGATCACGGTCGCCCGGTCGAGCGGCACCACGACGGTGGCGAGCCGCTCGGTGGGGGTGCCGTCCGCCTTCGCGATCCGGCACAGCACGATGACGAAGTCGCCCACCGCGCCCAGGGACACGTACTTCTTGCTGCCCCTGACGCACCAGCCGTCCGCGGTCGGGACGGCCAGGGTCCTGATGGCGGACAGGTCGCTGCCGCCGGTCGGCTCGCTGGCCGCCAGCGCTCCGATCGCCGTGCCGTCCAGGGCCTGTTCGCGCAGGTCGGCGAGGTACTCGGAGTCACCGGCGAAGCGGTGCAGGAGCGACAGGACGGATTCCGTGTGCAGGCTCACGCCGACGGCGACACCGGTCGGCGCGTGCCGGGCGACCTCCTCGGCGAGCCGGGCCCCGAAGACGACGTCCCCGGGGAAGGGCCCCTGCCAGCGGCGGCGCAGCACGCCGAGCTTGCCCAGCCTCTCCAGCACAGCGCGTGGGAAGCGGCTGAGCGCGGACGCGTCCTCGACGTCGGCGAGCGCCTCCCGGACGGCGTCGCCGAGCGGTACGGACAGATGGACTTGAGTGGCGTCGGTGTCGACGGCCATGTTTCCCCCAGACCCTTGGAACGGGCATACCGAGTGATGAGTTGGACAGATGCCGGGTGCCGGACGACGACGTCAGGACATGCCGAGCGTCGGGGCGAGGAGCCCCAGGAAACCCAGGTCGTAGGCGATGAAGCCGCACAGCCGGGCCTTGAGCCAGTTGTCGTGGCCCACTCCGAACCAGAGCTGGGACGCGTGGAGCGCCACCGCGGGCAGCAGGGTCAGCGCGCCCCACCAGGGCATCGCAGGCACGGCCAGGAGGGCCGCGAGCAGGGCGACGTCCGCGACGAAGAACGCCACCATGGCGCCCTTGAACACGCGCGGGCCGCTCACCACCGCCAGGGTCTTGCGGCCGACGGCCGCATCGCCCTCCTTGTCGTTGACGTTGGAGTACGAGATGACCATGACCAGCCACAGGCCCATGATCAGCGCCTCGAGCACCGCGGCCGTCGACCACGCGCGCTCCAGCGCCACGTAGGGAAAGACCAGCCCGCCGGCGGTGACCAGGCCCAGCATCGTCTCCGAACCACCGGTGCGGAAGCTGAACTTGAAGCCGCCCGAGTACTGCACGGAGCAGACCGCCACCGCGACGAAGACGAGCACCGACTCGACCGGGACGTCCCAGCCGAGCGCCGTGAACCCCGCGGCCCCGGTGACCAGGGCGACGGCCGCGGTGGCCGCGGCGAACACCTTGGCCTCCCGGACCGTGACCGCCCCGCTCAGCAGCGGCTTGCGCCGGATGTCCCGGCCGAGGTCGCCCTCCTGGTAGTTCGCGGCGTCGCTGCCGTTCCCGTACCCGATGACGTCGTCCACCGCGGAGGTGCAGGCCACGATCGCCGCGGAGGCGATCAGGAACCACACCAGGGCGGGCACGGCGCCCGACCGGTCGAGCGCTTCCCCGCTCAGCAGCGCGAAGGCCAGCGCCCAGGGGAAGAAGTGCTGGTAGACGGTGACCTTGGAGAGCCGCACGAAGGCCCGTGCGACGGAGCCCGCGGACCGGTCGGGCCGGTGTCCCCGCGCGCTCCTCGGGCCGGCCTCAGTGCTCATCGATGTGCTCGGACACCTTGATGCCGACGTGGCGTCCCGGCTCCGTGACGAGGCCCAGCAGGGTGCTGCCCGGGGTGACGTCCGTCAGGTTCTTCGGCTTGCCGTCGCCGCCCATGACGCGGACGTGCCAGTCGTCCTGGAGGATGACGTTGACCGTGACGTCGCCGTGCCGGGCCTCGATCAGCCGCAGCGGACGCACCTCGGTCTTGATCCGGCCGATGCCGACCTCGCGGAAGGTGCCGTCGGCGGCCACCGCGTGCGCGCGCTCGCCGGCCTCGAGGTCGGAGATGTACGCGGTGTCCTCGGCGCCGAAGACGTAACTGTGCACGGCGCCCGCGTTGACGCGGAACGGGCGGAGCTTCATGTAGGGCAGGTAGTGCACCTCGGCGCAGACCAGGATGCCGCCGGACGACGTGGAGCCGATGATCATCCCCTCGTCCTCGCCGAACAGGGTCGTCGTGTCGATGCACCCGCGGTGGCCCATGCCGATCGGCTCGGCGCGCAGGACCTCGAGCTCGACCAGGTCCTTGCGGATCTGACCGTGCTCCTTGACGACCTGCGTGACCAGGTCGACGGCCGACAGGTGCTCCGCGGAGACCATGAGCCCGGCCGGACCCGACTCCAGCACGCCCGCCACGGTGTGCGCCTCTGCCGTGTTGAGGAGCTGCTTGACCACGTCGGTCCTGGTGCTCTGCGCCTTGGCGAGCAGCAGCTCCAGCGGGATGTTGGTCTCGTCGGCGAAGACGGCGAGGACGACGTCGACCTCGCCGCTGAGGTCGGCGGCCTCGTTCATCGTGTCGCCGTCGACGATCTCGCAGCGCGCCCCGACGCCGCGCTGGCCGGCCAGGGCCCGGGCCACCGGCAGGTCGGCGGGGGTGCGGGCGATGACCATGTGGATGCGCTCGTCGGTGGCTATCTGCTCCGCCAGCGACTCGTCCCCGGCGCCGACGAGCAGGGCCGTCTTGAGACGGTCGATGGGCTGCCACTCGGCCAGCTGGTCGTGCCGCACGACCAGGTACGAGGCCGCGGACGAGCGGAGGTAGGCCAGGGCGTCGGGCGTCTCGCCCGGGGTGAGGGTGGTGGCGTCCACCCAGAGCGCTGTCTGCGGCGACGAAGACATCTGTAAATCTCCCTTTTTGCTGATAAAGCGACTGTGAAAGGACATGGGGCCGCACAGGGGAAGTGCTGTGGGGGGGGAGGGGGTGTGAGAGGCGCGGTGCGGGGTGGCTCGTGGACCGCTCGGGTCAGGAGGCCTGTTCGCCGTGGACGACGGAACGCAGCCGCGCCACCGCTCCGGCGACGTCGGGGCTGCCGAACACCCGGCGGCCCACGCAGAGCCCGGCCACACCCTGGCCGATGGCGTCCTTGGCGGACGCCACGTACGCGTCCCAGCTGCCCTCCGCCTCGCCACCCGCGATCACCACGGGAACCTCGATGGAGGCCGCGAGCTCGGCGATGAACTCGTCGCCCGGGTGGGCGGTCTTGACGATGTCCGCGCCCAGTTCGGCGACGGCGCGGCCGGCGTGGATCACGGCCTCCGCTCGCTGCGGCTCCGTCTCGTAGTTCCCCGCCGCGTACGTCATGACGAGCAGGGGGAGACCGAGCCGGTCGCAGTCGGCGGCGACCTTGGCCAGGTCGGCGAGGGCCGCCCGGTCCTCCTGGCTGCCGCCGCCGAAGGTGACGTGCACGGAGACCGCGTCGGCACCGAGCGCGACCGCCGACTCCGGGTCGCACACCCGGGTCTTCAGTTCGCCGCCGGGGCTCAGCCGGGTGTTGCCGGACAAGTGGACGATCATGGCCGTGCCGCGCTGCGTCGGCATGGAGTGGGCGGCGGACCCGCGGTGCACGACGACGCCGTCGGCTCCTCCCTCGACCACTGCGCCGAGGACGTCGCTCATCCGGGAGAGCCCACCGGCTCCGCCCGTCGTCAGCGCGTGGTCGACGGCGATCAGCAGGGACCGGCCGTCGGCTCCGAGCAGGCGCCGCATCCGGCGCTCTTTTCCATGGATCATTGTGCTGCTTCCGTTCTCCTGGGGGCGGGTGCTCCGCGACGGCGGAGCACCCGCGTGGATGGGGGAGCCGTCGTCACTCCTGGGCGAGCAGGACGCGCAACGGCGGGTTGGCGCGGCGGGGGTTGCCCAGCGCGAGGGCGAGCAGCATGCAGAGGATCACCAGCGGAAGGCTGATGACGCTGAGCACGAGAGGCACGCTCAGCGGCGGCACCAGGCCGCTCTGGCCGGCCTGGGCGTCGATCATCCCCGGGATGGCGAGGATGCCGACCGGCAGCGCCACGAGCCAGCTCGCGGCCGCGACCACCACCGATTCCAGGACGAGTTGACGGCTGATCATGCGTCGGGTGGCGCCGGCGAGCCTGGTCAGGCCGAGGGCCCGCTGCCGCTCCACGAGGCCGGAGGCGAGGGTGGCCCCGCCCACCAGGACGGCCAGCACGAACATGACGTAGGCGAAGGCCTCGAAGGAGCTGACGAGCCGGGCCGTGATGCCCGCGAAGGCGTCGCGCATCCCCTTCTGGTCGAGCACGACCGCCTCGGGGTAGCGCTCGCCGATCTTCCGCTCCAGTGCCTTCTGCACCGTGGCGACGTCGGCACCGTCCTTGACGCCGATGTAGTACTCGTAGACGCCCTGGGAGGCGGTGAGTTCACGGTAGAGGCCGCTGCCCGCGACCATCATGCCGCCGTCGGAGGCGGAGTCGTCGAGCACCGACTTCACCCGCACCTCGCGGTGGCCCGAGGGCAGCGGCATGTCCATGGTGTCGCCGACGTCGAGCTTCTGCGTGCGGGCGAAGTTCGACGAGATCACGATCTCGTCGTCCTTCAGCGTGCGGACGAAGTCCGGGTCGCCCTTGGTGGTCTCCAGGTCGGTGAGCTTCTCCGAGTCGCCCTTGCCCCAGTTCCACACCTGGACCTTGCGTCCGTCGTGCGTCACGCTCGAGTAGGTGAACGACGTCACGGCGTCCACGCCGTCGACCTCGTGCAGCTCCTTCTCCAGGGACAGCGGGAACTTCTCGTTCTGCAGGTTGTGGCCCACCTCGGCCGCCTGCACGTAGAGCTCGCCGCGGGTCCAGCGCTCCACGGACCCGGCGACCTCGTCCTTGATGCTGCTGGAGACGCCGGCCATGGACAGCGAGGCCACGATGGCCACGGTGAAGGTGATGGCGAGCGCGGCGTTGCGCCGCCAGGCGAGCTGTAGCTGCCGGGCGGCCGCGAGGCGGACGGGACCGGGCTCTCCGCGGCGCATCACCATGCCGATCACGACGGGCAGCGCCATGCTCAGCAACGCCGCGCCGATGAACAGGAACAGCAGGCTGACCGACTTGATCATGGCGCCGCCGAAGACCACGAGCAGTACGCCCACGGCCACGGCGCCGAGCCCGCCGAGCAGCGGCTTGCGCACGCCGCCGGGCACCAGCGCGACCTGGTCACGTCCGGTGACCGCCTCGATGGCGGTGATCTTCGTGAACCTGCGGACGCCGGACAGCCACGCGAGGGCGAACATCACCACGACGGCGACGAACGATCCGACGACGGGCCACTGCCAGGGCAGCCCCGGCGTGACGGCCTGCTGGGTGAGGTCCGTGATCTGCTTGGTGAACGCGCTGAGCATGGTCCCGACCCAGATGCCGAGGCCCGCGCCGACGACGTACGTCCCGAGCAGGAGGGGCACCATCACGGCGGCGGAGCCCAACGTCAGATGACGGGTCCGTACGCCGAAGAGCCGCATCCGCGCCAGGGTCGTGCGGGCGTCGTCGAGGGCGAGGCGCCAGGTCAGGAAGAGCACCACGCCCGCGGTGATGACGGCGATGGCGGCGAACATGCCGAGGATCGTCAGCGACGTACGGAACGTCTTGCTGTAGCCGGAGAGCACCTCCGACGGCTCCTTGACGTCCGCCGCGCCGTCGACGGCCTTGACCAGACCGGCCTCGACGTCCGCGCGGTCCTTGCCCTTGGTGTCGAAGAGCAGGACGTCGCTGTGGGTGCCCCGGTCGAACGCGGTGGCGACGGCCGGCTGCGGCGCGATGACGACGGCGCCGCGGTTGGCCACGTCGCCCTTGAGCAGGGCCGCGATCCGCCACTTCTGCACACCCTCGGGCGAGGTGACGGAGACCTTGTCGCCCTCGCGCAGGCCGTGGTCGTCGGCCCACTCCTCGGTCAGGAAGACCTCGTCCGCGCCGAGCTCGGTGCGGTCGATCTGCCGCGCCAGGTCCTTGTCGGTCAGGTCGGCGAGGCGCTGGTCGATGCCGAAGACGATGACCGGGTCGCTGTCCTGGCCCGGCCGGGAGGCGCGGGTGCTGATCACCGAGACGCGGGAGGCCTCGACGCCGGTGCGCTGCTCGGCACGGTCCGCGACGTCCGATGTGATGCCGCCGGGGGCCCTGGCCTCGACGGCCACGACGTCGTCGCGGATGGCGCCGATGGAGGCGCCCTTGATGGCGTCGAGGACGGAGAAGGAGACGAGGAGCATCGCCGTCGTCAGCAGGACACCGCCGATGCCCGCGGCGATCGCGGACACCATGCGCGCCGGCCGCTGCCGCCAGCTGCGGCCGAGCGAACGGAAGACGAGACGGTAGGGATCGAGCGCCATCACGCCTTCCTCTCGGTGCTGACGACGACGCCGTCGGCGACCGTGACGACCACGTCCGCGCCCGCGGCCAGGTCGAGGTCGTGGGTGATGATGACGCCCGCGGCCCCCGTGGTAAGCACGAGCTTGCGGAATATCTCCTGGACCTGCCGGCCGTTCTCCTCGTCGAGGGCGCCCGTGGGCTCGTCGGCGAAGACGATCGCGGGCTCGCTCACACAGGCGCGGGCGACGGCCGCCCGCTGGGCCTCGCCGCCGGACACCTGGGCCGGCCACTGCTCGGCCCGGTGGCCGAGACCGACCTCGTCCAGTGCGCGCCGGGCCTTCTCCAGTGCGGCGCTGAGCTTCATGCCGCCCATGACCAGGGGTGCGGCGACGTTCTCCGCGATGGTCAGCGACGGCACGAGGTTGTCCTTCTGCAGGACGAAGCCGATCTCCCGCGCCCGCATCCTGGCCGCTTCCGTCTCGTCGAGCTCCGCGAGATCGCGGTCCATGAGCGTGACGGTCCCCGAGGTGGGCCGGTCGAGGCCGGAGAGGATGTTGGCGAAGGTCGACTTGCCGCTGCCGCTCTTGCCCACGATCGCGACGAGTTCACCCGAACTCACCTCGAGACTGCACCCTTTGAGAGCCTCGACGACCGTGTCACCGCTCGTGAACTCTCGTCGTACGTCCTCGGCCCGCAGCACGACTTTCTTCTCCAACATGGCCAACCATCTCTATAGACACCAGTGAAAACACGTTCTAGAACCCCAGCTGCTGACGCAGGAGTTCGCGCCTGACCTTGCCGGTGGCGGTCCTGGGCAGCGCGCTCCAGGACGTGTGCCGCGGCGACGCCAGTTCGGGCAGTCCGTCGACCGCCTCCGCCCAGCGACCGGACGACACCGCGATCCCGGTGCGGGTGGCCACGACGGGCACCAGCGCGCCGTGCGCCTCCAGGACGACGATCTCCGCGGCCTCCGGGAGGCGGCCCAGCAGGACGTCCTCCAGGGCGATGCCGCTGGCCGCCCCGTCCAGGCGTTCCACCTGGCGGTCGAGCAGCCGGAGGTTCCCGAAGCGGGACTTGGCGCCCCAGTCCCCGGAATCCCACCAGTCGCCGTCCGCCCGGTTCTCCTCGAATTTCTCCGGGAAGTTCAGATAACCGGCGAAGAATCCTTTGGACCGCACTTGAATGCGCCCCGACTGCTGCGCTCCCAGCGGATTTCCCGCCTCGTCCACGATCCGGATCCGGCTGTATCCGGGAAGGGCTCTGCCGACGCGGTGTCCGGCCAGTTCGGAGGCGACGGATTCTCTTCTGCCGCCCCGTCTCCATTTCATCCTGAAGGCGACGGGGCCGAGTTCGGACTGCGCGTACACCTCGGCGAAGAGCGGCATTCTGCGGCGCGATCCCGCGAGCAGCCGCTCCATCGTCGGGGGGTGCATGGCGTCGAACGTCCCGAGGAACAGCCGGACCGAGGACAGCACTCCGGTGTCGGCGAGCTCCTCCCAGCGGACGAACGTGTTGGGGTGTGTCTCCAGGTAGTGCGGACGCCAGCGCTCCAGCTGCTCGGCCACGGCGTCGGGCTCCTCGGAGGCGAGCAGCAGGACGGAGAGCCTGAGGCGCAACGCGCTGAGCAGGCCGGACAGTGTGCGTACGTGCACGGGGGAGATGGCGGCCGCGAGGTACCCCCGCAGACGCACCGTGCGCAGCATGCGGGCCTGCACGACGGACTGCTGGTAGAAGCTGTTGCGGGTGTGCACCGCGAGCTTGGGCACACCGGTGGTGCCCGAGGTGTGCGTGACCAGGTACGGGGCGTCCGCGGGGCGCTCGATGCCGTGCGGGGGCACCTGGTCCCCGGCGTCGGCGTGCGGCTCGGACACGACGTCCTCCCACACCAGGCTCATTCCGCCGGCGAGCGCGAGGCGGGGTATCTCCGCCGTGCGCCGCTGGGCGATGAGCAGGTGCAGCGGCACGGTGACGGGTGCGAGGGCCGCGGCGGCCGATGCCACGTCGAGCTTGGCGCTGAGCAGCACCGGGACCACGCCCACGGCCGTGAGGCCGGCCACCGCGACCACGATGTCGAGCGGCTGGTCGAGCCGCACCACGCACCAGTCGCCTTCCTTCAGCCCGGCGGCGACGGCGGACCGTGCCAACCGGCGGGACGCCTGGGCGAGTTCGGAGAGGGGGAGCCCGCCGTCCTTGACGGTGACCGCGACCGACTCGTGGTCCGTGCCCCAGGGAAGGGTGACCTCCGCGGCGGCGGAATCGAGTTGGCCGAACAACAGGTCAGAAGAGCGGGGAAAGCGCATGGCGCACGGACTTCCTCAACGTCGGCACTGATAAAGAGGACACTGGAATATCGTTGTTCCATCGTTTCGGGCGGCCGTGAGCGAGGCAAGCGATCATCAGGAAGAGGTCGTCCGGTGGCGGAGAGCGGACACGGCTCCGGACAGAAAGAACGGCTCCGGGCAGAAAGAACGGGGCCGGGAAAGTTCCCGGCCCCGCCTGATGTCCTTCGGTTCGAACTGCCCGCTATGAAGCGGACTTCTTCTCCTTGCGGCTCGCGCGGAGCCACTCCTTGTTCATGCCGGTGATGGAGAAGAGGGGGATGCCCTTGGGGCAGGCGGTGGCGCATTCGCCGGTGAGGGTGCAGCCGCCGAAGCCTTCGGAGTCCATCTGGGCGACCATGTCCAGGACGCGGGTCTCGCGTTCGGGTGCGCCCTGTGGCAGGACGTTGAGGTGGTTGACCTTGGCGGAGGTGAACAGCATCGCGGAGCCGTTGGGGCAGGCCGCCACGCAGGCGCCGCAGCCGATGCACTCGGCGTGTTCGAAGGCGTAGTCGGCGTCCGGCTTGGGCACCGGTGCGGCGTGGGCCTCGGGGGCGGAGCCGGTGTTGGCGCTGATGTAGCCGCCGGACTGGATGATCCGGTCGAAGGAGGAGCGGTCCACCACCAGGTCCTTGACGACGGGGAAGGCCGCCGCGCGCCAGGGCTCGATGTCGATGGTGTCGCCGTCGCGGAAGGAGCGCATGTGCAGCTGGCAGGTGGTGGTGCGCTCGGGGCCGTGCGCGTCGCCGTTGATGACCAGCGAGCAGGCGCCGCAGATGCCTTCGCGGCAGTCGTGGTCGAAGGCGACGGGGTCCTCGCCCTGGACGATGAGGGTCTCGTTGAGGGTGTCGAGCATTTCGAGGAAGGACATGTCGGAGGAGATGCCGTCCACCTGGTAGGTGGACATCGCTCCGTCGGCGTCGGCGTTCTTCTGGCGCCAGACGCGCAGGGTGAGCTTCATGCGTAGCTCCGCTGGGTGGGGTGGACGTACTCGAAGAGGAGGTCTTCCTTGTGCAGGACGGGGGCGGTGCCGGTGTCGGTGAACTCCCAGGCCGCGGCGTAGGAGAACTCCTCGTCCACGCGGGCCGCCTCCCCGTCGGGAGTCTGGGACTCCTCGCGGAAGTGGCCGCCGCAGGACTCGGCGCGGTGCAGCGCGTCCAGGCACATCAGCTCGGCGAGTTCGAGGTAGTCGACGATGCGGTTGGCCTTCTCCAGCGACTGGTTGAACTCCTCACCCGTGCCGGGCACCTTGATGCGCCGCCAGAACTCCTGGCGGATCTGCGGGATCCGCTCCAGCGCCTTGCGCAGCCCCGCCTCGGTGCGCGCCATCCCGCAGAACTCCCACATCACCTCCCCCAGCTCCCGGTGGAAGGAGTCCGGAGTACGGTCACCGTCCACGGCCAGGAGTTTGGCCAGCCGGTCCTCGGTCTCGTCCAGCACCTCGCGGACCACGGGGTGATCGGAGGTCACCTCGTCGGTGTGGGGGTTGCGGGCGAGGTAGTCGTTGATGGTGGAGGGCAGCACGAAGTAGCCGTCGGCCAGGCCCTGCATCAGCGCGCTCGCGCCGAGCCGGTTGGCGCCGTGGTCGGAGAAGTTGGCCTCGCCGACCGCGAACAGGCCCGGCACGGTGGTCTGCAGGTCGTAATCCACCCACAGGCCGCCCATCGTGTAGTGCACGGCGGGATAGATCCGCATCGGCGTGCTGTACGGGTCCTCGTCGGTGATCCGCGCGTACATGTCGAAGAGGTTGCCGTACTTGGCCTCGACCGCCTTGCGGCCCATCCGCTTGATCGCGTCGGCGAAGTCGAGGTAGACGCCCTGCCCGCCCGGGCCCACCCCGCGGCCCTCGTCGCACACGTTCTTCGCCGCGCGCGAGGCGATGTCACGGGGCACCAGGTTGCCGAAGGAGGGGTAGATGCGCTCCAGGTAGTAGTCGCGCTCGGCCTCGGGGATCTCGTTGGCCGGCCGGTCATCACCCTTGGCCCTGGGCACCCAGATCCGGCCGTCGTTGCGCAGCGACTCACTCATCAGCGTCAGCTTGGACTGGTGATCACCGGTACGCGGAATGCAGGTCGGGTGGATCTGGGTGAAGCACGGATTGGCGAAGTACGCGCCGCGCCGGTGCGCCCGCCACACCGCGGTCGCGTTGGAGTTCATCGCGTTGGTCGACAGGTAGAAGACGTTGCCGTAACCGCCCGAGGCCAGCACCACCGCGTCCGCGAAATACGTCTCGATCTTCCCCGTGACCAGATCCCGGGCCACGATGCCGCGCGCCCGCCCGTCAACGACGATCACATCCAGCATCTCGGTGCGCGGATGCAACTCCACATTCCCCGCCGCGATCTGCCGCGACAGCGCCTGATAGGCCCCCAGCAGCAACTGCTGGCCCGTCTGCCCGCGGGCATAAAACGTCCGCGACACCTGGACGCCGCCGAAGGAGCGGGTGTCGAGCAGGCCGCCGTACTCGCGGGCGAAGGGCACACCCTGCGCCACGCACTGATCGATGATCTCCACGGAGATCTGCGCCAAGCGGTGCACGTTGGACTCCCGGGCGCGGAAGTCGCCGCCCTTGACGGTGTCGTAGAACAGCCGGTGCACCGAGTCACCGTCGTTGCGGTAGTTCTTCGCCGCGTTGATGCCGCCCTGCGCGGCGATCGAGTGCGCCCGGCGCGGGGAGTCCTGATAGCAGAACTGCACCACGTGATAGCCCTGTTCGGCCAGCGTCGCCCCGGCCGACCCGCCCGCCAGACCGGTGCCGACCACGATCACCGTGTGCTTGCGCCGGTTGGCCGGGTTGACCAGCTTCGCCTCGAAACGGCGAGTGTCCCACCGCTCGGCGATCGGCCCGGCAGGAGCCTTGGCATCCACGACCGGCTCACCAGTCACATACTCGGCAAAGGCACTCATCTAGCTCACCACTCCGGTCATGACACCCACGGGAACAGAAACGAAACCGACCGTCAGCACCAACGCGAGCCCATTGGCGACGGCCTTCAGGGAGCGGTCGCGGACCCGGCTGCCGACGCCCAGCGTCTGCGCGGCGCTCCACAGCCCGTGCCGCACGTGCATGCCCATGGCGAGCATCGCGGTGATGTAGATGACGTTGCCGTACCAGGTGGAGAACGTGTCCACCACGTTGTTGTACGGCTTGCCCTCCTCGAAGCCCGGGTGCACGGTGCCGGTCGTGATGTCCAGGATGTGCCAGACGATGAAGAGGCCGAGGATGACGCCGCCCCAGCGCATGGTGCGCGTGGCATAGGTCGCGCGCGGCTTCTTGTGCACGTACTGGGTGGGGCGCGCCTTGATGTCGCGGCGGCTCAACTGGTAAGCGGAGACGCCGTGTGCCACCACGGAGACGAGGAGGACCACGCGCGCGATCCACAGACCCCACTCACGGTGGAGGACCGGGTCGCCCATGACTCGCAACCAGTGCCCGTACGCGTCGAAGCCGGCCGCGCCGAAGTAGATCTTTACGTTGGCCACCATGTGCACCACGAGGTAAGCGATCATCACCAGACCGCTCGCGGCCATGACCGCCTTCTTGCCTACCGTCGAGCCCCAGACCGTACGGGCCGTCGACGTGCTCGTTGTACGAGTCACCAGAGTCATGGGGCCGGATGCTATGCCCACGCATCGCGAGTGCACCAACAGTAGAAACGCATGCTTTCCATAGGCGGCGCCTATGAAGGTTTACCTTCGCAGACGCTGTGGGCGGCCCGACTGCCGCTATTCGCAAGGTAGTTGAGGAAGGTCGTCCGTGCGGCCCTGTGGATCACGACGGAGGGGGCGGCCGTGATCGTCGACAAGAACTCACACAGACCTGACGTTCCTCATACATGCACGTGCATCGATTTAACTCAGCGCTCGTAGCCTGAGTCGACGCCCAATCCCTCTTCGGGCGGTCGCATTTCACCTGTCACGCAGGCCTCTTGTCTCTTCACCGTGCAGTGGAGCGTAAGGAGCACAGCCATGACCATCACCGCCATGCCCCCCGTACGGGCCCTGCCCCGTACCCAGGCCGTCCATCCAGCGATCAGCACCCGGACCCGCTTCCCCTTCCACGTCGCCCTCGACTCGGCGCGCCATGACGTGTCGCTGGTGTACGGGCCCCAGGCCCTCAGCCCCTTGACGATCCGTCAGGACAAGCTGGCCCTGACGAGCCTGCTGCAGCGCTGGGTGCGCGTGCGCGCCGTCTGGGACGAGGAGGCGCTCTCATCACCGCACCTCGAGTCCTACCTCTCGTGGCAGGCCGGGTCGGGGGTCCAGATCCGCACCACCGAACAGACCCAGGTGACGTTCGCTCTGCTGGACAGCAGGACCTCGGTCGTGGTCCAGTCCGCCGACTCCGGCAACGGGGTCGACGGCGCCGTCACGGAGTCCGAGTGCGCCGAGACCACCGGAATGCTCCACTACCTCTTCCACGACCTGTGGGAGAACGCCAGCCCGCGACGCTCCTGCGGCCACGCCCCGGACGACCGCCAGGCGCTGGACGTACTCCTGCTGCTCGCCCGCGGATACACCGACGAGCAGATCGCCGCCTCGCTCGGGGTCTCCAAGCGGACCGTGAGCCGCGCCGTCACCAGGGTGATGCAGGAACTCAACGCCCAGAGCCGGTTCGAGGCCGGGGCCCTCGCCGCGCGCCGGGGATGGCTCAAGGGCGTGGGCACGTCGTCCCGTACGAAGCTCTGAACGGGCCGCCGGTTTGTGACACGCGCCGTCCGTGAGTGGCCACAGATCTTTTGCCCGCGACGTGATTCGGCCATCCTCACCACGTCGCACCGGCCGCCCCGGTCACTCGGAACTCCATCCAGCGGCACACGGAAAGGCTTGGACCGTTGAGTCAGACGCAGCGCCCCGTGGTCCTGCTGGTGAGCGGAAGTCCTACCAGCGGATCCCACACCACGGCCACGATCGAGGCCGCGAGCAGGATGCTGGCCGACCTCGGTGCGGACCCCTCGGTGTGGGACCTCGCGTCGCAGCCGCTGCCGATCGTCGACCCGAGCCGGCACGGCGACACGGATTCCTACGCCGACCCCTGGGCCCGCAGGTTCACACGGCTGGCGAGCGAGGCCGACGCGTTCGTGATCGCGTCACCGATGTACCACGGCTCCTTCAGCGGGGTGGTGAAGAACGCCCTGGACCACCTGGACGTCACCCCGCTCGCCGCCAAGCCCACCGCGCTCGTGGCGCACGGGGCCAACCTCTCCGCCGTGCAGGTCTGTGACGCGCTGCGGACCGTGGTGCGCGCGCTTCGGGGGATCGCCCTGCCGGAACAGCTCGCCACCGTCCCCACCGACTTCGAGCGGAGCGCGGACGGCCGACGGGTCCTGCGCGGCGCCCTCGCGCGGCAACGGCTGCACGACCTGTGCACCGCCCTCGTCGTGACGGCCGAGCGGCTGCGCGCACCGGCGCCCGCCCCGCGCCCCGGGCTGTACCGCGCCACCCGCGTCTGACGGTCCGCGAGGCCTCCGGGTCCGGCGCGGCGCCCGGCCCGCCCAGGTGGCCGGACACCCGCTCAACCACACCCTTTGGAGACGCCATGACCATCGGAGACATACCCAAGCTGGGTGCGTTCCGTAAGCCCGGCAAGGAGTACGTCGTCCCTTACCTGCCGGTCGGCAGCGTCGTGGGAGACCGTGAGATCGCGGCGGTGACCCGCGTGCTCCGCTCCGGCGAGACACTGTCGGGAGGGGGCCGACGGGAGGAGTTCGAACGGAACTTCCGGGACTACGTCGGCGCGCCGTACGCGATGAGCACGACGAGCGGGACCGTCACCCTGGAACTGGCCATCCACCTGCTGGGCCTGCGCCCCGGCGACGAGGTGATCGTCACCCCGCAGACCTACCAGGCCTCCATCCAGCCGCTCCTGCAGTACCCCGACGTCGAGGTGACGTTCTGCGACGTCAGGCAGGACACCCTCAACATGGACCCGAGGTGCCTGGAACGGCTGATCGGCCCGAGGACCCGCGCCGTCATCCTGGTGCACTACGGCGGGCACCCCGCCGACATGCACGAGATCATGGACATCGCCCGGGCCCACGACGCCCTGGTCATCGAGGACTCCGCCCACGCGCTGGGCAGCGTCTACCACGGAGCGCGACCCGGCGCCCTCGCGGACATCGGCTGCTTCAGCTTCCACTCGAGCAAGAACATCACCACCCTCGGCGAGGGCGGGATGCTGACGTTCGCCGACCCGGAGTGGGCGGAGCGCGTCGACCGGCTCCGCGGCAACGAGGTCGACGGCAGCTTCCTGCCCCGGCGCCACACCTTCGGCGACTCCAAGGAGAACCTGCCCGGCGGCCTCTACCCCGGCAACGCCTACACCCACGATCTCGTCGCGCTGCGCAAACACGGCACCAACGCGACGCTCCCCGAGGCGGCCGCGGCCATGGGAACGAGTCAACTCCGCGCCCTGCCCGGCATGGTGGAGCGCCGACGAGCCATCGCCGCGCGGCTGCGGGAGACGCTCGGCAGGTTCCCCGGACTCGTCGAGGCGCCCGAGGCACCCGAGGGCGTCATCCACTCCCAGCACCTGTTCACCTTCTTCGTCCGCGAGGGCACGCACGGGATCAACCGCCACCGGCTCCTGCACGAACTCGACCACCGGGGCGTCCAGGTCCCGCTGCGCTACTTCCCCCTGCACCTGCTGCCCGAGTGGCGCGCCCGCGGCCACCGCTACGGAGAGTGCCCCACGGCCGAGCGGGTCTGGTTCCACGAGCAGGTCAACCTGCCCTGCCACCCAGCCCTCTCCGTCCGCCAGGTCGACCTGCTCTGCGACCGCCTGGAGGAATCGCTCCGTGCGGCCTGCACCCACTGAGGCAGCGCCCGTTCACCGACACCCCGCGGGCCACGGCCCGACCACTTGAGGAGGCGCCACGTGCTGAGACTTCTGGACGCGCGGACCGTGCGGCGCGTGCTCCCCGTGCCGGACCTGACGTCCGCCATCGGCACGCTGTTCGCCCGGCAGAGCGGCGACAGCGACGAGTTCCCGCGGAGCGCCGTCGGCACCGGGGGCGGTGACCTCCTGCTGATGCCCGCGGTCTACGGGTCGACCCTGGCCGTCAAGCTCATCACGCTGTTCGACGGGGCTCCGGCGCTGGGGCTGCCCACCGTGCAGGGTCTCGTCGCCGTCTTCGACGCGCGGACCGGCGCCCCCACCGCCGTCGTCGACGCACAGGCACTGACCGAGATCCGCACGGCGGCGGTCACCTCTCTCGCCACCGACGTACTGGCGCGCAAGGACGCCGCCACCCTGGCCGTCATCGGCGCGGGCGCCCAGGCGCGCAGCCACCTCGAAGGGCTGGCCCCCCTCCGGGCCTGGCGCGAGGTGCGGCTGCACAGCCGCGACGCCGGACGGGCCCACCGCCTCGCCGCATGGGCCCGCACTTCCGGCCCCGGGCTCGACGTCACCGTGTGTTCCCGGGCCGAGGACGCGGTGCGCGACGCGGACGTCATCTGCACGGTCACGTCCTCCCCCGATCCGCTCTTCCCCGACGAGGCGGTGGCGAAGGAGGGGGTGCACATCAGCGCGGTCGGCGCGTACGGAAGCCGGCGACGGGAGCTGCCCTCCGGGCTCGTCGCCCGCTCGACCCTGTTCGTCGAGTCCGGCGCGGCCGTGCTGCGCGAAGCCGGTGACGTGGCGATCCCCATCGCGGAGGGCGTGCTTCCGCCCGCACCGGCGCTCGTCGAACTGTCGGAGCTCCTGTCAGGGAGACATCCGGGGCGGCGCTCCGCGCGCGAGACGACGCTCTTCAAGTCCGTGGGCATCCCGGTCGAGGACGCGTTCACCTGCGATCTGCTCAGTGCCAGGGCGGCCGAACAGGGCGCGGGTACCGACATCGCCTTCAGCGCCCCCGCGAGCTGACGCCTCCCCCCCTCGGGCGCCCCACCAGGCGCGCCCCCGGTCGGCCGCCCTGCACACGGCGGCCGCCTTCTCAGTCCACGAACCGGATGTCGACCACCTTGGGGTCGTCCTCCGAGCGGTCGGGATCGGCCGGGCGGGAGGCGGACAGCGCGTGCTTGAGCCGGGCGGCGTCCAACTGGCCCACCCAGTTGGCTATCACCAGGGTGGCCACGGCGTTGCAGACGAGGTTGGTGACGGCGCGCGCCTCCGACATGACCCGGTCGATGCCGACCAGCAGCGCGATCCCGCCCAGCGACGGCGTGTGCGTGATGGACACGATGGCCACCAGGGTGAGCAGACCGGAACCCGTCACGCCCACCGCGGTCTTGGAGACGATCAGGGCCAGGGCCAGGAAGACCATCTGTTCACCGAAGGACAGGCCGTCCCCCGTCATCTGCGCGATGTACGTCGCCGACAGGGTCAAGTAGAGGCACGTGCCCACCAGATGGAGCGAGTAGCCGCTGGCCAGCAGGGGCGCCCCGGTCTCCCGCGGCACGCCGGCCAGTTCGAGCTTGCGCAGTACGCGCGGGAACGCGGGCTCCGACGACGAGGTGCCGATCACGATCAGGAGCTCGTGGCGGAGGAACCGGATCAGCCGCAGCAGGGAGAAGCCGTTGAGCCTGGCGAGCAGGGCGAGCCCGCCGAACAGCACGACGGCGCAGGTCAGATAGAAGGCGACCACCAGGAAGAGGAGGCCGCGCAGCGGCACGAGCCCGAACCTGCTGATGGTGTACGCGGCACCGCCGAACGCGGCGAGGGGCGCTCCGGCCGCCAGGATCCGTACCGCCTGGAAGAGGACGTAACCCACGCGGTCGACCAGATCGACCAGCGGGGCGCCGCGCTCTCCGGACCGCAGGAGGGCGACGCCGAAGAGAACGGCCACCACGAGCACATGGAGGGGATTGCCCCGGAGGAAAGCAGAAATTAGGCTGCTCGGGACGACACTGTCGAGCCCGAGGCCGTTGCCCCAGTTCAGCTCGGCTTGGTGTCGGAGCGGTCCCAGTTCTCCCGGGTCGATCGGGTGGGAGCTTCCCAGCGGGAGCAGACCCAGCAGGTCTCCGGCGACAAGACCGCCCACGAGCGCGACGGTGGTCGCCACCTCGAAGTAGACGAACGCCTTGAGAGAGAGCTGCCCGAGTCCTCGGCTGCTGCCGATCGAAGCGATGCCGCTGAGTACGGTCACGAAGACGATGGGGGTGACCAGAAGCGTCATCAGCGATATATAGGCGTCCGACAGAAAACGCATCCGCGCGGCGTTCGCCGGGTCGACCAGACCGAAGAGCACGCCGGCCAGTAAGCCGCACAGCACCCAAAGCGTCAGTCGGCCTTCCGCTCTGTTCCGACGCGGTCCCTTCCCCGTCATCCGTCCCCCCTCAGGATCACGCCGATTATAGGCTCGGCGCCTGTAATCCGGAGGCGAAGCCGTGGTCTCTTCCCCCTGCGAACACCGTAGCAGCCAGGGCGAGTTGTGCGGCGATGCGCACTACGGGCCGAGTGGTCCGCGGTATGTCGTCACAGTGCGTTGCTGAGTGAATGTGATCTCGCCTAAACGGGCCTGTAGATCAGCCATCCGCGACCTAAGATGACTGCGCGATCTCAAACGATGGACGGCACAAGCAGGTCGCCGCCGTCAAGATGCCACTTACCGCCAGGGGGAGCTGTGAAGGCACTGCTCGTTGAAGACGATCCGAATGTCGCCGAGGCCTTGATCGAGAGTCTCGAGCAACGGGGATGGGACGTCGAACATGCGAGTGACGGCAGGTCAGCGGTGGAGGCGGTGCCGAACTGGGACATCATCCTGCTCGACCTCAATCTGCCCGACGTCGACGGACTCGAAGTATGTCAGCGCCTGCGCGCCAACCATTCCGTACCGCTGATCGCCGTCACGGCACGCTCCGATCAGATGGACAAAGTCCTGTGTCTGCGTCTCGGCGCCGACGACTACATAGTCAAGCCCTACCACCTGCAGGAGTTGCTGGCCCGAATGACGGCGGTCATCCGCCGGAGCGAGTCGCACCAATTGCCGCAGAATGAACCGCAGAGCAATGCCGTGAAGGCGCGTACACATATTTCGCACGGCCCTCTCACCATTGACCAGTGGTCGCGTTCCGTGACGGTTCACGGGCGTGAACTTCCCCTTACGCGTAAAGAATTCGAGCTGCTGAGTCTGCTCTCCGGGTCGCCGAGTCGTGTATTCACCCGCGAGCAACTCTCCGAGGCCGTCTGGTCGACATCCTGGGTCGGCGCCTCACGTACTTTGGACACACATGTAGCTGCCGTGCGACGCAAGTTGGGCGATCCCGGGTGGATCCGAACACATCGGGGCGTGGGCTTCAGTTTTGAGCCGAAGCACTGAGCCCGAGAGTCAATTTCAGTGCACATACGTACTTTGCACGTCGCGGTGGCCACCGCGCTGGCCTGCGCGGTCATGACCTTCTCCCTCGCCCTCGCCGGGGTTCTGTACGAGAAGGAGGCCGACCAAAAGGCGGAATCACGGTTGATGCAGGTCATGGTGAAAGCCCAGGGTGAGCTGTCGGGGCGGTTAGGCGATGCTCCCGCGGCACGGATCCGGCAGCGGCTGGCGGAGCTCGGCGAGGAGTCCGACGCCGATCTCCACCTCCGCACGCCGGACGGGAAGGTGCTGGGCTCGGCCGCGCAGTCGCCCTCGGTGACCGCGGAGTTGAAGAGGCGGCTCGCCGTGCCCGCGAAGGAGCCGGACGTCGAGGTCGTGCCGCCGGAACGGCTGCGCGCGCGTGGCTCGGGGCCCTCGGTCTGGGCGACGTGGTGGCAGGGGGAGTCCGGCCGGTCGGTGCTGTGGGCCACCCAGACCTCTGACGGTCCGCGCAACGACGTGCTGACGGTGTGGGGGATGCTGCTGGTCGCCTGGCCGTTCTGCCTGACGCTGTGCGTCCTGCCCGTCGTCGCCGTACGGCACCGCACGCATGTCGCGTCCAGGAAACTGGGCGAGACCCTGCGCGCCCTGTCGCAGGGGGAGTTCCACGCACGGGTCGAACCGCTCGCCGCGGGCCACGAGCTGAACCAGCTCAGGCACCGGACGAACGAGTTGGCCGGTACGGTCCAGTCCACCCTGGAGCGGCACCGCACCTTCCTCGCCGACGTGGCCCACCAGTTGCGCAACCCCATGGTCGCGCTGCGCCTGCGCGTCGAGAACCTGCGGCCCTACCTGCCCGACACGGCCGTCGAGCGGCAGGCCCGCATCCTGTCCGACGTGGACCGGCTCCACCGGACACTGACCGACATGCTGGAACACGCGCGGTCCATGCCGTCCGACCACACGGCCCAGGTGGTCAACGTGTGCGAAGTGGTGGAGGAGTGCGTCCGCGGCTGGGCTTCCGTGGCGGAGCAGAACTGCGTCCAGCTGAAGGTCAGCATGCCGCGGCAGGCCTGGGCGCTCAGCCGCTCCGGCGCCGTCGAGCAGGCCCTGCACGTCCTGCTCGACAACGCGCTGAAGTACTCGCCGGAGAACACCGTCATCAGGATCAACGTCCTGACCGACAACAAGCTGCTCACCGTGCAAGTGCACGACCAAGGACCGGGCCTGACGGGCCGGAAGCCGGCCCAGGCGCCGCACGGCGAGGTCGGCGGCGTGCCCTCCAAGCCCGGCGGCATCGGCCTGTCCATAGCCCGCAAGCTCATCGAGTCCTCCGGAGGACGCCTCAACCTCTCCCCCGGGGACCCGGAAGGGCTGCTGGCCGAACTGCACCTGCTCGGAGCCGTACCGACCCCGGACCCGGAGAGCGCCGACACCGCCCTGCCGCCGTCCGGCACACGCACGAGGCCGGGAACACAACCGGCCGAAGAAGCCACAAGGTGAAGATCTCAGGGGGCCACAAGGTGAAGATCTCAGAAATCATCCTCGATTCCCTGCCGGACCAGGGCGACACGACGCGGATCGCCCGACGGCTCGTCCAGGAACCCGGGCAGGACACCTTCTGCTACTGGAACCGCCCCGTCCTCGACGACCCGATCCTGCGGATCCTGGGCGAGGAGGAACGGCCCTCCTCCCTGCGGATCATCTTCCCCATGGCGCGCACCCCGTCGTCGGCCTCGCCGCACACCGGGTGGCGGCAGGGCGGCGCCCAGGTGAGGGAGCACGAAAGGCTCCCCCCGGGAGCCCTGCTCCTCACCGCCGAGGGCGCTCTGCTCACGACGAGGTCCTCCGGGGACCCCGCCTGGGCCCACACCGACACCCCCGGCGTCGTCACGGCGCTGCGCACCATGGCCTCCCGGCTGTGGGAACGCGCGGAACCCGTCACGCCGCAGGACCTGCACCCCACCGAGACCGAACGGCAGATCCTCGCCATGCTGATGCAGGGACTGACCGACCGGGCCATCTCGCGGCACCTGGAGACCTCCGACCGGACGGTGCGGCGCACGGTCGCTCAGCTGATGGAGCGACTCAACGCGCAGAGCCGGTTCGAAGCGGGGGTGCGGGCGGTTGAACGTCACTGGATCTGAGCGATCTGAGCGATCTGAGCGATCTGAGCGATCTGGGCGATCTGAGCCGGTCGAGAGGACCCCTAGGACATGAGCACTTCATTTCGACGTCTGCTTCTGGCGCTGCTCGCCGTCACGGGCGGTGCGGTCGGCGGGTGGGCGTACTTCGCCCCCCGCAACTGGTACGACACGTTCCCGGGCTTCGGTCATCACTGGCTGCCCGTGCTCGGCCCGTTCAACGAGCACCTGGTCAAGGACGTCGGGGCCATGTACCTGGCCCTCGCGGCGCTGAGCGCGGTGGCTGCACTGCGGGTGGAGAACGTCCTCGCCGTGCAGCTCGCGGGGCTCGCCTGGCTGGTCTTCAGCGTGCCGCACCTGATCTACCACCTGCAGCACCTGGACATGTACACGGGCGTGGACAAGGTGATGAACGTGGTCTCCCTCAGCCTGTTCGTCCTCGCGGGCGCGGCGCTGCTCCTGCCGGGGCGCAACAAGGGAGGGGACCGGGCACCGGACGGCTGAGGTCCACCGCGGAACCGGCCGGGGCCGCCACCCCCCACAGGAGAGGCCCCGGCCGGTACACGGTACGAACCGCGTGCGGCCCGTACTCTCTTCAGCGCCGCGCGTGCGTTTTCTGTCACACCGCGTTCTGTCACCCGCTAGTTGCACGTTGTACAAACATGGACGTAGGCCTGTCCGAGCCCGTAGCGTGCTGGTTCGCGCCGGGGCCGGGCGCAGATCTCCGAGTGGCAGGATTGAGAGAGTGCTGGGGGACGACGCGGAGCTGACCGCCGCGGTGCTTGCGGCGCAGGACGGGGACGAGACCGCGTTCCGGACTGTGTACCGCGCCGTGCACCCGCGGCTGTTGGGGTACGTACGCACGCTGGTCGCCGACCCGGACGCCGAGGACGTCGCCTCCGAGGCCTGGCTGCAGATAGCGCGCGATCTCGACCGGTTCAGCGGTGACGCGGACCGGTTCCGGGGCTGGGCGGCGCGCATAGCCCGCAACCGCGCCCTCGATCACATACGGATGCGGGGCCGCAGGCCCGCCGTGGGCGGCGACGAGTCGGAGCTGACGGGCAAGCCGGGCGAGGCGGACACCGCGGGCGAGGCGATGGAGTCCCTCGCCACCAGTGAGGCGCTGGCCCTGATAGCGCAGCTCCCGCAGGACCAGGCGGAGGCCGTCGTGCTCCGTGTCGTCGTCGGACTCGACGCGAAGTCCGCGGCGCAGACCCTCGGCAAGCGTCCCGGAGCCGTCCGCACGGCGGCGCACCGGGGCCTGAAGCGGCTCGCCGAACTCCTGGGTCCCGAGGGGGCCGATCCCAAGGAGGCGCTGGGCGCCGTCCCGCCACAGAGAGAACCGCGCGGGTGCGCGGTGACGTCCGCCGGTGTGACGCAATCGCGTACGCGGACGCAGAAGGACATGTGATGGCCGACGAGCACCACAAGTGGCTGGACCGCGACACGGCGGAGCGTCTGCTGCGCGGGGAGCCCCTCGAAGGCATCGGTTCTTCCCCGGACGCGGATGCGCGCGGGCAGGCGCGCACGGACGCGCAGGCGCAGGCCGAGCGGCTCGCGCGCGCCCTCTCGGCGCTGGACCGCGCGGGCGAGCAGGGGACGATTTCCCCGCCCCCTTCCCCGTCCCCGTCCCCGTCGGCCGCCACCGCCGGAGCCGCGTCGGACAGCGGCGCGGCCGGTGAACTCCCGGGCGAGGCGGCCGCGTTGGCCGCCTTCCGCGCCGCGCGCGCGGCGCGTGCGGAGGCGCCCGCCGCCGCGCGGGACGGCAGTTCCAGGACCGCGCCCTACGCGACGCCCGCACACGAGGCCGCCGCGGGCGAGACCGTACGCCTGGGGAGCACGGGCAACCGTCCGCGCCCCAGCCGCTGGGGAAGACCCGTGCGCTTCGGCGTCGCCGCGGCCCTCGCGGGCTGCATGCTCGGCGGCGTCGCGGTGGCCGCGGGGACGGGCGTGCTGCCCTCGCCGTTCGGCAAGCACAGCAGCCCCGGCCCCGCCGCGTCCGCGTCGACCGGGGCCACCCCCGAGGAGTCGCTGCCCTCACCGTCCGGCGGGACGCGCGAGCCGTCCGAGGACCTCTCGCCCGACGAGACCACGGCACCCGACGACACCCCGACGGCGTCCCGGGAGCCGGTGAGCAGCCCGCCGCCGGAGGCCGAGGCGGACGACGAGCACACCGACGTCCCCCAGCAGCCGAGCGGCGACAGGACGCCGCCGCCCCGCCGTGACGAGGCGCGCAAGTGGTACCGCAAGGTGGTCGTCGCCTGCCGCGCCTATCGCAGCGGTGAGCTCCAGGGCAAGAAGCGCCGGCGCCTGGAGGAGGCGGCCAAGGGGCCGGAGCGGGTGGAGGAGTTCTGCGGCCGCGTCCTCGGCGGCGGCGGTGCGGGCGGCGGACGGCCCGACGGCGGGCAGGGCGGTGGCGACGGCGGCCACGACGGAGAGGACGGCGGCGGCGAGGGCGGCGGCGAAGGAGACGGAGGCTCCGGCGGCGACACCGGAGGCGCCCCCGTGCCGCCCATCACCTCACCGTCCGCCCCGCACCCCGGCCCCACGACCTCGCGCAGCGCCCTGCCCCACTTCTCCTGACGTCTCGTTCCGGACGTCCGTCGCCGCCTTCTCCGGCAAAGGTGTGACGTTTTTCGAGGGCCCGGCGCAGTAACAAGTGAGCCGACTGGTCATCGGCCCGCGCACGAGCCGGGGGTTCCCCCCGTACCTTCGGCTCCGTGCCACCGGCGTGGGCGGGATACGTTCCCCCGATCCCGCCCACGCCGCCTCACTTGTAGATGACGACCCGGTCGCCCTTGCGCACCTGCGCGAACAGGCTCGCGATCTTCTTCTCGTCCCTGACGTTCACGCAGCCGTGCGATCCGCCCGCGTACCCCCGGGCCGCGAAGTCCGCCGAGAAGTGCACGGCCTGGCCGCCGCTGAAGAACATCGCGTACGGCATGGGCGTGTCGTAGAGCGTCGAGACGTGGTGCCGGGACTTCCAGTAGACGCTGAACGTGCCCTCGCGGGTCGGTGTGTACTGCGACCCGAACCGCACGTCCATCGTCGACACCGCCCTGCCGTCGATCATCCACGTCAGGGTGCGGCTGCTCTTGGCGATGCACAGGACCCGCCCGGTCAGGCAGCGCTTGTCGGGCTTCGCGGGAGGCATCCCCCCGCCCGCGTACAGCTCGGACCGTGTCGGTTCGCGCGTCATGCCGAGCAGCCTGCTCCAGGTGACGGTGTCCGTGACGCCCGTGACGGCCAGGCCGCGCTTGGCCTGGAAGCCCTTGACGGCGGCGGCGGTGACGGGCCCGTACGTCCCGGTGGGGTTCCCGCCGAACCAGGCGATCTGCCGCAGCCTGGCCTGCAGCTCCCGCACCCGCTTGCCGTCGTCCCCCTGCTCCATGAGCGTCTTCCCGGGCTTCGGGGCGGGCGCGGGGGTGTGCGGCGCGGGATCGTGCGCCGGCGTTCTCGTGGGGGTTTGCGCCGGTGACCGCGCCGGGGTCCGGGGCGACGCCTCGGTCGGCGTCCGTGACGGCGTCGCCGTGCTCCGCGGCTTGCCGTCGTCGCTCGGCCCCCCTTCCGTGTCCACCGCGACCGCCTTGCACCCCGCCACCAGGACCAGTGCCGCCACGGCCCCCGCCGATATCGCGCCCCTGCTCATCACGCCCCCGTGCTCGTAGCCGACTTCGACACCTTCGCGCACCTCGCGCACCACACTTCTGGAGTGTTTCCCGGTTTGCCGCGAGTGACGCGTCGCGGGCGCGGGCGCAAGCTGGACGCATGACCCACACGTCGGAATCAGGACTGCCCATCGAACCCGTGTACGGCCCCGACGATCTGGCCGGCTGGGACCCGGCGGAGAAGCTCGGCGCCCCCGGCGCGTACCCCTTCACGCGCGGCGTCTACCCCACGATGTACACGGGCCGCCCCTGGACCATGCGCCAGTACGCGGGCTTCGGCACCGCCGCCGAGTCCAACGCCCGCTACCGGCAGCTCATCGAGCACGGCACCACCGGCCTGTCCGTCGCCTTCGACCTGCCGACCCAGATGGGGCACGACTCCGACGCCCCGATCGCGAGCGGCGAGGTCGGCAAGGTGGGCGTCGCCGTCGACTCGATCGACGACATGCGGGTCCTGTTCGGCGGGATTCCGCTGGACCGGGTCTCCACGTCGATGACGATCAACGCGCCGGCCGCACTGCTGCTCCTCCTCTACCAACTGGTCGCCGAGGAACAGGGGATCGCCGCCGACCGGCTGACCGGCACGATCCAGAACGACGTGCTCAAGGAGTACATCGCGCGCGGCACGTACATCTTCCCGCCCCAGCCGTCCCTGCGCCTGGTCGCGGACACCTTCCGGTACTGCGGGGCCGAGCTGCCGAAGTGGAACACCATCTCGATCTCCGGCTACCACATGGCGGAGGCGGGCGCCTCGCCCGCGCAGGAGATCGCGTTCACGCTGGCCGACGGCATCGAGTACGTCCGTACGGCGGTCGCGGCCGGGATGGACGTGGACGACTTCGCGCCGCGCCTGTCCTTCTTCTTCGTGGCGCGTACGACGATCCTCGAAGAGGTCGCCAAGTTCCGCGCCGCCCGGCGCATCTGGGCCCGCGTGATGCGGGAGGAGTTCGGCGCGAGGAACCCCAAGTCCCTGATGCTGCGCTTCCACACGCAGACGGCGGGCGTCCAGCTCACCGCCCAGCAGCCCGAGGTGAACCTCGTCCGGGTCGCCGTCCAGGGCCTCGGCGCGGTCCTCGGCGGCACCCAGTCGCTGCACACCAACTCCTTCGACGAGGCCATCGCGCTCCCCACCGACAAGTCGGCCCGCCTCGCCCTGCGCACCCAGCAGGTCCTCGCGTACGAGACGGACGTGACGGCGACGGTGGACCCCTTCGCCGGGTCGTACGTCGTGGAGCGGATGACCGACGACGTGGAGGGGGCGGCCCTCGACCTGATGCGCCGCGTCGAGGACCTCGGCGGCGCGGTGCACGCGATCGAGCAGGGCTTCCAGAAGGGCGAGATCGAGCGCAACGCCTACCGCATCGCGCAGGAGACGGACGGCGGCGACCGCGTCGTGGTCGGCGTCAACCGCTTCCGGCTCGACGAGGAGGAGCCGTACGAGCCGCTGCGCGTCGACCCCGCGATCGAGGCACAGCAGGCCGCCCGCCTCGACCGCCTGCGCGCGGAGCGGGACGGTCGCGCGGTGCGCTCGGCCCTCGCGGCACTCCAGGAGGCGGCGAAGGGAGCGGCGAAGGGAGCGGCGAAGGAGGGGGTGAACGTCCTGTATCCGATGAAGGAGGCCCTGCGGGCGCGGGCCACCGTGGGCGAGGTCTGCGACGCGCTGCGGGAGGTGTGGGGGGCGTACGTGCCGACGGACGCGTTCTGAGGACTCCGCCAGGCCGGACTCCTCCTCGCGTGTCCGGCAAGCGGACACGGATGTCCTCATGTCGTACGCCCGTGCGACACTCCGGCCATGCTGGGTGTCACCGATCTTCCGACCTATCTCGCGGGCCTCGCCCTGATCATTCTGCTGCCGGGGCCGAACTCGCTGTACGTGCTCTCCGTCGCCGCACGCCGCGGCGTCCGCACCGGCTATACGGCCGCCGCGGGCGTCTGGTGCGGCGACACCGTCCTGATGACGCTGTCGGCGGCCGGTGTCGCCTCGCTGCTGCAGGCCAACGCGCTGCTCTTCGGGATCGTGAAGTACGCCGGTGCCGGGTATCTGACCTGGCTGGCGGTCGGCATGATGCGGGCGGCGTGGAGCATGTGGAAGGCGCGGCGGGAGCGGACCGCGGAGAGCACGGACGGCCCGGAGCAGGGCGATGCGGCGGGGGAGCGCCCGTTCCGCAGGGCGCTGGTGATCAGCCTGCTCAACCCGAAGGCGATCCTGTTCTTCATCGCCTTCTTCGTCCAGTTCGTCGACCCGGGCTACGCCTACCCGGCCCTGTCCTTCGTCGTACTCGGCGCCTTCGCCCAGATCGCGAGCGTCCTCTACCTCACCGCCCTGATATTCAGCGGCACGCGGCTCTCCGCCGCGTTCCGCCGCCGCAAGCGCCTCTCGGCCGGCGCCACGTCGGCGGCGGGCGCCCTGTTCCTCGGGTTCGCGGTGAAGCTGTCGATCTCCAGCGTGTGACGGCGGGGCCCCGGTCAGTGGTGCCAGGCCGAGCCGCCCACGTTGTGGATCATGCGTTGCAGGACCTTCAGGGTGCGGACGTAGTCCTCGTCCGTGATGCCCTCGTGGATCTGTGCGCGGACGGCCTTCTGCCGTTCGGCCACGCGGGCCTGGAGGGCGCGGCCCTCGTCGGTGAGGGCGATGCGGCCTCCGGGCGCCTCGGTGACGAGGCCGCGGTCGTGCAGCGCCTCGATGCTGTGCGCCAGGACGCCCTCGCCGACCTCCAGGTAACCCTTCAGGACGGCCACCACCTCGTTCCGGGGCCTGCCCTCGGGGGCCTGGAGGAGCTGGCTGAGGATCCACCACTGGGGCTGGGTCAGGCCCATCTCGGCGAGCATCGTGCGGATGTGGTTCACGACGGCCGCGCCGGCGGCGGAACTCCAGTAGCCGATGGGCTGGTTGGGGAGGTCCTGGTCGCTGTGGGAGTACGCGAATGCGGTCATGCCCCCGAACGTAGGACCTCAAGGGGACTTGAGGTCAAGCGATCGCGGTGACTCCGCAGCGGGCCAGGTACGCGGTGAGGCCGTCCCGCGCGTCCGTCCCCGCCCACCCGACGTAACCGTCCGGGCGGATCAGGAACAGACCCTTCCCGTAGGGCTCGTACGCCGGGATCGTGCGGGAGCGCACCGACTTCTCGTCCAGCGGCGGCAGTTCCGCGTCCGTGCCCACCGCGAGCAGCGTGTGGTGCGGGCCCCGGAACGCGTCGAAGAGGGTTTCCGTCCCGCACGGGCCGTCCGGCGCCCGGTCGCCCGCCCGCAATGCGTCCTCCGACAGGCCCTCGCGCGTCTCCGCCGCCAGGGAGCTCTCGCGGTAGCCGATGCCGAGCTGGCGGGTGGCCGCCCCGCGACGCGCCTCGCCGCGGTGGATGCGGGTGGACAGGCCCAGCATCTGCGCGGCGTTGGGCAGCCGCTCCTCCTCGTACGTGTCGACGAGGGATTCCGGCGCGCCGTGCCGGAGGACCGCGCCCAGCTTCCAGCCCAGGTTGTACGCGTCCTGGACGCTCGTGTTCAGGCCCTGGCCGCCCGCCGGTGAGTGGACGTGCGCCGCGTCCCCGGCCAGCAGGACGCGGCCCTCGCGGAAGCGGTCCGCCAGCGCCGCGCGCGGCCGGAAGTCGGAGGACCAGCGGAGTTCGGTCACGTCGTCCGCGGTCAGATGGGTGCGGGCGGCGACGAGGTCGCGTACGGCCCGGAGGGAGAGGTCGGGCGTCGTCCCGGCCGGGAACTGTGCGGTCAGCTGGAAGTGGTGCGTGCCGGCCAGCGGGCAGAGCGCGGTGATCAGGCCGCTGTCGTCGGTCGCGGGGAACATGTGCCAGTTGTCGCGGTCGAGTGCGGGGATGCGGACGTCCGCCACCAGGACGGGGTTCGGGTCCACGGTCTCGCCGGACATCGCGATGCCCAGCTCCCGGCGCAGGAAGGAGCGGCCCCCGTCCGCCGCCACGGCGTAGGCGGCGCGCACCGAGGTCCCCGTGGAGAGGTGGGCGGTCACTCCGTCCGCGTCCTGGGCCAGGCCCGTCACCTCCGTGCCGAACGCGACGTCGCCGCCCAGTTCCCGCAGGCGGGCCAGGAGGATCTCCTGCGTGCGCCACTGGGGGAGCATCCACGGCGTGCTGTACGGCGCGGTGGCCGTCGGCTCCGGTTCGTCGAACATGCGGTACTCGCGCTGCCGTTCGCCGTCCCGCCACACCATGCCCACGGGGATGCGGCCGCCCGAGGCGAGGACCGCGCCGATGACGCCGAGGTCGTCGAAGACCTCCAGGGTGCGGGGCTGCAGTCCCTTGCCGCGCGAGCCGGGGAAGAGGACGGGGGCGCGCTCGACGACCAGGGCGGGCACGTCGCGGCGTGCCAGGTCGCAGGCGAGGGCGAGGCCGGTGGGGCCTGCGCCCACGATGAGCACACCGGTGTCAGTGGTTTCCTTAACGTTGTTAAGTTCCATGCTTCGAAGCTTGCGCTTAACGGTGTTAAATTGTCAAGGTGGCGACGACGAAGCTGGACCGGACCCGAGTGGCGCGCACCGCGCTCGACCTGCTGAACGAGACGGGGCTCGAAGGGCTGACGCTGCGCGGCATCGCCCAGCGCCTCGACGTGAAGGCACCCGCCCTGTACTGGCACTTCAAGGACAAGCAGGCGCTGCTCGACGAGATGGCGACCGAGATGATGCGGCGGATGGGCGAGGAGTTCCTCGCCACGCCGGACGCCGACTGGCGGATCGCGCTCACCGCCGCGATGCGGGGCATGCGCGCGCACCTGCTGCGCTACCGCGACGGCGCGAAGGTCTTCAGCGGTACGCACTACACGGACCTGTCGTACGCGGCCCCGATGGAGGCCCATCTGCGGGTCCTCGCCGGGGCGGGATTCGCGCCGGACGCGGCCGCGCGCGCCTGGTTCACCGCGTACAGCTACACGATCGGGTTCGTCATCGAGGAGCAGGCGGCCGGCGGCCCGGGGCCCGGCCGGGGCGACGACGGCGGCTACGACCTCGCGGCGCGCGCCGAGCGCCTCGCCGCGTACCCGCTGGCCGCGGCGGCGGGCGAAGTGATGTTCCGCTCGCACGACCGCGGCTTCGAGGAAGGGCTCGCGGCGATCGTGACGGGGATCGGCGCGACGCTCGCTACCGCCGGGGAGCGGGGGCGGGACTCCGGTTGAGTCCGTTGCGGATCAGCGGGGTCAGCCGCTCCTCGACGTACCGGTTCAGGAACCACGCGAGGACCAGCATGGCGACGATCGTCAGGCCGAACGTCACGTAGGACGGCAGGCCGACGTGCCGGTGCAGCACCTCGACCGTCACCCAGCCCAGGTGCTCGTGCACCAGGTAGAAGGGGTACGTCAGCGCGCCCGCCACGGTCAGCCAGCGCCAGTTCGCCCAGTGCAGATGCCCGAGGGCGATCAGCAGCACCGCCACGAAACCGGCCGTGATCACCGCCATGATCCCGACGGAGGAGCGGTAGGAGAAGAACTCCGGGTTCGGCGCGTGCCAGAGCCGGTCGACGGCGTAGTGCTGGCCGATCAGCCAGCTCACGCCCGTGATGCCCCACGCCGTGAGGTCGCGGCGGTCGCGGTGGATCAGGTAGATGCCGATGCCGCCGACGAAGAAGGGCGCGTACTCGGGCATCAGGACCAGGTCGAGGAGCGGCTCGTTCGCGGCCTCCGACACGGCCGCGGCCAGCGTCCACACCGCGCAGAACAGCACCACCCGCGCGCGGGTCGCGCCGGGCATGACCACGCACAGGGCGAACAGCGCGTAGAAGCGCAGCTCGGCCCAGAGCGTCCAGCACACGCCGAGCACCCGGTCCACGCCCAGCGGCTGCTGCAGCATGGTGAGGTTGACCAGCGCGTCGCTGGGCGAGACCGCCGCGTACGTCACCGCGGGCAGCGCGAAGACCGCTGTCACCAGGACGATCGCCGCCCAGTACGACGGCAGCAGCCGGGACGCGCGGGAGGCGAAGAACGAGCGCATGGGCCTGCCCCAGCCGCTCATGCAGATGACGAAGCCGCTGATCACGAAGAAGATCTGCACGCCGAGGCACCCGTACGCGAACCATTCGCTCGCCGTCGGGAACTGCGCCTTGGGGGAGCTGCCCCAGGCCTCGGTGATCTCTCCGTCGCGGCCGCCGTAGTGGTACGCGGCGACCATGAGCGCGGCGACGAGCCGCAGCCCGTCGAGGGCGCGCAGCCGCGGCTTGCCGCGGGCGGGTCCGGTGGCGGCGGCCGGGACGGTGCGGGAGACGTGCTCCGCGCCGTGTTCCGCCCCCGGTATGAGCTTCGGGAGCGTGGGTCCGGGAGTGGTCATCCGAGCGCGGTCCGCTTGAGGGAGCGCTGCACGGAGCGGGCGCGGCGGGCGACGCGCCGGACGGCCGCGTTGCGCGGGATGAACGCGAGCTGCGAGGGCACGGCTCCGGGCAGCGCGAGCGCGGTGAGGCGGCGCCGCTTGAAGTAGCGCCAGGTGTGGGCGTCCAGGTGCCGGGCGAGGTAGCGCTCGGCCTCGGGGCGCAGCCGCGGATAGATCTGCGGCTGCATCGCGAAGCCGACGGCCTTGAGGAGGTTCGTCAGCTCGCCGGTGCCGAGGCCGGCCTCCTGCGCGGCGACCGCCGTCCCGTCGGTGAGCTCGGGCAGCAGCGCGTCGACGATCGTGACGGGGACGCGGTTGCTGTTCTGGTAGGGCGCGAGGCGCTCCAGGAGGAGGTCTGTGCCGGTCCGTGCGGCGGGCAGGCCGTACAGCGCGGACGCCGTGAGCAGCGCCGTGGAGAAGCAGCCCACGACGAGCGCGGGCCGCATCCGCTGGTAGAGCACCTCGGCGAGCACGGGCGAGTCGAGCACGGTCAGCTCGACGCCGATCGTCCGCGCCTCCTTCTCCAGGGCGCGCGACCAGCGGGCCGGCGCCGTGGGGTGGGGCTTGAACACCACGTGCGTGTGGCCGAGCGAGGCGGCGCCGCGCACCATCCGGATGTGCAGCTCCTCCTCTTCCTCCGCGGTGAGGATGGAGAGCGCGGAGAGGTACTGGCCGAGGACGAGGACGGGCGCCTCGCCCTCCGGGAACTCCGGGAGCCCCGGCAATTCCTGTTCGTCCTCGGCGAGTTCGGCGAGCACCTTCAGGAACGCCTCGGTCGGTACGACCTCGGGGGCGACGCCGAACTCGGTGAGCAGGAGCGGGGTGAGCCCCGGCACCAGGTCCAGGTGGAGCAGGCGCCGCACGCGCGTGCCGACCAGCGGGTCGATCTTGTTGCGGGTGGGGCCGTAACTCATCAGGCCGTCGGCGTAGACGTCCACGGGGACGCCCGTGAAGATCTGCGCGAGCGCGAGCGCCGGGTTGACCTGGATGGACTCGACGGCCAGCTCGACCGCGTCGTCACCGAGGTCCCACAGCATCCGTACGTAGCGCTCCCAGAGCACGACGTCGTCGCCGCGCGGGGCCCAGCCGCCCGGGTGGAAAGGGGAGATGGCCTCGTTCCAGGAGCGCACCTCGTCGAACCGGCCGCGCAGCCGCTCAAAGCCCGGCGTCTCGTCGAGGGGCGTCGTCGTCTCGGGCGTCGCCGCGTTGTTGCTGACCAGGAGGATCCGCCGGTCGGCGGGCCCGAAGCGGTCGGCGTCCAGGGCGGCGGCGAGCGTCGCGGCGCCGTACAGGGTGGACGCGAGGAAGATCTGCGTCGTACGGGGGGACGCCATTACGCGGCCACCTCCGCCGACACCGGGCGCCGCCGCAGCCTGCGCAGCCGCGTCGCCCGCTGGAGGTCCATGGAGTCGAGCGCGTCGTCGAGAACGCCCTGCGGCATCCGCTTCAGTGCGGCCGCACTCATTGACTTCAATTTCCGCGCCACGGGTGGCTCGAACCTTTCGATGGATCCCAAATGGTGGGAGATGATCGCACAGTATGTGCGCACGGCCTTCGGCAGGAGTTCGTCCGCGTCCCGGTCCGCCGCTGTTTCCTGTACGACCTGGTCGAATGCCTTGATGAAATCGAGCTGGCGCACGTCACCGATCTGGGTCAGCGAAGAGGCGACACCGCGCCGGTAGAACACACCGAGAAGACCGACCGCGGCGAAGGATTCCGCCTCGCGGTGCAGCCGCCAGATCCACGGCCTGTCCTCGGCGGTGCGCAGACCGTCGGTGAAGTGGAGCAGTCCCGCGTCGGCGAGCCTGCGGTGGTAGATGCCGGCCCAGGCGTACGCGTAGTCGACGGAGGTCGAGCGGTCGGCGGGCAGGATCACGTCGCGCGGGCTCATCACGACGCCGCGCCTGCCGTGCGGCACGCGGTGCACGGTGCGGGCCCGCGCGGTGCACTGGACATGGTCGGTGCGGACGAAGTCGCAGCCCAACTCCTCGATGGCGTCGACGAGTTGCGCGTAGTACCCGGGCGCGAGCCAGTCGTCGCCGTCCAGGAAGGTCAGGTACTCGCCGCGGGCCGCGTCGAGGCCCGTGTTGCGGGCGGTCGCGAGGCCCCCGTTCGTCTCATGGCGGAGGTGGACGGCGCCGGGAAGCTCGCGCGCCGCACGCTCCAGGATGTCCGGAGTCTCGTCGCGCGAGCAGTCGTCGACGAGAATGAATTCGAAGTCGTCACGTGCGTTCGCACGCAGACTCCTCAGAGTGTCGGGCGCGTATTGCTGCACGTTGTAGAACGGCACGATGACGGAGAGCTTAACCACGTGGGTGACGTTAGGTGTCGGCCCGTCATTCGGGTCGACCCGCAGCGGTATGGCAGGTGAACGACGTGTGGCGGAATGGTTAACCAGGCCGCCGAGAAGACATTTCCCGGGCTGATTCGCCATTCGTCGGCGTGCTGTTAACCGTTTGTTGCACCTGAGTTGGGCCGCGAATCGAAATGCCTTCCTAGCGTCTGGGACGTGCAAGGAAGTCATCGAAACCCGCTGCGGGTCGCCGTGCTCGCCGACTCCGATACGCGATGGAAATGGGGCGCTCTCACCGCGAACCGCATCGTATCGGACAGTCGGCTCAGCGGCTTCCTGCTCCGCGGCCGGGCCACACCCACCCCCCGGCAGCTCGAAGAGGTGGGCGTGCGCGCCGATGCGCTGCGCGAGGTCACCGCCGTCGAGTTCCTGCGCGAGATGGAGCGGGACGCACCCGACGTGATCGTGCTCGCCCTGGTGGGCGGGGCGGTCCAGGCGGTCCTGCACGGACTCGCCCGCGTCACGCAGGACGCCCGCCTCACGGGCGGCCCGGCGCGCCGCTCCGTCGTCGTCACCGGCTACGTCGGCGTCGTCTACGAGAAGCTCGCCGACGGCCTGCTCCTGCGGCACGGCGCCGACGTCGTCCTCGCCAACTCCCGGCAGGACGCGGAGCGCTTCCGCGCGGTGTACGAGGGAGTGGGCGCCGACGCGTCCGCGGTGACGGAGGCCGCGCTGCCGTTCCTCGGCGGAGCGCCGTACGAGAAGCGGGAGGAGCGCGACGGGCAGGACCCCTACACGGTCGTCTTCGCCGCCCAGCCCTCCGTCCCCGAGACCGCCGCGCACCGCACCTACCTGCTGCGCCGCCTCGCCGAGCACGCCCGGCTGCACCCCGACCGCGAGGTGCTGCTCAAGCTGCGCAGCAAGCCCGGCGAGCACACCACGCACATCGAGGAACTGCCCTACCAGAAGCTGTCGCAGCGCCTGGACGGCGGACTCCCCGCCAACTGCCGCCTCGTGTACGGGCACATGGGCGAGGTCCTGGACCGCACCGACCTCCTGGTCACCGTCAGCTCCACGGCCGCGCTCGAATCCCTGCACCGCCGCATCCCCACCGCGGTCCTCACCGACCTCGGGGTGCGCGAGGCGCTCGGCAACCACCACTTCACCGGATCGGGATGCCTCGCCTCCTGGGACCAGCTCGACGCGGGCCACCTGCCCGTGCCCGACGAGCGGTGGCTGGCACGGCAGGGCGTCGCCGCCGACGGTGCGTACGAGAACGCCTTCGACGCGGCACGGGAACGGGTCGCCGACCTGCTCGACACCGCGGCCGCGAGCGGCCTCCCGCCCCTCGCGCCGTACTACACGCCCGCCACGGCCGGCGGCTATCTGCCCGGCATCCTCGCCCGCCACCACCTCGGCCCCGACGGTGCGCCGCTGCCGGGCGCCCCCACGGGCGACAAGGACCCCGGCCCCGTACGGCAGATCGTGCGCCGCGCCGCCCGCGGCGCGTACCGCCACGGAGTGCAGCGCGTGGCCCCCGTCATCCGCCGGATGGGCGAGCTGTGAGCCCTCACCCCCTCCAAGGAGCCCCCATGTCCCACCCCGGCCCAGCAGGTACGCAGGCCCGCCGCGTGCTCGCCGTCATCCCCGCCCGCGGCGGCTCCAAGGGCGTGCCCGCCAAGAACCTCGCCCCCGTCGGCGGTGTGCCGCTGGTGGCCCGCGCCATCCACGCCTGCCTGGCCGCCCGGCTCGTCACCGACGTCGTCGTCTCCACCGACGACCACGTGATCGCCGAGGCCGCCCGGCACGCCGGCGCCGAAGTGGTCCTGCGCCCTGCCGCGATCGCCGGGGACACCGCGACCAGCGAGGCCGCCGTGCTGCACGCCATGGACGCCCACGAGGCGCTGCACGGCGAGACCGTGGACGTCGTCCTGCTCGTGCAGTGCACCAGCCCCTTCCTCACCTGCGAGGACGTCGACGGCGTGGTCTCCGCGGTCGCCGAGCACGGCGCCGACACCGCCGTCACGGTGGCGCCCTTCCACGGCTTCATCTGGCGCGACGCGGCGGACGACGCCACGGAGGACGGCGCGGCCCTGGAAGCGCGCCGCACCGGCACCGTCGGCGGCACCACCACGCTCGCCAACTCCACTCGCACCGGCGGCGGTTACGGCGTCAACCACGACAAGTCGTTCCGCCCGCGCCGCCAGGACCGCCCCCAGGACCTCCTGGAGACCGGCGCCGCCTACGCCATGGACGCGGCGGGATTCCGCACCGAGAAGCACCGCTTCTTCGGACGCACCGAACCCGTCCGCACCGACCCGGCCCGCGTCCTTGAGGTCGACGACCCGCACGACCTCGCCCGGGCCCGCGCGCTCGCCCCGCTCTTCGACGCGGACCCCGCCGCGGGCGACGCAGCCCTCCCGACCGCCGCCGACATCGACGCGGTCGTCCTCGACTTCGACGGCACCCAGACCGACGACAGGGTGCTGATCGACTCCGAGGGACGGGAGTTCGTCTCCGTGCACCGCGGCGACGGACTCGGCATCGCGGCCCTCCGCAGGAGCGGCCTGAACATGCTGATCCTGTCCACGGAACAGAACCCGGTCGTCGCCGCGCGCGCCAGGAAGCTGAAGCTTCCCGTGCTGCACGGCATCGACCGGAAAGACCTCGCACTGAAGCAGTGGTGCGAGGAGCAGGGCATCGCTCCCGAGCGCGTGCTCTACGTCGGAAACGACGTCAATGACCTCCCGTGCTTCGCCCTCGTGGGCTGGCCCGTGGCGGTCGCGAGCGCCCACGACGTCGTACGCGGCGCCGCACGCGCGGTCACCACCGTCCCCGGTGGTGAGGGCGCGATCCGAGAGATCGCCACCTGGATCCTCGGCCCCTCTCTCGACTCCCTCCACAGTTAAGGAATTTCCTGCCATGAGCAACATCTCCTCCATCGGCGCCAACTCCCGCCTCCGCCGCTTCGGTTCGAAGACGGCCGGTCCCGGTCAGCCCGTCTACATCACCGGCGAGATCGGCATCAACCACAACGGCGACCTGGAGAACGCGTTCGCGCTCATCGACGTGGCCGCCGACGCCGGCTGCGACGCGGTGAAGTTCCAGAAGCGCACCCCGGAGATCTGCACCCCGCGCGACCAGTGGGACATCGAGCGCGACACCCCCTGGGGCCGGATGACGTACATCGACTACCGCCACCGCGTGGAGTTCGGCGAGTCCGAGTACCAGGCCATCAGCGAGCACTGCGCCAAGCGCGGCATCGACTGGTTCGCCTCCCCGTGGGACACCGAGGCCGTCGCCTTCCTGGAGAAGTTCGACCTGCCCGCCCACAAGGTCGCCTCCGCCTCGCTCACCGACGACGAGCTGCTCCGCGCCCTGCGCGCCACGGGCCGCACGATCATCCTCTCCACGGGCATGTCGACCCCGAAGCAGATCCGCCACGCGGTGGAGGTGCTCGGCTCCGACAACATCCTGATGTGCCACGCCACGTCGACGTACCCGGCGCAGGCGGAGGAGCTCAACCTCCGCGTCATCAACACCCTCCAGGCCGAGTACCCGAACGTCCCGATCGGCTACTCCGGCCACGAGACGGGCCTGCAGACGACGCTCGCCGCCGTCGCCCTCGGAGCCACCTTCGTCGAGCGCCACATCACCCTCGACCGCGCCATGTGGGGCTCGGACCAGGCCGCGTCGGTCGAGCCGCAGGGCCTGACCCGCCTCGTCCGCGACATCCGCACCATCGAGGCGTCCCTCGGCGACGGCGTCAAGAAGGTCTACGAGTCCGAGCTCGGCCCGATGAAGAAGCTGCGCCGCGTCGCGGGCGTCGTGGCCGAGGCCGAGACCGCCGCGGACACCGAGCCGGTCGCGGTCTGAACACGCGGTCCGCATTAACGGGAGACGGACACACGACGATGAGCCCCCGCGCCGGCCGAGCCGCCGACACCACAGCCGCCCCGGAAGGGGCGGACTCCACGCTCGCCTTCGTGGAGAGCCCGGTCCAGCTGCTGAACGTCCTGGAGTGGGCGCACGCGGCGGCCGCGACGGGTCCGGCCGGGGGCCTCACCGTCGTCGTCCTCTCCCCGAACGACCCGATGACCCGCGGTCAGCTCCGCCGCATGGCGCAGCTCGCCCGCGACGAGGGAATCGAGGTCAGGTGGGAGGAGGCGCGCGGCGGCGCGTCGGCGCCCTTCCACACGGTGGGCGGCCTCGCGGGCGCCCTGCGGCGGGCCGACCGGGTCGTCATCGGCGACCCGTTCTCCCGCTACGTACAACTCATGCTGACGATCACCCGGGCCCGCTCCCTGGTCGTCGTCGACGACGGCACGGCCACGATGGAGTTCATCGCCCAGCTGGCCCGCGGCGAGCGCCTCCAGCGCTGGCACCGCAAGGGCGGCCGGCCGGGCCCCCGCGACCTGCTCTTCGCCCCGGTCTCGGCGTCGGCGCGCCGACGCCTCACCCCCGGCGGTACGCGCACGGTCGAGGTCTTCTCCTCCATGCCGATCGATGACGCACCGGACGGCGTACGGGTCACGCCCAACGCCTTCGCCTGGACGAGGGAACGCTTCGGCCCGCCGAGACTCACACGCGGCTCCGACCTGGTCGGCACGTCCTTGGTGGAGACGGGCGTGGTGGACCCCGACCGCTACATCGAAGCGGTCATCGCGCTCTCCCGCGCCCACGGCGCGACCCGTTACTTCGCCCACCGCCGCGAGAGCGCGGAGAAACTCCACCGGCTCGCGGTCGAGACGGGCCTCCAGGTGGTCCGCCCGGACCTCCCCCTGGAACTCATCGCCCGCCGCGGCCCCATCGGCCGTACGATCCTCAGCTTCCCCTCGACTGTCGTCCACACCCTGCCCCTGGCCCTCGCGGGCACGGAGGTCAAGGTGGCGGTCTGCGACATCGACCCGGCCTGGCTCACGGAGACGGCGTCCCCGCGCGCCCAGGGCTTCCTGTCGGGCGTGACGGGAACGGCACGGGACGTACACCGCCTGACCTCGGTACGGCACACGGCACCGGCGTGATCCAGGAGAAGGGCCGCATGTGCCCGTCCGGCAACCGGTGAGCCGTCGGCCGGGACCGACCTGCGTCGGCCACCGACATCACCGCGCCGAGCATCGAGTAGAAGATCACTTCTGCTTGCGTCGCCATGCCTCCCGCACGGCTACCGCGAACGTGATGCCGCACACCCCGCCTGGTCGGTGGATCGCTTCCATGAACACGATGGCGGACCAGGAAATGGTGGGCATTCAGTGTTTTGCCTGTTCAGGAGCGTATATTCGCGTCCTTGGTGGAGCTTTCTCGCGAGGCACGGGAGCAGGGTTGGCGGGCGGAGGCGCGAACCATCGCATCCATGGAGGCCAGAGACCTCAACCGGCGCCAGTCATAGGGGGGATGGCCCGGTCGTGGATGGCGGCGATCGTAGGCGTCGGCCACCGCCCAGAACAGAAGACCGCCCATCATCGCGGCTCGTGCCAGCCACCGCAGCGGGATTTCGTCGCCTGACGTCACGCCTCTCAGCAGCGCGCTGCCGACCAGATAGGTCAGCAGCGGGTAGACGACGATCTGGTGCCAGATCTTCGTCGGGGACAGCATCTGCGCACGGGTGTACAGACCAGCACGCATCTCCCACCTCCCTTGGCACAGGCCGAACATGAGGGGCAGCACCGTCATCGTCACGGCCGGCCACCCCGCCACCGGCACCCGCCGCACTCCCTTGGCTCCCCTCCCGCCCCTCGTTCCCCCACCACTCGTTCACCAGACGCTCGACGTCCGGGTCGCCGAAGAACCGGGCATAGGTCTGCGCGAATCCGGTCACCACCTGCAGGGGCTTGTTGCGGCTTCCCCCCTCCGGCTCGTCCTCAGGGAGCGCGACGTCGAAGAACTCGTGCTGCACCCGGTGCACGGCTTTCGCTGCTTCCTCCAAGAACTTCGACAGCATGCGCGACTTGATGCCGGTCGCCTGCATGATCGTCGCGTGCCGGTCGTAAGTCGCTGCCGCATGCCACAGCGCAAGATCTTCCGCCTTTGGAACGAGACTGTTGATCCAGGAAGTACCACGGCGTGGAGGCCGGAACCTGTGTGATGCCTTCGGGTTCGGATGATGGCCGTAGGCGACAGCAGTGGCGATGTCGCGCCAGTCCTTCTCGGCATCGTTGTTCTTGGACAGCAACGTGATGGTGTCCGGGTAGAAGTCGAACGCGGCCAGCAGGTGCAGGAGCCGGTTCTGCTCGCCGTCAGAGGTGATGATGGCGGCGGGCACGCCTGCCTTGCCGCACTCCTCCAGCGCGGCCAGCCCTGACCTGCGTGATTCCTTTTGGTAGTCCAGGTCGACGAAGGCGAGCTGGAAATCCCGGTCGACGGCCAACAGAGCGCCAAGCTGCTCCGGGGACCGCACGCCGATCACCCTCATGCCGGGACCGGGGACCGCGGGCCCGTCAGGGCGCCGACGGGTGCCATCGCGCGGGGACGCGCAGGCCGTCCGGCAGCGGCAGTCTTCTCATCACTGGCAGCAGGCTCCTTGGCGCAGGTCCTCCAGAACCGGAGAAGTCGACCGTGCCGCCGGAGAACCGCGCCCTGCGGAAGTTCACCGCACCGCTGGAAAACTGCACTCCTCCGAAGTCTGTCCGGCCGCCGGAGAACCGTGCCCCTTCGAAGCCAACTGTGCCGCCGGTGAACTCAGCGTGGTCGAAGTCGACCCTGCCGCCGGAAAACTGCGCCTGCCCGAAGCCGACCTCGCCGCCCAAGAAACGTGCCAGGTCGAAGCCGACCTCGCTGCCCGCGAACCGCGCCAGATCGAAGCAGACCCGGCTGCCGGTGAACTCCGCCTGGTCGAAGTAGACCGTGCCGCCGGAGAACGGTGTTCCCCGGAAATCAACCGTGCCCCCGGAAAACTCCGCTTGGCCGAAGCCGACCGTGGCGCCGCAGAACTCAGCCCGGCCGAAGTGGACCTGGCCGTCGGAGAACCGCGCTCGGCCGAAGTAGACGTGGCCACCGGAGAACAGTGTCCCGCCGAAGTCGACCGTGCCGCCGGAGAACCCCGCGCTTTGGAAACCGACCGTGCCGCCGGCGAACTCCGCCTCCCGAAAGGAGACTGTCCCGCTGGAGAAATCCGCTCCCCGGAAAGAGACCGTGGCCCCGGCGGCGAATACCGCGCCGGTGAAGTCGCCGCCGTCGAAGACGACTCCGGTGAAGTCGAGGTCGTAGCCCTGCCAGGAGGCGGGGAAGTCTTCAGGGCCGAGTGCGGTGTGGTCGCGGATGATGCGGATGATGGTGTGTCGCACCTCGCGTGAGGCTTGGTACGCGTGCCGCGCCGTTGCGTCCTCTGGAAGGTCGGTCTCGGCGGTGTAGGGCAGGCGCAGGTAGGCGCACAGCACGTCGATGCAGGTTTGGCGCAGATGGTTGGTGGGGGCGTCGTCGGCGAGTCCGGCCAGTGCGTGGACGCCGCCGAGGCGTACGGCGGCGGAGTCGTCGCCGAGTTGGGAGACAGCTGTGGTGAAGCGTTCGGTGTGCAGGCGGGTGGCTTCGCGTCGGGCGCCGTCCTCGTCGACGCGCTGGCGGCGGTAGGCGACGACCAGAGCAACGAGAGCACCGGCACCGGCCACGACACCGAAGGCGAGCTTCACCAGATCGAAGAGAGTCTTGGAGTCGATCCGCCGCTCGTGCTTGAGCCCCCGGGCACCAAGCAGCTCCCATCCGGTGAGGAAAACGGCGCCGGCGACGGTGAGCGCGCCGACGAAGACCAGGGCCAGGACCAGGCCGACGTTCCACAGACGCAGCCCGCGGCGCTCCCGCCGCATCAGATTGCCCATCACCCCCGCAGGATCGCCCACGGTTCCACCCAGGCGCAGGCCATTCGCCCCATCTCGAGGGGGCTCTGGCATCCTCGCCGTGGCGCGTGAACTGAGGGGAGCCGTCACGGTCCTGCAGTGTCATCCGCCTCACCGTGAAGAACACGGGTGAGGAGCCGGGGGATTCCTCGTCCGTCCTTGTGGCGTGGGAGAACGCAGAACACCCTCCGACGGAGGCGAACCGGCAGGGTGACACCAAGGGTTTCGCACAGCTCAACAGGACATATAGGCCGGGGCAGTCGGCAACAGGGGACGTCGTGCTCTACGTCGGCGCCAAGGGATGGGCGGCCGCTTTCCTCGACCCGACGGGAGACTCGGGCTCGGTGTATGACGTCCGTGATCCTCAACCGCCGCTGTTCAAGGCGGCCTTGTCACGGTAGCCACGAGCACCGTGACAAGAGCCGCGGGCGCAGCCAACAACGCCGCTTTCCAGATGCGGCCTCTCATCGTCACCCCCGTGAACAGCGGCCTCCTCAGCCGCATGAGGACGCAAGCGCAGGACACGGCCCAGCAGAGCGGCCCCCACCCGAGCCAGAACCCATCGAAACACTATGAGGAGCTGAAGCGCCGGACGTACCGCCGCTGCCAGGGCGTCTCGACCGCATGCCGGTCGTAGTGCTCTCGTACGTAGGAGACGGCCTCCGCCGCCGGCACCCCGTCGAGCACGGCGACACAGGCGAGGGCCGTCCCGGTCCGGCCCCGCCCACCCCCGCACGCCACCTCGACGCGTTCCACGGCGGCCCGCTCCCACACCTCGAGGAACACCTTCCGCGCGAGCTCCCGGTCGCCGGGCAGCCGGAAGTCGGGCCACGGCAACCACGCCGCCTTCCAGGCCACTTCGGGCGGCTGCTTGCCGAGCAGGTAGACACCGAAGTCGGGCACGTCCCCATCGGGCAGCGGATGCCGCAGCCCCCGCCCCCGGACGAGCCGCCCGGAGGGCAACCGCAAAATTCCGGCGGCACCGCTCGCCCATGTGCTTGTCTCGTCGGTCTCGGGCATGTCAGGAGGCGTCATGCCTCGGAGGCTAGGCGACGGGAAGGACGGCGACATGGCGAACAGCGCTCTCCTGGTGATGGACATCCAGCGGGACGTCGTGGAGCTCGCGGACGACGGGTCCGGATACCTGGCGCGGCTGCGCACGGCGATCGACGCGGCACGGGCGGCGGGCGTACCAGTGATTTACGTGGTGATGGGACTACGCCCGGACGTGCCGGACGTCGCCCCGCCCACCAGAATCGTCCGCACCGTCCGGGAGGCGGGCCTGTTCACCGAAGGCGCCCGCGGCAGCGAGATCCACCCCGACGTGGCGCCGCGGCCCGGCGAGACCGTGGTGACCAAGCGGCGGGCCGGCGCGTTCTCGGGCAGCGACATGGAGCTGGTGCTCAGGGCCCACGACGTCGACCACCTCGTCCTGACGGGCATCGCCACCAGCGGCGTGGTCCTGCACACCGCGTGCCGCGCGAACGACATGGACCTGCCCCTGACGATCCTTTCCGACGCCTGCCTGGACCTGGACCCGGACGTCCACCGCACCCTCACCGAGAAGCTGTTCCCCCAATGGGCCGAGGTCGTCACGGCTTCGACCTGGGCGGAGTCGATCGCCCGGTGATCACGTACGAATGGCGGGGCGAATTCGAGAACGCCGAGGTCAACGCCCTGCACGCCGAGGGCTTCGGGCACCCGGTGCTGGACATCGGCTGGCGCGAACAACTGCACCGGCACAGCCTCGGGTGGGTCTGTGCGCGGGACGAGCGCGGGGTGCTCGTCGGGTTCGTCAACGTCGCCTGGGACGGTGGCGTGCACGCGTTCGTCCTCGACACGGTCGTGGCGGGGCCGCACCGGAGACGGGGGACCGGCGCCGGGCTCGTCGCCCGCGCGGTGCGGGGCGCGCGGGACGCCCGCTGCGAGTGGCTGCACGTCGACTTCGACGACGAGCACGGCGACTTCTACTTGGAGGCGTGCGGGTTCAGGGAGACGGGGGCCGGGCTCATCGCGCTGTGAGCCTGCCGCGACTGCCCGACGCGGCCGCCTGAGCCGAGACTCATCCCGGTAGCACGCCGCCTCCCCCGCGCGGCGGACTCGTCCCCTCCCGTACGACGACGTGGCGTGCCCCCCGCCGCGCCAGCATGAGAACCATGCTGAAGATCGACGCACTGCCCGACGTCCCCCGCTGGGCCGTCCTCGCCGCGCACGCCGTACCGCTCGCCACGCTGCCCTCGGGGCTGTGGCGGGTGGCGCTCGTCGCGGGGCTGCCCGTGACCGCGGAGCCGCAGCAGGGGGCCGGCGAGGCCGTGTACATCCTGATGTTGAGCGTCGTCTCCGAGGGGCTCGCCCTGCTGACGCTCGGGCTCGTGCGAGGGTGGGGCGAGGTCGTGCCGTCGTGGATACCCGTCATCGGGGGGCGCGCCGTGCGGCCCCTCGCCGCCGTCGTGCCCGCCCTGCTCGGCGCCGCCGGGCTCTTCGCGATCGTGGGGTGGGCGTTCTACGCTCAGGCCGCGGGCCTGGGCGAAGGGCAGGGCGTCACCGACAGTGCTGCCCAGTCCGCCCTGCTCATCGCCTGCTATACGCCCCTGCTCGCCTGGCCGCCCCTGCTCGTGGCGGTCACGGTGGCCTATTACAGGCGCCGGACGGCCTGCGCATCCCCCTTGGCGGCCTAAAAGGTTACCCAGCGCGACCAACGGCCATGCGCCACGCGGCCACGAATTCTTCCCCTATCGGGCTGAACTTTTGTTGATCGTGGGTCAGTTGGCCCCACCGTCGCCCTACCCTTCACAGGGTGAACCATTTGATGTCCCGCGAGTCCGAAGCCGAGCAGGGAGCCGAGTCCGCCCCCGCGGAAGCACTGCCCGGCGCGCTGTCCGAAGCGCTGCGCGCCGAACTGGTCACCTTCCGGCGTGACTTGCACATGCACCCCGAGCTCGGCCACCAGGAGTTCCGTACGACCGCGGCCCTCAAGGCCCGCCTGGAGGAGGCGGGCCTGGAGCCCCGTGTCCTCGCCACCGGCACGGGGCTCATCTGTGACATCGGAGTCTCCACGGCCACTTCCGGGCCGGAGCCCGCCGCGTCCCGCGCCCCGCGCCCCATGCTCGCCCTGCGCGCCGACATCGACGCGCTGCCCATCCCGGACACCAAGCTCGGCGTCCCGTACCGCTCGACCGTCCCCGACCGCGCCCACGCCTGCGGCCACGACGTGCACACCACCGTCGTCCTCGGCGCCGGGCTCGTCCTCGCCGACCTGGCGAAGAAGGGGCAGCTGCCCTTTCCGGTGCGGTTGATCTTCCAGCCCGCCGAGGAGGTACTGCCCGGCGGCGCCACCGACGCCATCGAGTCCGGCGCCCTCGAAGGCGTCGGCAGGATCGTCGCCGTGCACTGCGACCCCCGGGTCGACGCGGGCCGCATCGGCCTGCGGCACGGCCCCATCACCTCGGCCTGCGACCGCCTGGAGGTCTCGCTCGACGGGCCCGGCGGGCACACCGCCCGCCCGCACCTGACCACGGACCTCGTCACCGCCGCCGCCAGGGTCGCCACCGAGGTCCCCGCGCTGGTCGCCCGTCGGGCCGACGCCCGCTCCGGGCTCGTCGTGACCTGGGGGCGCATCGAGACCGGGCACGCCCCGAACGTCATCCCGCAGCACGCCGAGCTCTCCGGCACCGTGCGCTGCCTCGACCTCAGGGCCTGGCGGGACGCGCCCGACCTGGTGCACGGCGCCGTCCAGGAGGTCGCCGACCTCTACCGCGCGAAGTCCGAGATCAACTACATCCGCGGCGTCCCGCCCGTCGTCAATGACGCCACCATCAGCGACCTGCTGCGCGACGCGATGGTCGAGCGGCGCGGTCTGCACTCCGTCGAGGACACCGAGCAGAGCCTCGGCGGCGAGGACTTCTCCTGGTACCTGGAGCACGTGCCCGGCGCCATGGCCCGGCTCGGCGTGCGCCACCCGGGGGAGCGCACCGTGCGCGACCTCCACCAGGGCGACTTCGACGTCGACGAGACGGCGATCACCGCGGGTGTGGAACTGTTCACCGCCGCCGCGCTGTTGGACGCGATGCGTTAGGGGCACGACGGATTCGACGTACGGGCCAAAAGCACGAAGAGGTAACGGCACCGCGAAAAACCGTTCCCTCCCCTTTCTACGCGCGTTAATGTGCGCCGAAATCAGCGCCGTATGCGGCGCGTTGGCGATCAAGGGGTGCTCCTGTGCGTCGTCTCTCTTCAGAAACCCGTAAAACTCGCGTTACCCGCATCACTACGGCTGTCGCCGTCCTCGCCCTCGCGGCGGCCGGCTGCGGCAAGACGAGCGACGAGGCGTCGCAGGAGGACCAGGGCAAGGAGAACGGCTCCTCGGGCTCTTCGTACAAGGGCAAGGGCATCGGCCTCGCGTACGACATCGGCGGCCAGGGCGACCAGTCCTTCAACGACGCCGCGTACGCGGGCTACAAGAAGGCCCGCGAGGAGTTCAAGATCGGCGGCGTCGACATGGAGCCGGGCGACGGCGAGTCGAGCGCCGACAAGATCCAGCGCCTCGAACAACTCGCCAAGCAGGGGTACGACCCGGTCATCGGCGTCGGCTTCGTCTACGCGCCCGCGGTGGAGGCCGCCGCCAAGAAGTTCCCCAAGACCACCTTCGGGATCATCGACGACAGCACGGTGAAGGCCGACAACGTCGCCGACCTCGTCTTCCACGAGGAGCAGGGCTCCTATCTGGCGGGCGTCGCCGCCGCCAAGGCGAGCAAGGCCAAGCACGTCGGGTTCGTGGGGGGCGTGGACATTCCGCTCATCCACAAATTCGAGGCCGGATTCGTGCAGGGCGTGAAATCCGTCGACCCCAAGATCAAGATTGAGAAGCGGTATCTGACCGAGAAGCCCGAGGAAGGCGGATTCTCCAGCCCGGACAAGGGGCAGAACGCGGCGAGCGGACAGATCGAGTCCGGCGCCGACGTGATCTACCACGCGGCGGGGCTGTCCGGGCAGGGCGTCATCCAGGAGGCGGGCTCGCAGAAGAAGTGGGCCATCGGCGTCGACTCGGACCAGTACAAGCAGAAGGCCCTGGCGAAGTACAAGGACTACATCCTCGGCTCGGCGTTCAAGGACGTCGGCGGCGCGGTGTACGACCTGACGGAATCCGTCGTCGAGGGCAAGCCGATGACGGGCGAGCAGCGGTACGACCTGAAGTCGGGCCGTGTCGGGTTCTCCGACTCGAACCCGAAGTACACGGCGATGAAGGACGTCGTCGCCGCCGTCGAGAAGGCCGAGAAGGACATCGTCAGCGGCAAGGTCAAGGTCAAGATCGTTCCGTAGCGCATCCGCAGCGCGCCGGTAGCGCACGGTCCGGGACGTTTTACGTAGTACTGCGTGTGGCGACTGGGCGCCTCCCATCAGGGGGGCGCCCACCCGTCGTTCGGGCCCCCGACACCCGGTGGCCACAGCTCGATAACGGACCGGACAGAAGGGTTCTTATGTCAGGTCTACGCGCGTTACGCTGCGGCGAAATCAGCGCCGGGTGAGGCGCTCGAACGTGCTTGTGCTTGCTTGTACTAAGGAGTTCGTCTCTATGCGCCGGGTGTCTCGAATAGCTGTCGCGGGCGCCGCGACCGCCGCTCTTGCCGTAACCGTCTCCGCCTGTGGTGGCACGTCCAGCGACGCCGCCGCGAGCAAGGACGACAAGAACAAGGGCGTCGCCATCGCCTACGACGTCGGCGGCGCCGGCGACCAGTCCTTCAACGACGCCGCGACCGTCGGCATGAAGAAGGCCGCCAAGGAGTTCAAGACCGGCGAGAAGGCCGTCGAGCCCGTCGACGGCGAGTCGGACGCCGACAAGACGCAGCGCCTGACCCAGCTGGCCAAGCAGGGCTACAACCCGGTGATCGGCGTCGGCTACGCGTACGCGCCTGCCATCAAGGAGGTCTCGGAGAAGTTCCCGAAGACCACCTTCGGCATCGTCGACGACGAGACGGTCAAGGCCGACAACGTCTCCGACCTGGTCTTCAGCGAGCAGGAGGCGTCCTACCTCGCGGGTGTCGTCGCCGCCAAGGCCACCAAGTCCAAGACCGTCGGCTTCGTCGGCGGCGTGGACGTCCCGCTGATCCACAAGTTCGAGGCCGGCTTCGCGCAGGGCGTCAAGGACACCGACCCCAAGGTCAAGGTCGTCAAGCAGTACCTGACCGAGAAGGCCGAGGACGGCGGCTTCTCCAGCCCCGACAAGGGCAAGACCGCCGCGCAGGGCCAGATCGAGAAGGGCGCCGACGTGGTCTACCACGCCGCGGGCCTCTCCGGCCAGGGCGTCATCGAGGCCGCCGCCGCCAAGAAGGTCTGGGCGATCGGCGTCGACTCCGACCAGTACAAGCAGGACGCCCTCGCGAAGTACAAGAAGTACATCCTGACGTCGGCGACCAAGGACGTCGCGGGCTCGGTGTACAACCTCGCGAAGGCCGTCGAGGACGGCAACGCCAAGGGCGGCGTCGTCCGCGCCGACCTCAAGTCCGGCGGTGTCGCGCTCGCCGACTCGAACCCCGAGTTCATGAAGATGAAGGATGTCCAGGAGGCCCTGAAGAAGGCCGAAGAGGGCATCAAGGGCGGCAAGATCAAGGTCAAGACCGCTCCGTAAGGCGGAAGTTGATCCGACGACTGCCGTAACGGCAGCGTGATTCTCGTGCGACGGGGTGTGGGGGACGATGGTTCACCCGCGCCCCGTTCGCGCGAGCCATATTCACCAGCAGGGGCACTGCGCGCGTAGGCGGCCCCTTTCCTTCAGGCCCTTCAGGCCTTCTGGCCCCCGAGGAGAGTGCGCCATCGACGCGTCCACCAACCCTCCGCCCGTCGCCGTCGAACTCGTCGGCATCACCAAGCGCTTCCCCGGTGTCGTGGCCAACCACGACATCCACCTGACCGTCCGCAAGGGCACCGTGCACGCCCTCGTCGGCGAGAACGGCGCGGGCAAGTCGACGCTGATGAAGATCCTCTACGGCATGCAGAAGCCGGACGAGGGCACCATCACCGTCGACGGCGAGCAGGTCGCGTTCGGCAGCCCCGCCGACGCCATCTCCCGCGGCATCGGCATGGTGCACCAGCACTTCATGCTCGCCGACCAGCTGACCGTCCTGGAGAACATCGTCCTCGGCAGCGAGAAGCTGCACGGCATCGGCGGCGCGGCCCGCCGCAAGATCGCCGAGATCTCGGAGCGGTACGGCCTCGGGGTGCGCCCCGACGCGTACGTGGAGGACCTCGGCGTCGCCGACCGGCAGCGCGTGGAGATCCTCAAGGTCCTCTACCGCGGCGCCACCACGCTGATCCTCGACGAGCCCACGGCCGTGCTCGTGCCGCAGGAGGTCGACGCGCTCTTCGACAACCTGCGCGAGCTCAAGTCCGAGGGCCTCTCCGTCATCTTCATCTCGCACAAGCTGGGCGAGGTCCTCTCCGTAGCCGACGACATCACCGTCATCCGGCGCGGTACGACCGTCGGTACGGCGATCCCGTCCGAGACGACGCCCCGCCAGCTCGCCGAGCTGATGGTCGGCAGCGAGCTCCCCACGCCGGAGACCGCGGAGTCGACGGTCACGGACCGCCCGATGATCCAGGTCGAGAAGCTGAAGCTGCTGGCGGGCGGCGAGTCGCAGCGCGCTCTCCTCGACGACATCTCCTTCACGATCCACGAGGGCGAGGTCCTCGGCATCGCGGGCGTCGAGGGCAACGGCCAGACCGAGCTGATCGACGCGCTCATCGGCCTCAAGCACGCCGACTCCGGCGTGATCCGCATGGCGGGCGAGGACATCACCGGCACGGCGACCCGCAAGCGCCGCGAGGACGGCATCGGGTACATCCCCGAGGACCGCCACCGCCACGGACTCCTCCTGGAGTCCCCGCTGTGGGAGAACCGCATCCTCGGCCACGTCACCGAGAAGCCGAACGCGCGGGGCTTCTGGCTCGACCCCAAGGGCGCCCAGGCCGACACCCGCCGCATCGTCGAGGAGTACGACGTCCGTACGCCCGGCATCGACGTGACGGCCGCCTCCCTGTCCGGCGGAAACCAGCAGAAGCTGATCGTCGGCCGCGAGATGAGCCACAACCCGCGCTTCCTGATCGCCGCCCACCCCACCCGCGGTGTGGACGTCGGCGCGCAGGCGCAGATCTGGGACCAGATCCGCGAGGCCCGCCGCGAAGGCCTCGCCGTGCTCCTGATCTCCGCGGACCTGGACGAGCTGATCGGCCTCTCCGACACCCTCCGCGTGATCTACAACGGGCGGCTCGTGGCGGACGCCGACCCGGCCACCATCACACCGGAGGAGCTCGGTTCGGCCATGACGGGTGCCGCCTCGGGTCACCTGGAGCACGTGGAAGAAGACGCCCCGGAGGACGAGGCCCGATGAAGAAGTTCGACAAGGAGCGCGTGCTCCTCGCGGTGGCCGGACCGGTCATCGCCCTGATCGCGGCCGTGGCGCTGACCTCGGTCGTGCTGCTCGCCTCGGGCAAGAGCCCGATCGAGCCGTACAGCCTGATGCTGGAGCAGGCCACCTTCTCCGACGTCCAGGTGCTGATCCTCAACCAGGCCGGCATGTACTACCTGGCGGCGCTCGCGGTGGCCATCGGCTTCCGCATGAACCTGTTCAACATCGGCGTCGACGGCCAGTACCGGCTCGCCGCGATGGTGACCGCCGTCGTCGGCACGCACCTCGCGCTGCCGTCCTTCCTGCAGATCCCCATGCTGATGGTGGTCGCCATGCTGACCGGCGCCTTCTGGGCGGGCATCGCGGGCGTCCTCAAGACCACCCGCGGCGTCAGCGAGGTCGTCGCGACGATCATGCTCAACGCCATCGCGACGAGCGTCATCGCCTACCTCACCCTCACCGAGAACTTCGGCGTCCCGGTCGGCAACAACCAGACCACCGGCGTCATGGAGAAGTCCGGCTGGTTCCCCGGCATCGAGGTCGCGGGCGGCGAGATCTACGGCTTCGTGATCATCTCGGTGCTCGCGGGCGTCCTGTACTGGCTGGTCCTCAACCGCACCCGGTTCGGCTTCGACCTGCGCGCCACCGGCGCCTCCGAGTCGGCCGCCGCCGCCAGCGGTGTCAACGCCAAGCGCATGGTGCTCAGCGCGATGCTGATCTCCGGCGCGGTCTCGGGCCTCGCCGGCCTGCCGATCCTGCTCGGCGACACCCACACGTACAGCCTCTCCTTCCCCGCGGGCCTCGGCTTCACCGCCATCGGCATCGCGCTCCTCGGCCGCAACAACCCCGTCGGCATCGCCTTCGCGTCGCTGCTCTGGGCCTTCCTCGACAAGGCGTCGCCCGCCCTCGACTACGCCCAGCCCGAGGCGTACGACAAGGAGATCGCGGTGATCATGCAGGGCCTCATCGTGATCGCGGTCGTCGTCTCCTACGAGGAGGTGCGCCGCTGGGGCCTGCGCCGCCAGCAGCGCCGCGTCGGTGAGGAACTGGCCGCCGCCGCCCGGGCGAACGGCAACAACGGCAACAACGACTCCGTGAAGGAGGTGGCTGCCCGATGAGCTCGGCAACCGTCGCCAAGGCCCCGGCCGAGCAGCCCGCACCGGGCCGCCGCCGCGTCTCGCTCCCCGTCCTCCTGCTGATCATCGCGGGTGTCCTGGTGCTGACCTCCGTGGTCCGCCTCGTCACCGGCGCGGACGGCATCACGTCCACCGGCCAGATGTCCACGGCCCTCAAGCTCGCCGTGCCGATCGGCCTCGCCGGACTCGGCGGCCTCTGGGCCGAGCGGGCGGGCGTCGTCAACATCGGCCTCGAAGGCATGCTGATCCTCGGCACCTGGTTCGGTGCCTGGGCCGGCTTCCAGTGGGGCCCCTGGGTGGGCGTCCTGTTCGGCATCGTCGGCGGCGCGCTCGGCGGGCTGCTGCACGCGATCGTCACGATCACGTTCAACGTCAACCACATCGTCTCCGGTGTGGCCCTCAACATCCTCGCCCTGGGCGCCACCCGCTACCTCTCCACCTTCGCCTTCGAGGGCGAGGAGGGCGGTACGTCGAAGCAGTCGCCGCCCGTCGAGTCGCTCGGCACCTTCTCCGTGCCGGGCCTCTCCGACTGGCTCCAGGACCTCAACGACAAGCACTGGTTCCTCGTCTCGGACCTCGCGGGCCTCATCGGCGGTCTCATCACCGACCTCTCCCCGCTGACCGTGGTCGCGGTCGCCATGGTCCCGCTGAGCTGGTGGATCCTGTGGCGCACCTCGTTCGGTCTGCGCCTGCGCTCCTGCGGCGAGAACCCGATCGCGGCCGAGTCGCTCGGCGTCAACGTGTACAAGTACAAGTACCTGGCCGTGATCATCTCCGGCGGCCTCGCCGGACTCGGCGGCGCCTTCCTCTCCCTGGTCGCCTCCAACATCTACCTGGAGGGCCAGACCGGCGGCCGCGGCTACATCGGCCTCGCCGCGATGATCTTTGGCAACTGGATGCCGGGCGGACTCGCGCTCGGCGCGGGCCTGTTCGGTTACACCGACAGCCTGAAGCTCCGGGGTGGCGGCACCAACGTCCACGCGCTGCTCCTGCTCATCGCGATCCTGCTGGTCATCGGCGCGATCTACCTCGCCTGGCGCAAGCGGTACGTCCCCGCGGTGATCACCGCGGCCGTCTCCGCGCTGATGTTCCTGTGGTACGGCTTGACCGACGAGGTGCCCAACCAGGTCGTCACCGCCACTCCGTACGTGGTGACCCTGCTGGTCCTCTCGCTCTCCGCCCAGCGACTCCGGATGCCGAAGGCGGACGGAATGCCGTACAGGAAGGGCCAAGGAAAGTGACGACTGCCGCCACGGACACCGACTGGGACTCCCTGCGGGAAGCGGCGCGCGAGGCCATGTCCCGTGCGTACGCGCCCTACTCGGGCTTCCCGGTCGGTGCCGCGGCCCTGGTCGACGACGGCAGGACGGTCTCCGGCTGCAACGTGGAGAACGCCTCCTACGGCCTCGGCCTGTGCGCCGAGTGCGGCCTGGTCTCGCAGCTCCAACTGACCGGCGGCGGCCGCCTCACCCACTTCACGTGCGTGGACGGCAAGGGCGAGATCCTGATGCCGTGCGGCCGCTGCCGCCAGCTCCTGTACGAGTTCGGGGGCGCCGACCTCGTCATGGAGACGCCATCGGGCGTGCGGACGCTCGGCGACATGCTCCCGGACGCGTTCGGCCCGCAGCACCTCAACTGACCGACGGCCCCGCCCCCTTGATGATCTCGGGTGCGGGGCCGCCTTCATCTCCCGGCTCTATGCGCGTAGAGTCGCCGCATATCCACGTACGTACGCTGTCGTACCGCCGGAAGGACATGCCAATGGACGTCATCTCCGTCATCCGCACCAAGCGCGACCGGGGCGAGCTGAGCGACGAACAGATCGACTGGGTCATCGACGCGTACACGCGTGGCACGGTCGCCGACGAACAGATGTCGTCCCTCGCGATGGCGATCCTCCTCAACGGCATGAACCGCAAGGAGATCGCCCGCTGGACCGCCGCGATGATCGCGTCCGGCGAGCGCATGGACTTCTCCTCGCTCTCCCGCCCCACCGCCGACAAGCACTCCACCGGCGGCGTCGGCGACAAGATCACGCTGCCGCTCGCCCCGCTGGTCGCCGCGTGCGGCGCGGCCGTACCGCAGCTCTCGGGCCGCGGCCTCGGCCACACCGGCGGCACGCTCGACAAGCTGGAGGCCATCCCCGGCTGGCGGGCGCTGCTCTCCAACGAGGAGATGCTCAACGTGCTGGAGGGCGTCGGCTCGGTCATCTGCGCGGCGGGCGACGGCCTGGCCCCGGCCGACAAGAAGCTGTACGCGCTCCGTGACGTGACCGGCACGGTGGAGGCGATCCCGCTCATCGCCTCCTCCATCATGTCCAAGAAGATCGCCGAGGGGACCGGCTCTCTCGTCCTCGACGTGAAGGTCGGCACCGGCGCCTTCATGAAGAACCTGGACGACGCGCGCGAGCTGGCCTCCACGATGGTCGAGCTCGGCACGGACAGCGGCGTCCGCACGGCGGCGCTCCTCACCGACATGTCGACGCCGCTCGGCCTGACGGCCGGCAACGCCCTTGAGGTCCGCGAGTCGGTGGAGGTCCTCGCGGGCGGCGGCCCGGCGGACGTCGTCGAGATCACCCTCGCCCTGGCCCGCGAGATGCTGGACGCGGCGGGCCTCAAGGACGCCGACCCCGCGAAGGCGCTCGCGGACGGTTCGGCGATGGACGTGTGGCGTCGCATGATCGCGGCGCAGGGCGGCGACCCGGACGCGGCGCTGCCGGTGGCACGCGAGACGCACGTGGTGACGGCTCCGTCGTCGGGCGTGCTCACCCGCCTCGACGCGTACGACATCGGCGTCGCCGCCTGGCGGCTCGGTGCGGGGCGTGCGCGGAAGGAGGACGTGGTCCAGGCGGGCGCGGGCGTCGAACTCCATGCCAAGCCGGGGGACTCCGTCGAGGCGGGCGCGCCGCTGCTCACCCTCCACACGGATACGCCGGAGCGGTTCGCGTACGCGCTCCAGTCCGTGGAGGGGTCGTTCGACATCGCCCCGGCGGGCACGGACTTCTCGGCGACGCCGATTGTCCTGGACCGCATCGGCTGATCCGTCTGATTCGTCTGCTGCGGGCGCGTGGGGGCTGGTCGCGCAGTCCCCGCGCCCCTGACGGGACTCGTACGGGTGAACGGGATCGGTGGACCGCCGCCGGTCCCGTTCGGCATGCTGGGATCGGCGACGCACCGAAAGAGGAGACCGCCATGAGCGCACTCACCGTCGGCCATGACTCCGGTCAGAGCTGGGACGACCTCGTCCGTCTCTGGGAAGAGATGGACTGGCCCGAGGGCAGCAAGGTGGAGATCGTCGAGGGGGTCGTCACCGTGTCGCCCAGCCCGTCGAATGAACACAACGTCATCGCGGAGAAGGTTCAGCGCTGCCTCTACTCCGTGCTCCCGGACGACTGGGGCATCTACCAGACGCTGTCCCTCGCCGTACCGTCCAGGCTGGGCATGTTCATCCCCGACCTGGTCGCCCTGCCCGTCGCGGAGGTCGAAGGCCCGGGTACACACGTCCCGGCCGGCGCCGCCGAACTCGTGGTCGAGGTGACTTCGCCGTCCAACGCCCGTCATGACCGCGTCAGCAAACCCGCCGCGTACGCCGCCGCAGGCATCCCCCTTTACCTGCTCATCGACCGGTGGGCCCCCGGCGGCCCGACCATCACGCTCTACGGCGAACCTCGCGGAGACGTCTACCGCACCCTGCGGGCCTGCAAGTTCGGCGAGCCGATCACCTTGCCCGCCCCCTTCGACCTGGACTTCGACACCAGCGCGTTCCCCTGCGACTGAGCCCCGGGCGCGTTGCTGAACCGCCCCACCGATGAGTTCTGGCCGCCCGGCCGGTCACCCTTGCGTGGCTGCTGACGAAGAGAACCTCATCCGCATCGCGGGCCCACTGGGCCCCGCAGACGTCCCGCACCTGAGCGAGCGCGTGGCCGCTGCCCGGCACGGGCCGCACGGGGGCGACGTGATCTGCGACGTCGCCGCCGTCACCACCGCCGACCTGCCGACCGTGGACGCCGTCGCCCGCCTGCACCTCGCCGCCCGCAGAGCCGGGGGCCGGATCCGCCTCAGGAACCCCACCCCCGCCCTGCTGGCCCTGCTCGGTCTCGTGGGTCTCGTCGAGCTCCTCGGTCTAGTCGTCGAGATGGAGGGGCATCCCGAACAGCGGGAACCACCGGGGCGTGTCCAGGAAGCAGTGGAAGCCGGTGATCCGGCCCTCTGAGATCTCGATGACCTGGATCGCCCAGGGAGCGAAACCGCCGTTGTCGGGGTCCGGCTTGTAGTGCGCGAAGCCCGGTGTGCCGTTCACGTTCACCGGGACCAGGCGGCTGTTGGCACACGACGCGCCGATCGTGGTCATGAAGCCCGTGATGTCGTCCGTGCCGCGCAGCCACAGGTCGAACGGCGGCATCGTCATGACGGCGTCCTCGGCGAGCAGCGCGGTCAGCGCCGCCATGTCATAGCCCTCGAACGCGGCGACGTACCGCTCCAGGAGCTTCTGCTGCTCCTCGTCGAGCGGGTCGGAGACGGCCGTGTCGTCCTCCGGCCGCTCGGCGAGGGTGGCGCGGGCCCGTTGCAGCGCGCTGTTCACCGAGGCGACGGACGTGTCGATCAGCTCGGCGACCTCGCTGGCCTTCCAGGCGAGGACCTCGCGCAGGATGAGCACGGCGCGCTGCTTGGGCGGCAGGCTCTGCAACGCGGCGACGAACGCGAGGCGCACCGACTCCTTGGCGACGGCCGCCTCCGCGGGGTCACCGACGGTCGGCAGGACACGGGCGTCCGGGATCGGCTCGAGCCAGGTGTTGTCCGGGCGCGGATTGAGCGCGGCCTGTGCCAGCGGCGCCGCGGCGGTCAGGTCCATGGGGCGGGCGCGGCGGTTGCCCGCGTTCAGCATGTCGAGGCAGACGTTCGTCGCGATGCGGTACAGCCAGGACCGGACGCTGGAGCGGCCCTCGAACTTCTCGAAGCTGCGCCAGGCCCGCACCATCGTGTCCTGCACGGCGTCCTCGGCCTCGAAGGCCGAGCCGAGCATGCGGTAGCAGTACCCGGTCAGTTCGACCCGGTGTTTCTCCAGCGTGACGTCCAGATCGGTCGTCGTCCCTGCGATGTCGCTCATCCCAACCCACCCCTGCGCTGCGAGAGAGCCCTATGTGAGGCCCAACACATCGGAAGCTACCGCAGCCCACTGACAACGGCCCCCGGAGTGGGAAAACCCGCAGGTGAAAACAGGGGGCGGGCCAGGAGTCAGCAGGAGCGGGCCACGAGCGTGCGCCGCTCCTGCGCCCGCGCCGCGCGCGACCCCCACACCGTCACCGACACGACGCCGAGCACCGCGAGGAGGCCGAGCCCGACCGTCCCGGCCCAGCCGCCCGCGTGGAAGGCGACCGCGCCGAGCGTGCCGCCGGCGCTGGAGCCCAGGTAGTACGCGGACTGGTAGAGCGCGGACGCCTGCGCGCGCCCGGCCGTCGCCGTCCGGCTCACCGACGAGGACGCGACCGCGTGCCCCGCGAAGAACCCGGCCGTGATCAGAACCAGCCCCAGCAGCACCAGGACCAGCGAAGGGGAGAGGGAGAGCAGCAGCCCGCCCGCCGTCGTGCTCACCGCCAGGTACAGCGCGCCGCGCCGCCCGAGTCGCGTCACGAGCCGCCCGGCGGCGGCCGACGAGACCGTGCCGACGAGGTAGACCAGGAAGATCGAGCCGATGACGCCCTGCGGCAGTGAGAACGGTGCCTCCGTGAGGCGGTACCCGATCACCGTGTAGACCGCGCCGAACACGGTCATGAACAGCGCCCCGATCGCGTACAGCCTGCACAGGAGCGGGTTCGACAGATGCGTGCGCACCGTGCGCGCGAGCGACCTGGGGCTGAGCGGGCCCGGGGCGAAGTGCCGGGGCGCGGGCAGCAGTACGCGGAAGGCGACCGCGCACAGCACCGCGACGACGCCGACCACACCGACGGCCGCGCGCCACCCCCAGGCCTGCGCCACCCAGCCCGTGACGATGCGCCCGCTCATCCCGCCGATGGAGTTGCCCGCCACGAACAGGCCGATCGCGGCGACCAGAGCCTTGGGCCGCACCTCTTCGGCGAGGAACGCCATGGCGGACGCGGGGAGCCCCGCGAGGGCCGCGCCCTGCACCGCGCGCAGCGCGATCAGCACCTCGACCGACGGGGAGAAGGGGACGAGGAGCCCGACGGCGACGGCGACGGTGAGGGAGGCGGTCATCATCGTGCGCCGCCCGTAGCGCTCGCTGAGCGCGCTCAGCGGCAGGACGAACAGGGCCAGTGCGCCCGTGGCACCCGACACCGTCCAGCTCGCCGTGCTCGCGCTCACGCCGAAGTCGGCGGAGACGAGGGGGAGGAGAGCCTGCGTGGAGTAGAGGAGGGCGAAAGTGGCGACGCCGGCGAGGAAGAGCGCGAAGCTCATCCGGCGGTAGCCGGGCCCGCCCGGGGTCAGTCGGGTATCGGCATCGGGGGACGGCGGGGCGGGGGCGACCGCATGGGTGACGGACGCCCCGCTACTGGCAGCAGGCATGTCCAGAAACGTACGACTGGATTTTTGATGCGTCCAATGCATGGAAACCCCATAATCGTTCCCATGCAGCATCAGCACAGGTCACAGCCGCATGTGTCACAGAACAGTGACGCGCAGGACATCGTGACGCTGCTCGCGCCACGCCTCGCGTACTTCGCGGGGGTCGCCCGCACCGAGCACGTGACACGCGCCGCCGAGCAGCTGCGGATCCCCCAGTCGACGCTGTCCCGCGCCCTCGTCCGGCTCGAACGCGACCTCGGCGTCGACCTGTTCGCGCGCCGCGGCCGCACGGTCTCGCTCACCCCGGCGGGCCGCACCTTCCTCACCTCGGTCGAGCGGGCCCTCGGCGAGGTGGAGCGCGCCGCCGAGTCCGTCCGCGCCGACGCCGACCCGGCCTCAGGCAAGGTCGCCTTCGGCTTCCTGCACACCATGGGCTCGGAGACGGTCCCGGGACTGATCCGCGCCTTCCGCGCCGACCACCCGCGCATCCGCTTCAGCCTCGTCCAGAACTACGGCGAGGCGATGCTGGAGCGGCTGCGCGCGGGCGAGCTCGACCTCTGCCTCACCTCACCCGTGCCCGACGCACCCGACCTGGTCGCCCGCCGCCTCGACGAGCAGCGCCTGCGCCTGGTCGTCCCCGACGACCACCGCCTCGCGTCCCGCAAGCGGGTCCGCCTCGCCGAGACCGCCGAGGAGGCGTTCGTGACCCTGGAGCCCGGGTACGGCCTGCGCCGCATCACGGACGACCTCTGCCGCGAGGCGGGCTTCAAGCCCCGTATCGCCTTCGAGGGCGAGGAGGCGGAGACGCTGCGCGGCCTGGTCGCGGCGGGCTTGGGCGTGGCCCTGCTGCCGCCGCCCGCGGTGCCGCGCCCGGGGGTGGTGGAGCTGACGGTGACGGGGCAGCGGGCGGTGCGCGAGATCGGCGTGGCCTGGCTGGACGGCCACCCGGACACGCCACCGGTGGCGGCGTTCAAGCAGTTCCTGCTGAGCAGGAAGGGCAAGCTGCTGCCGCAGATGGGATCGGACCCGGAGGCGGATGTCAGCCCGTCCGGCGCTTGAGGACGAACTCGGCGGAGCCGGTGATCGACGGAGCTCCGTCGCCGGGTCACCTTCGAAGCGACCGTCCAAAGCCGGAGGCCAACGGCATGCGCAGCCCCAGCGGCGGCGGAGCCGCCAACGCGTCCTCCAAGGGGCGGGCGAAGTCCGCACCGAACAGCGTCCCCATCACGAAGTCCGAGGCGAGCGCCAGGACTTCGGCCTGATGCTGGTGCAGCCGGTGCCCGTCCGAGTGCACCTCGAAGCGGCACACGTCCCGGTTCGCCTTCTTCGCCCGCTCCGCGAGCCGGAACGACAGCTCGGGATCGGTCCGTTCGTCGTTCGTGCCGTGCACGATGAGCACCCGCCGCCCCGCGAGCTGCTTCACCGGCTCGGGCGGTGCCGCCACATCGTCCTCGGGCAGCCAGGGCGCCATCGCCAGAACGGAGTTGACGGCCGCGTGCCCGCCCGCGCGCAGCGCCGCCCGGCCGCCCATGTCCACGCCGGCCAGGCAGACGGGGACGTCGCCGTAGAGACGTACGATTTCGTCGGCCGCCCAGGTCGTGTCGCGGGCCAGCTCCGCCTGCGCGCCGTTCCACCCCCGGCAGCGGTAGTGCACGACGTGCGTGACGAGCCCCGCCTCCCGGCCGTCCTGGGCCAGCCTGCGGCCCAGCGCGCGCACCCCGGTCCCCGCCAGCGGCGACGGCCTGCGGCTGGAGGACTCCGCGCCGCCGGGGAGCAGGAGCACCACTCCGCCCACCGCCGAAGGCGCCGTACCGATCACACGCCCGAGCCTGGCCGCGCCCGCCGGCCCCGCGGTCCCTTCCTGTGCCATGACAGAACAGTGTCAGAAGCCATGGTGTACGCCACCCTTCCGCAGGGTCACTGTTACGTATCGACCAGTGAGTTCTACGCGCGTAGGCGCTAGAGTGCCGAAATGACGAGCCAGACACACACGACCGGTCACACGGACCGTGAAACGCCCAGCGCCGAGCAGATCCGCCGCGCCCCCAAGGTGCTCCTCCACGACCACCTCGACGGCGGCCTGCGCCCCGGCACGATCGTCGACCTCGCCCGCGAGAACGGGTACGGGGGCCTGCCCGAGACCGACCCCGACAAGCTCGGGATCTGGTTCCGCGAGGCTGCCGACTCCGGCTCCCTGGAGCGGTACCTGGAAACCTTCGCCCACACCTGCGCGGTGATGCAGACGAAGGACGCCCTCAAGCGCGTGGCCGCCGAGTGCGCCGAGGACCTCGCCGAGGACGGCGTCGTCTACGCCGAGATCCGGTACGCCCCCGAGCAGCACCTGGAGCAGGGCCTCACCCTCGAAGAGGTCGTCGAGGCCGTCAACGAGGGCTTCCGCGAGGGCGAGCGCCGCGCGAAGGAGAACGGCCACCGCATCCGCGTGGGCGCCCTCCTCACCGCGATGCGGCACGCCGCCCGCGCCCTGGAGATCGCCGAACTCGCCAACCGCTACCGCGACTCGGGCGTCGTCGGCTTCGACATCGCGGGCGCCGAGGCCGGGTTCCCTCCCACCCGCCACCTCGACGCCTTCGAGTTCCTGAAGCGCGAGAACAACCACTTCACGATCCACGCGGGTGAGGCCTTCGGCCTGCCGTCGATCTGGCAGGCCCTGCAGTGGTGCGGCGCCGACCGCCTCGGCCACGGCGTGCGCATCATCGACGACATCCAGGTCGCCGACGACGGCACCGTCCGCCTCGGCCGCCTCGCGTCGTACGTACGGGACAAGCGCATCCCGCTGGAGCTCTGCCCCACCTCCAACCTGCAGACGGGCGCCGCCACTTCCTACGCGGAGCACCCCATCGGCCTGCTGCGCAAGCTGCACTTCCGCGCGACCGTGAACACCGACAACCGCCTGATGTCCGGCACCAGCATGAGCCGCGAATTCGAGCACCTGGTCGGCACGTTCGGCTACTCGCTCGACGACATGCAGTGGTTCACAGTCAATGCGATGAAATCAGCATTCATTCCTTTCGATGAACGACTGGCCATGATCAACGACGTGATCAAGCCCGGTTATGCCGAGCTGAAGTCCGAATGGCTGTTCCGCCAGACCGTCTCGACCAGCGCTTCTGTGGAGAGCTGACGGAATGACGTCCGCGTCGTACGACGCGTGAGCGGCCGGGGTGCGCACACCCCGGCCGCTCTCCTTTTTGCGCCCGGCCCGTGATTCGGACTGCTTACGGTCGTTGAACCGCTCAAACCCCCCTCCCCACATCCGTAAGCAAAGACGCAAGGACGCATTGAAGATGAAGCAGTCTGCCGCCAAGTCCCTCGGTGTCGCCGCTCTCGGCGCCGCTTTCGCCGCCGCGGGCGCCGGTGCCGCGAACGCCGCCCCCGCCGTCGCCGACCCCGCGGCCGCGCTCGGCCCCGTCTCCTCCGTGGTCCCGGCCGCCGGCGCCACCGAGTCCCTGTCCGCCGGACAGAACGCCATCGGCAGCGGCCTGAACGCCGCCCAGCCCGTGCTCGAGAACGTCTCGGGCCCCAAGCCGGGCGGCCCGACCTCGCCCGTCTCCGGCCTGCTCGGCGGCCTGCCCCTCGGCGGCAGCGGCGTCAACGGCCTGCCGCTCGGCTGACCGGACCCCGTCCGAACGCCCGATGGGGCGTCCCCTCCGCGGAGGGGACGCCCCATCGTCGTGTCGCGGTCATCCGGCCGCGGCCGAGGTCACCAGGCCTGACGGGCCTTATCCTCCGAGGGCAGCAGGAACCACAGCGCGATGTAGAGCAGGAACTGCGGGCCGGGCAGCAGGCACGAGACCACGAAGATCACGCGCATCGTCGCCGCGGACGTGCCGAAGCGCTTGGCGAGGGCTGCGCACACTCCGCCGATCATCCGGCCGTGGGTGGGGCGGGCAAGGGCGGTCATGTCGGGCTCCTTCGTGAACCGTAGGTCTGGGGACTTCCGTGTACCCCGATAGGACGACAGTACGTTCACGAACCGGGTCAAAGCATCGCTCTACGGTGCGATACCGACCCTGGGAATCGTCGGGGTCGGACCCTGAGACGTGTCCTCCCGGTGGAGGGCCACACAGGTCCTGCCGTCGCCACCGCGACGGAGCCGCGCCCTGGCCGCGGGCACGACCGCGACATGCGCGAGGGCCACCCCGAAGGTGTTCAGGAGCAGCGAGTCGATGTCGACGACCTGACCGGGCACCCCGGTCTGCAGCAGCTCGATGCCGAGCGACAGCATCGCCCCGGCCGCGACCGTGCGCACCAGCGAACCCCACGGCGATACCACGAGCCGGCCGCCGGCCAGCGGAAGCAGCACCCCGAGCGGGGCGAGCAGCAGCACGCTCTCGCCGATCCGGCGGGCCGCCTGCAGACCGCCCAGCGCCAGGTCCGCCTTGATCCCGGCGAGCGGCTCCATGTTCGCGGCGCTCACCCAGGGCACGTCCAGCGGGCGCAGCGTGATCCACCCGACGAGCAGAAGATGTGCGACGAGGAGGAGTCCCCCCGCCGCACGGAAGCGGATGGCGGCACCGTGGCCGCCCGAGCCTTGAAGCACGCCCCCCAAGACGCCGCGGGCGGCAGGATCGGTTCCGTGTACCCGGCGCCGGTTACTCGACGGTTTGCACAGGCGGAGCCACGGTCCCGGGCCGGGAGCGCACCTCCGGAGTGCACTCGTAGCGCCGCAGGGGGCTGTCTCCGGGGCCGCCCATGGCCACCGTGCCGTCGTCCGACGACGCGTTGTCGGCCAGCGTGCACACGGTCTGCGCGAGCGCGAACGTCGACAGGTTCTCCGGCGCCGTGCTCAGCCGCAGCGCCTCGGCCGGGTCGCCCTTGCGGGGCCCGGAGGCGGTGGTGCCGCGGCGCACGTCCGTGGCGAAGCCCGCCTGCTTCTCCTCGTCCGACGGGGCCTTCGCCAGCTCGTCGAGGAGCGCCTGCGCGATGCGCACCCGGTCGGTGGTCGCCTTGTCCGTGGGCAGCTGCACGGTGCGGTCGACGGTCACCAGCTGCGCCGCGCACACCAGGAAGACCTCCACCGGCACCCCGCTGCCCGCCTGCGACGCGATGGTCGAGCCCGACATCACACACGGCACCCGCGAAGGCGCCGCACCGTAGTCCGTCGGCACCTCGGTCGTCCTGATCCCGCACCCCGCGAGCACGGCGGCGAGCCCCACGACGGCGGCCGCGGCACGGATACGACGCCCCTTCACGCCTGGCCCCCTTCCGTACGCCCGTCCTCGTCGCCCGCCTCGTCCTCGGCCCGCTCCCCGTCGCGCGGCAGCCACAGCGTGAAGACCGCGCCGCCCTCCGGCGAGTTGGCGGCGGTGATCTCGCCGCCGTGGATGTGCGCGTTCTCCAGCGCGATGGACAGGCCGAGGCCACTGCCCTCGGACCGCGGCCGGGACGCGGACGCCTTGTAGAAGCGGTCGAAGACGTGCGGCAGCACGTCCTCCGGGATACCGGGGCCGTGGTCGCGTACGGCGATGACCAGCTGCGCGTCCTCCAGCCGGACCGACACCTCCACCGGGGAGCCGCCGTGCTTGAGGGCGTTGCCGATGAGGTTCGCCAGGATCACGTCGAGGCGTCGCGGGTCGAGGCGGACCATGATGCCGCGCTCGGCGTCCAGCTCGACCGCGTCCAGCCAGGCCCGCGCGTCGATGCACGCGGTGATCTGGTCGGCGATGTCCACGTCGTCCAGGACCAGGCGCGCGGTCCCCGCGTCGAAGCGGGTGACCTCCATGAGGTTCTCCACGAGGTCGTTCAGGCGGCGGGTCTCGCTCACCACGAGGCGTACGGCCGGCTCGATCATCGGGTCCACGGACCCCGTCTCCGCGTCGAGCTCCTCCTCCAGGACCTCCGTCACGGCGGTGATCGCGGTCAGCGGGGTGCGCAGCTCGTGCGACATGTCGGCGACGAAACGCCGGGACGCCTCGTCACGGGCGCTCATGTCGGCGACCTTCTTCTCCAGGTTCTCCGCGGTCCTGTTGAACGTACGGGACAGGTCGGCGAGCTCGTCGGTCCCGGACACCCGCAGCCGCGTGTCCAGCTTCCCCTCGCCGAGCCGCCGCGCCGCGACACCCAGCCGGTGCACGGGCTTCAGCACGGTCGTCGCGGCGGCCTGCGCGAGCAGCGCGGAGCCGATCAGCGCGAGGCCCGTGGCGATGGCCAGGGACCAGCCCAGCGAACTCAGATCCTTCGCCTCCGGCTCCAGGGACTTGAGCATGTAACCGGTCGGGCCGCCGCCGATGACCTTGGCGCCGCCCACCAGATGCGGGGTCCCGTGGTCGGCGGTCCGCTGCCAGTACAGGTGGTACGGGCTCTTGTTGCCGGAGGTCAGCGGCTGCTTCTTGTTCACCGCCTTCTGCAGCGAGGCCGGCACCTTGGCGAGGGTGAAGGCGTCCAGGTCGGAGTAGCCGACGAGCTGGCCGCCGCCCTTCTTCTCGGCGACCAGGAGCACGCTGTAGCGCTGGCTGCTGTTCGCCATCTGCTCGGCGGTCGCCTGCAGTTCGGCCTGCGATACGTCGGCGGGCAGCGCGCCCGCACGGTTCTGCATCTGCTGCCTGAAGTCCTTGAGCGCCGCGTCCTGCGCGCGCGTGAGCACCGCCTCGCGGTTGAGCCAGTACGCGATGCCGGACGCGGAGACCGCCGCGGTGAGCGCCACGAGCCCGAACACCACGACCAGCCGCAGCCGCAGACTCGTGAAGCGCAGACCCGCCAGTATCGCCTTGCGCGCCGCGGGCAGGCCGCGGAGCTTGTCGTGCGGTTTGGTCACTGAGGCGTGTCCAGCCGGTAGCCGACGCCGCGCACCGTACGGATCAGGGTCGGCGACGAGGGCACGTCCTCGACCTTGGCGCGCAGCCGCTGCACGCACGCGTCCACGAGCCGCGAGTCGCCGAGGTAGTCGTGCTCCCACACCAGCCGCAGCAACTGCTGCCGCGACAGGGCCTGGCCCGGCCTGCGGCTCAGCTCCAGGAGCAGCCGCAGCTCGGTGGGCGTGAGCTGCAGGTCCTCGCCGTTCTTCGTGACGGTCATCGCGGCCCGGTCGATGACCAGCGAACCGAACGTCGCCGCGTCGTTCGCCTCGCGCTCGCCGCGCCGCAGCACGGCACGGATGCGGGCGTCCAGGACCCGGCCCTGCACGGGCTTGACCACATAGTCGTCGGCACCGGACTCCAGGCCGACGACAACGTCGATGTCGTCGCTGCGCGCGGTGAGCAGGATGATCGGCAGCTGGTCGGTGCGCCGGATGCGACGGCACACCTCGAAGCCGTCGATGCCCGGCAGCATCACATCCAGCACGATCAGGTCGGGCCGCTGCTCGCCGAGCAGCTTCAGACCGTCCTCGCCGGTGGCAGCAGTGGCCACCCGATGCCCCTGGCGCGTGAGTGAAAGCTCCAGGGCCGTCCGGATGGCGTCGTCGTCCTCGATCAGCAACAGGGAAGGCACGGACGTCATTCTGTCCCATGCCATGGCTCCAGTTCGACTGCCGGAGCCTCCCCGCGTCCGTAATGAGCAGGTGAAGGCCCGCACCCACACGTGACCTTCACAGGTGGAAGACCTCCCCGACCCCTGTGACAGGCCTGTGACAGTCGACGGACAACGCCATGAAGTCACTGCGGCAGAGTTTTGGTCACACGGAAGAAGCCGGACTCCACCGACGGGGGGCGCAAGATGAATACGCTGCACAGCACCAGCTCGAGCGCAGTTGTCACGCGTCTCCACGACGTCGTGCGGGGGTCTGAGAAGTCCGGTGCCGTGAGCGGGCGGGGGTGCGCTCGCGGCACCGGGCGTCAGCACACCGGATTCATGACGGTGGTCGACGCCGGCAAGGCTCACGGGGGAGCCGCGTACGGGGAGGAATCGGGAGAGCGGAAGTCGCTGTCGGAGGCGGAGTTCACCGCCTACGTCCAGGAACGCCGCGCCTCCCTGTACGCAACCGCCTACCACCTGACCGGTGACCGTTTCGAGGCCGAGGACCTCCTCCAGAGCGCCCTCTTCTCGACGTACCGCGCCTGGGACCGGATCAGTGACAAGGCCGCGGTCGGGGGCTACCTCCGCCGCACCATGACGAATCTGCACATCAGCGCGTGGCGCCGCCGCAAGCTGAACGAGTACCCGACCGAGGAACTGCCGGAGACGGTGGGCGACACGGACGCGATGCGCGGCACGGAGCTGCGCGCGGTTCTCTGGCAGGCCCTGGCTCGCCTCCCCGAACTGCAGCGCACGATGCTCGTGCTCCGCTACTACGAGGGTCGTACGGACCCCGAGATCGCGGACATCCTCGACATCAGTGTCGGCACGGTGAAGTCGAGCATCTGGCGGTCGCTCCGCCGGCTGCGCGAGGACGAGGTCCTCAGCTTCGGCCGTGACGAGGAGGAGTCCTTCGGCGAGCTGGTGGCCTGAGGGGCGGGGGAAAACGGGGGAAGTACGGGGGCCGCCGCTCCGGGGGGTTGCGGCGGATGCACGGGGGACCCCACGGGGGAAACAAGTGGAGGACCGGAAGGCCGGGGGGTCTTTCCGGTCCCTCTGCTTTTTCCCCGCTGCCAAGAGGCCTGGGCCGCTCTACGAAGAGGCCTGGGCCCGCGCCTTCACGCACCGGCCCGCAGCCGCCGCCGCGACCCGGCCCAACGCCTCGTCCTTCGCGCAGGGATGGGCGCCCAGTGCGGTCTGCCGCGCCACGATGGCGCGCTCCGCCCGCATCAGCCGCCAGCCGCGCCGCAGCAGGAACGGCACCGACTTGCGCCCCTCCCGCAGATCCCGCAGCAGCCGCCGCCGGAACGTCGTCGAGGGCCGCCCCCGCAGACAGATCGCGTCGGCCAGCACGCCGATCTCCCTGCACCGCTCCACGATGTCCGCCGCGAAGATGCCCTCGGCGACGAAGAGCGGCGTGCGCTCGATGTCCAGGGCCTCCTGCCCGACGCGCGCACTGATCGAGATGTCGTACACCGGCACCTTCGTGCGCCCCGTCCGGCACAGTTCCGCGATCGCGGCGACGGCCACGTCGGCGTCCCAGGAGTCCGGGGAGTCCCAGTCGATGTCCGAACTGCCCGGCACCACCGGCAGCGTGGGGTCGCCGGCTTCCTTGTAGAAGTCGTCCAGACACAGCACGGGCAGCCCCGAGCGCGCGGCGAACGACGACTTCCCCGAGCCGGACGGGCCCGTCAGCAGCACGACGCGGGTCGGTATCGGGGGATGGGAACCCAATTCTCTGAGCCTTTGCAGCCGGAGTGGACCGCATCTCCCGACACGGCGCGTCCGTGTGGACGGGAGCCATTATCAACCGAGGCGTCGGGGATGAGGCTCCCCCGTCGCGTTCCTCGCCGCCGCACGCGCCGCCACGCCGGTGGGCCTTGGTTTCGACACGCCCCGTCAACTACGCTACGTGCTCGCTCGATTACCCTACGACGCACGGATGTGAGCGGTACCCATGGCACGACACGCAGTGAAGAAGCTCCCCCGGTCCGGCTCGCGCGCGTTGTTGCGGGCGGGGCTCACCGTGACGGCGGCGGGTGCGGCGCTCGGGGTGGGGGGCACGGCCGCTGCCGGTGCGGTGGAGCCGGGGCCCTCGGCTTCGCCGCTTCAGGGGTTGTCCACGGCGGTGCACCACTCGGCGGCGGGCGGGCTCGGTCCGGTCAAGGACCTGCAGCTGGACCCGCTGGCCAACACCAGCGCCGACCCGCTCGACAACACGCTCGGCACGCAGGTCGCGGACTTCAAGCCGGTGAACACGGGCTTCGTCACCGGGCCGCTGACCTCGGGCGGTTCGCTGGCCGACCTGCCGGTGGTGGGCGGGGCGACGAAGCTGCTGCCGAGCTAGGGCCTGTGTCGGAAGTCCCGCCTGTCCCGCGGCGCCCGGCACGCATTCCCCCACGCCTGAAGGGCGTGGGGGACCCCCAGCGGCGCTGTCGGGTCGTCCCGATACGACCAGTATCGGGGCGACCCTCCGCCTTGCGATCGCACGCACCGGACGCCGCGGGGTCCGCCCTCCGGGCGGACGACGGGACTTCCGGCACAGGCCCTAGTCGGCGGGCGCCGCGGCCTTCCGCTCGGTCCGCAGCGGCACTTCGCGGATCAGCCGGGCCGCCGCGAGCGCGAGGGCGCACAGCGCGGCTGTGCCGGCCATGACGCCGTGCAGCCCGCTGGTGACCCCGGCGCGGAAGGCGTCCCGTGCGGGCTCGGGGAGGCCGTGCAGGAGTGCGGGGGTCAGCTCGCCGCCCGCGAGGCGCTCGCCGTCCGGGCCGAGCCGATTCGTGAGGGTGCCGGTCAGGCGGCCGGTGTGGAGGGAGCCGAGGACCGCGACGCCGAGCGAGCCGCCGATGGTGCGCAGGAGCGCGTTGGTGCCGCTGGCGGCGCCCATGTCGCGCGGCTCCGCGCTGTTCATGGTGATGAGGAGCGAGGGCTGCAACAGGCAGCCGAGGCCCGCGCCGAGGACGAACGTCAGCGCGGACGCCACGGCCGCGGGGGTGTCCACGCCGACCGTCAGAAGGGCCAGGGCGCCCGCCGTGGCGACGGCGGCGCCCGCGATCGGATACGCCCGGTACCTGCCGCCCTTGCCGACCGCCCGGCCGATGTACAGCTGCGCGCCCATCATGCCCAGCATCAGCGGGAGCAGCAGCAGCCCGCTCTCCGTCGACGACATGCCGTGGACGAACTGCAGGTACTGCGGCAGGTAGCCGGCCGCCCCCAGCATCGCCGCGCCGGCCAGGAAGGTGAGCACCTGGGCGAGCGTGAAGTTGCGGTCGCGGAACAGGCGGGGCGGGACGACGGGTTCGGGGGCGCGCCGCTCCACGCGGGCGAACGCGGCGAGCGAGGCCGCGGCGAGCAGGGCGAGGCCGCCGATCTGCGGCGACAGCCAGTCGTACGTCGTGCCGCCCCAGGTTCCGAGCAGCGTCAGCGCCAGGATGCCCGCCGTCAGGAGTGCGGCGCCCGCGTAGTCGATCCGGGCCGTGCCGCGCTCGCCGCGCAGCCGGACGAGGAGGCCGACGAGCAGGAGCGCGACGGCGCCGACGGGCACGTTGACGTAGAAGACCCAGCGCCAGTCGAGGTGGTCGGTGAGGAAGCCGCCGAGGAGCGGGCCGCCGATCATCGCGACGGGCAGCATGACGCCGATCATCGACTGTGAGCGCCCTGCCTGCGCGGGCGTCAGGAGTGTCCCCATGAGGGCCATCGCGCCGACGAACAGGCCGCCCGCGCCGAGTCCCTGGAGGGCGCGGAACGCGATCAACTGCTCCATGTTCCGGGCGAGTCCGCAGAGCACGGAGCCCGCGAGGAAGACCGTGATCGAGGTGAGGTAGCTGCCCTTGCGGCCGTAGAGGTCGCCGATCTTGCCCCAGATGGGGGTGGAGACGGCGGCGGTGAGCAGGTAGGCCGTCACCACCCATGAGAAGTGTCCGAGGCCGCCGAGTTCGCCGACGATCGTCGGGAGCGCGGTGCCGACGATGGTGCCGTCGAGCGTGGCCAGGACGATGCCGAGCAGGAGGCCGAGGACGGCGAGCCGGGAGGGCGGGGGCGGGCTCTCCTGGGGTGCGGGCGGCGGGGCCGCTGGGGTGGTGGGCGGGGTGGTCTCCGTGCGCTGTTTCATGGCGTCCTCGCTGTGGGTGACGTGACGTCAGGCGGCGTACGGGCGGGCCGTCCTGGCCTTGCGCAGGGCCTGCGCCCACCAGGCGAGCTGGTCGAGCATGGTCTTGACCGCGGAGTCGCTCGCCGGTGCCGTCATCTCCTGCTTCTCGTCGAAGAGGCCCCAGGCGTCGTGCAGGCTGACGGTGTTGCGGATCGTCATGGTGTTCAACTCGGCCATGACGACGCGGAGATGCTCGACCGCGCGGAGGCCGCCGGAGACGCCGCCGTAGGAGACGAAGCCGATCGGCTTGGCGTGCCACTGCTCGTTGTGCCAGTCGATGGCGTTCTTCAGGGACGCCGGATAGCTGTGGTTGTACTCCGGCGTGATGAAGACGAACGCGTCGGCCGCGGCCAGGCGCGGGCTGACCAGCGCGAGCGCCTCGGTCGTGTCGGGTGCGGGCGGCTGCCCGAAGGCGGGCAGGACCGTGGGCAGCGGGGTCTCGGCCAGATCGACGACGTCCACCTCCATGTCGTCGCGCTGGTCGAGGTGGCCCTTGATCCAGCGGGTGACGACGGGTGCGAAGCGGCCCTCGCGGGTGGAGCCGACGAGGATCGCGACGCGGAGTGCGGTGGGACGAGGTGCGGGTGTGGGCATGAGGTTCCCCCGGAGTGCGGAATGTGTACGGCGTATCGTTCGCGTACAACGTACACATCGATGTGTACGGCGTCTACAAGGGATACGGTGTACGCATGGCAGCACAGAAGAAGGCCGAGCCCGAGGTCACGCTCTGGGAGCGCATGGAGCGCCCCGCGGCAGCGCAGCGCACCGCCCTGACGCCGCAGAAGATCGCGGAGGTCGCGGTGAAGGTCGCCGACGCCGAGGGCTTCGCGGCCGTCACCATGCGCCGCCTCGCCACCGAGCTGGGCGTCGCGCCCATGGCCGCGTACCGCCACGTCTCCGGCAAGGACGACCTGTGGGCGCTGATGGTCGACCGGGTCACCGCCGAGGTCGTCGTCCCCGAGGACGTGACCGGCTGGCGCGAGGTGCTGCGCGCGTACGCCGTCGGGAGCCGCGGCCTGATGCTGGCGCACCCCTGGCTCGCCCAGCTCCCCACGCCGCACTTCGCCCTGACGCCGAACCGGATGGCCATGGCTGAACGGCAGCTCGCGGCGCTGGAGAGCAACGGACTCGACGCCGACACGATCATGACGGCCTTCCGCACCGTCGGCGCCTATGTCCACGGCGTCGGCCAGTCGGAGGTGGCGCTGAGCCAGTTCATGGAAGACAACGGCTGGACCAGCGGCGACGAGACGCGCGCCGGACTCGCGCCGCAGATGATGTACCTGATGGGCACGGGCCGCTACCCGGCCTACCGGCGCTACGCCCTCGGGGCGGGCCGCAAGGACGACGCCGCCTGGCAGTTCGAGACGGGACTCGACTGTGTCCTGGACGGCATCGCGGTCCGGCTCGGCCTCGAACCGCGGGAATGAAGAAGCCCCGCGCCCCATAAGGGGCGCGGGGAACAGCGCGACCAGTTACGGCACACCCCGCGGGCGCCCGACGGCGTGGTGTGGCAAGCCCGGTGAAGCGCCTGGGGCCTGCGTCGGAAGTCCCGCCTGCCCCGCGACGCCCGGCACGCACGCCCGCGGCGTTGTCGGGTCGCGATCGCACGCACCGGACGCCGCGGGGCCCGCCCTCCGGGCGGACGACGGGACTTCCGGCACCAGGCCCTAGTAGGCGGAGCCGGACGCGCCCAGCGAACCCGTGGGGTGCCAGACCGTCTTCGTTTCCAGGAAGGCCGTCAGGCGGTGCGTGCCGGGGTCGGCCGCGAAGTCCACAGGCTGTGGACGCAGCACGCGCTTGAGGTTGTCCGCGGCCGCGATCTCCAGATCGCGGGCCAGCTCCGCGTCCGTGCCCGTCAGGTCGATCGCGTTGACGTCCTGGTGGGCGGCGAGCGGCGCCGCGATCTCGGCGGTCTTCCCGGTGAGGATGTTGACCACGCCGCCGGGGACGTCCGACGTCGCGAGGACCTCACTGAGCGAGAGCGCGGGCAGCGGCGACTTCTCGGAGGCGATCACCACGGCCGTGCTGCCCGTCGCGATGACCGGGGCGATCACCGAGACGAGGCCGAGGAACGACGACTCCTGGGGCGCGACGACCGCGACCACACCGGTCGGCTCCGGCGTCGACAGGTTGAAGAACGGGCCCGCGACCGGGTTCGCCCCGCCCACGATCTGGGCGATCTTGTCGGTCCAGCCCGCGTACCAGACCCAGCGGTCGATCGCCGCGTCCACCTGGGTGGCGGCCTTCGACTTGGAGATGCCCTCCGCGTCCGCCACCTCCCGCACGAACTGGTCCTTGCGGCCCTCCAGCATCTCCGCGACGCGGTAGAGGACCTGGCCGCGGTTGTACGCGGTCGCGCCCGACCAGCCGCCGAACGCCTTGCGCGCGGCGACGACCGCGTCACGGGCGTCCTTGCGGGAGGAAAGGGGCGCGTTCGCCAGCCACTTGCCCTTGGAGTCGGTCACCTCGTACACCCGGCCGCTCTCGGAACGCGGGAACTTCCCGCCCACGTACAGCTTGTAGGTCTTGAAGACACTGAGTCGGTCAGACATCGAGGTACGCCTCCAGGCCGTGCCGGCCGCCCTCGCGGCCGTGGCCCGACTCCTTGTAGCCGCCGAACGGCGAGGTCGGGTCGAACTTGTTGAATGTGTTGGCCCAGACGACGCCCGCCCGGAGCTTGTTCGCGACCGCGAGGATGCGCGAGCCCTTCTCCGTCCAGATGCCCGCCGAGAGCCCGTACTGCGTGTTGTTGGCCTTCGCGACCGCCTCGTCCGGCGTACGGAACGTGAGGACGGACAGCACCGGGCCGAAGATCTCGTCACGGGCGACGGTGTGCGCCTGCGTGACGTTGGTGAACAGCGTCGGCGCGAACCAGTAGCCGGACGAGGGGAGCTCGCACGGGGCCGACCAGCGCTCGGCGCCCTCCGCCTCGCCGGTCTCGGCGAGCGCGGTGATGCGGGCGAGCTGCTCGGCGGAGTTGATGGCGCCGATGTCGGTGTTCTTGTCCAGCGGGTCGCCGAGGCGGAGGGTGGAAAGGCGGCGCTTCAGGGCGTCGAGCACCTCGTCCTGGACCGACTCCTGTACGAGGAGACGCGAGCCCGCGCAGCAGACCTGGCCCTGGTTGAAGAAGATGCCGGTGACGATGCCCTCGACGGCCTGGTCGATGGGCGCGTCGTCGAAGACGATGTTGGCGCCCTTGCCGCCCAGTTCGAGCGTGACCTTCTTGTCCGTGCCCGCGACCTGGCGCGCGATGGCCTTGCCGACGGCGGTCGAGCCGGTGAAGGCGACCTTGTTCACGTCCGGGTGGGCGGTCAGGGCCGCGCCCGCGTCGCCGTACCCGGGCAGGATGTTGACGACGCCCTTGGGCAGGCCCGCCTGGCGGCAGATGTCCGCGAAGAACAGGGCGCTCAGGGGGGTCGTCTCGGCGGGCTTGAGGACGACCGTGTTGCCGGTCGCGAGCGCCGGAGCGATCTTCCAGGCCAGCATCAGGAGCGGGAAGTTCCAGGGGATGACCTGGCCCGCGACGCCGAGCGGGGCCGGGTTCGGCCCGTACCCGGCGTGGTCGAGCTTGTCGGCCCAGCCCGCGTAGTAGAAGAAGTGCGCGGCGACCAGGGGGAGGTCGGCGTCGCGCGTCTCCTTGATGGGCTTTCCGTTGTCCAGCGTCTCCAGGACGGCCAGTTCGCGGCTGCGCTCCTGGATGATCCGGGCGATGCGGAAGAGGTACTTGGCGCGCTCGGCGCCCGGCAGCGCCGACCACTTCTCGAAGGCCTTGCGGGCGGCCTTCACCGCGCGGTCCACGTCTTCGGAGGACGCCTGCGCGACCTCGGAGAGGACCTCTTCGGTGGACGGGGAGACCGTCTTGAAGACCTTGCCGTCGGCGGCATCGGTGAACTCGCCGTCGATGAACAGGCCGTAGCTCGGCGCGATGTCGACGACGGAGCGCGACTCGGGCGCCGGAGCGTACTCGAAGGGGGAAGTCATGGTGATCAGTCCACCGTCACGTAGTCAGGGCCGGAGTAGCGGCCGGTGGCCAGCTTCTGACGCTGCATGAGCAGGTCGTTGAGGAGCGAAGAGGCACCGAAGCGGAACCAGTGGTTGTCCAGCCAGTCGGGACCGGCCGTCTCGTTCACCAGGACGAGGAACTTCACCGCGTCCTTGGTGGAGCGGATGCCGCCCGCGGGCTTCACGCCGATCTGCACCCCGGTCTGCGCACGGAAGTCGCGGACGGCCTCCAGCATGAGCAGGGTGTTGGCCGGGGTGGCGTTGACGCCGACCTTGCCGGTCGAGGTCTTGATGAAGTCGGCGCCCGCGATCATGCCGATCCAGCTGGCGCGCTTGATGTTGTCGTACGTCGAGAGCTCGCCGGTCTCGAAGATGACCTTCAGGCGGGCGGTGCCGCAGGCCTCCTTCACGGCGCGGATCTGCTCGAACACCGTCATGTAGTCACCCGACAGGAACGCACCCCGGTCGATGACCATGTCGATCTCGTCGGCGCCCGCCGCGACGGCCTCGCGCACGTCGCCGAGCTTCACCTCGATCGCCGCGCGGCCCGCGGGGAAGGCGGTCGCGACGGACGCGACCTTCACGCCGCTGGTCCCGACGGCCTCCTTGGCGGTGGCGACCATGTCCGGATAGACGCAGACGGCCGCGGTGCGGGGGGTCTCACGGTCGGTCGGGTCCGGGTTCACGGCCTTCGCGCCGAGCGCCCGGACCTTGCCCGGGGTGTCGGCGCCCTCCAAGGTCGTCAGGTCGATCATCGAGATGGCCAGGTCGATGGCGTACGCCTTCGCCGTGGTCTTGATCGAACGGGTACCGAGCGAGGCGGCACGCGCCTCCAGGCCGACCGCGTCGACGCCGGGCAGCCCGTGAAGGAAGCGGCGGAGCGTGCTGTCGGACGCTGTCACGTCAGCGAATGCAGTGGGCATGGTCACGAGGGGAGCATATCTACGCGCGTAGCTGCTGTACAGGGGGAGTGCGGGGGGAGGGGCCGGGGCGCCCGGCCGGGCTTCAGGCAGAATCAGGGTATGAGCGACCCTCGAGACCCCGTGGCGGAGCCCGCCTACAAGGACCGCACCTTCCGGTCCCCGGCCGGCATCGCGGGCGGCGTCCTGCTGCTCGCCCTGGGCGCCTGGCTCGGCATCGACGCGGCGATCCGCGGCGAGGGCCGCACCCCGTGGCTCGCGCTCGCCGGACTGCTCTTCGCGGTGCCGCTGGTCGTCGCGTTCACCGTACGGCCCGTCGTGTACGCCAACGACGACCGCCTCCGGGTCCGCAACCCCTTCCGGACCATCACGCTGCCGTGGGCGTCCGTCGCGACGCTCCGCTCCGGCTACTCCAACGAGGTCCTCACCAACGACGGCACCAAGTTCCAGCTCTGGGCGATCCCCGTCTCGCTGCGCGGCCGCAAGAAGGCGGCGCGCAGGCAGTCGCAGGCCGCCGCCTCCGGCGACCCGACGGGCGGCCGCCCTTTCCTCGACCCCACCGCCCCGCCCACCCGCGCGTCGGGCGATCACTCCATGGACGAGCTCCGCGAACTCGCCGAACGGCAGGCCGCCGCGGAGTCCGCGCAGGGTGAGCCCGCGGTGCGCTGGGCGTACGAGATCGTGGCGCCGTGCGTGGCGGGAGCCGTGCTGCTCGCCGTGCTGCTGGCGGTGACCTGAGCGGTGACCTGAGGGTCGCTCGAAACGGGGGCGGGCGACCGGGGAGGCCGCCCGGCGTCGCTGCGCAGGCGGGGGTTCGAAGACAGGCTCTTACGGGGGCCGTGCCGGCCCATGAGCATGTGGCCGTCGCGTACCGCTGACATGAGTGCTGCTGTGGTCGGCAGCGTCGTGGGCGGGTGCGCCTTCGCGCGGTGGTGTCTTTATGGGGGGCCGTGCCAGCCCAGGAGCATGTGGCCGCCGCACACCGCCGACATGAGCGCCGCCGTGGTCAGCAGCGTCACGAGTACGTGTGACCTCGCGCGCGCCAGCGCCACGGCGATCGGCAGCAGCAGCGGGAAGCCGGGCAGCAGGAAACGGGCCCGTGGGAAGTAGACGCCGCTGCTGCCGAGCACGATCACGAGCAGCAGACCGCTGAAGACCAGCAGGGGCAGCGGCTGCCGGTCGCCCGCCGACAGCACGAACAGCACGACCGCGCCCAGCAGGACGACCGTCACCATCGCCACGAACAGCGCGGGCCGCTCGGTGACGAACAGGTCCCGCATCCGCCGGTACGTCGCGACGCCGCCGTCCCACTCGTTGCGCCACAGCTTCTGTACGGCGAAGTAGCCGTCCCAGCGGCCGAGGCGCAGGCCCACCCAGCCGACGTAGGCGAGCCAGCCGAGGGGGGCGACGAGGGCGCCGAGGAGGGGCCGGAGCGGCCGGGTGGCGGACGGGCGGCGCAGGGCGAGCAGCGCCGTCAGGGAGACCGCCGCGGCCACCGCCACCCCCGTGGGGCGCGTCAGGCCCGCCAGCGCGGCGAGGGAGCCCGCCCACAGCCAGCGCCCGCTGAGTACCGCGTACAGCGACCAGGCGCACAACGCCGTGAACAGGGACTCCGTGTAGCCCATCCACTGCACGAGCGCCACGGGCAGGCTGCCCCAGAGGACGGCGAGGACGACACCTGTCCTGCGGCCGTACAGCCGGTCGCCCACCGCGAAGATCCCCCACGCCGCGAGCAGCGAGGCGGCGACCGACACCGAGAGGCCCGCCGCGCCCCGCGGCAGCCACGGCGCGAGGGCGTCGCCCGCCCTGACGAGCAGCGGGTAGAGCGGGAAGAAGGCGAGGTTGTTGCCGTCGATGCGGGTGCCGAGCTCGTCGGCGTAGCCGTTCTGGGCGATCTTCAGGTACCAGTCGCAGTCCCACGACTCCATCAGCAGGTGCCGCACGCCGCGGTGGTCGCGGTGCGCCCACACGGTGAACACCAGCAGGCCGAGCGCGCGGACGGCCATGTACGCGGCCAGGGCGGGCCAGGCGTGGCGGAGGGCGTCGGCGGTGCGGGCCCGCAGGCGCGGGGGCGTGGGCGCGGTGCCGTGCGGGGTTCTGGACGCGGGTGCGGGGACGCGGGTGGGGGCGGCGGTCGAGGGCTCGGAGAATCCGTACGGCACTGCGGCGGCTCCCGGAACGTGAAAGTGCGCTACCGGTCGTCCCTTCCTGGGAAGACCGGCAGCGCACCGGGTCACTGCGGCAGTCGCTTCGCGGAACCACTCGGACGGGTGGTCCGAGGGGGCGGGTCCGGGTCCGAGCCCCGGGTCCGGGGCCGGGTCAGGGTCCGAGGTCCGGGTCCGGGGGCCGGGCGGCCGTGGTGGGGCGCGTCAGATGCCCGCTGCCGCGGAGAGGTCGCGCTTGAGCGCCGCGAGCAGCTCCGTCGCGCGGGCGTGGGACTCGGGCAGCGCGGCCTTGTCCGGCACCGGGACGACCACTTCGAGGTAGCACTTGAGCTTCGGCTCGGTGCCGCTCGGGCGGACGATGACGCGGGCGCCGTCGAGCGTGTAGCGCAGGCCGTCGGTGGGCGGCAGCGCCTCCGTGCCGCGCGTCAGGTCCTCCGCCTTCGACACGGCGAGGCCCGCGAGCTCCGTCGGCGGCTGCTCGCGCAGGCGGCGCATCGCGTCCGCGATCACGGACAGGTCCTCCACGCGCACCGACAGCTGGTCGGTGGCGTGCAGGCCGTGCTCCACGGCGAGGTCGTCGAGGAGGTCGAGGAACGTACGGCCCTCCTCCTTGAGCTCGGACGCGAGCTCCGCGAGCAGGAGCGCGGCGGTGATGCCGTCCTTGTCGCGGACGCCCTCGGGGTCCACGCAGTAGCCGAGCGCCTCCTCGTAGCCGTAGCGGAGGCCGTCGACGCGGGCGATCCACTTGAAGCCGGTGAGGGTCTCCTCGTACGGGAGACCCGCCTTCCCGGCGATCCGGCCGAGGAGGGAGGAGGAGACGATCGACTCGGCGAACGTGCCTTGGGCGCCGCGGTTGACCAGGTGGGCGGCGAGGAGTGCGCCCACCTCGTCGCCGCGGAGCATCCGCCAGTCGGTCTCGTCGGGACCGGTCTTGACCGCCGCCGCGCAGCGGTCCGCGTCCGGGTCGTTGGCGATGATCAGGTCGGGGGCGGGGGTGGTGCGGGCCGCCGTCGCGAAGGCCAGGTCCATCGCGCCCGGCTCCTCCGGGTTCGGGAACGCGACCGTGGGGAAGTCCGGGTCCGGCTCGGCCTGCTCGGCGACGAGGGTCGGCGCGGGGAAGCCGGCGCGGGCGAACGCGGCGAGGAGGGTGTCCTTGCCGACGCCGTGCATGGCCGTGTAGACGGCGCGGGCGGTGCGGGGGGAGCCCGGGGACAGGACGGCGTCCGTGCGGGCCAGGTAGGCCTCCAGGACGGCCTCGTCGAGGGTCTCCCAGCCGGAGTCGGGGCGGGGCACGTCGTGGAGGCTCGCGATCGCGTCGATCTCCGCCGCGATCTCCGCGTCGGCAGGCGGGACGATCTGGGAGCCGTCGCCGAGGTACACCTTGTAGCCGTTGTCGCGCGGGGGGTTGTGGCTGGCCGTGACCTCCACGCCCGCCGCGGCGCCCAGGTGCCTTATGGCGAAGGCGAGGACGGGGGTGGGGAGGGGGCGGGGGAGGACGGCGGCGCGGAGGCCGGCGCCGGTCATCACGGCGGCGGTGTCGCGGGCGAAGTCGGCGGACTTGTGACGGGCGTCGTAGCCGATGACGACGAGGCCGTCGGTCTGGCCCTTGCCCTTCAGGTACGCGGCGAGGCCGGCGGCGGCGCGGATGACCACGGAGCGGTTCATGCGCATGGGGCCTGCGCCGAGCTCGCCGCGGAGGCCGGCGGTGCCGAACTGGAGGGTGCCGGCGAAGCGGGTCTTCAGTTCGGTGATGTCTTCGGCGTCGATGAGCTTGCCGAGCTCTTCGCGGGTCTCCGGGTCCGGGTCCTCGGCGAGCCAGGACTGGGCCTGTGCGATGAGCTCTGAGGTGGCGGGGGTGTCGTCCTGCACGAGTTCTTCAGCCTCTCCTGTACGCGGTGTCTGGCGGGGCGCCTTGGGTTTTCGGTGGGTGCGGTGGGTGCGGTGGGTGCGGTGGGTGCGGTGGGTGCGGTGGGTGCGGTGGCTGTGCGGCGGCTGTGCGGGGTGCGGGGTGCGGGGTGTGAGGGCGAGGTGCGGGGCGGTGGGGGCTGGTGCGCCTGCGGCCGTCGGTGGGTGCGGGGCCGCGGGGGTATGTACGTACTCGCTATCCCTGCGCCGCGTCGACCGTTTCTGAACGTGGTGGTGTGCTCGGTGCTCCGTGCGCACATACCCCCACGTCCCCTCGCGTCTCATGCGCGGCTGCCGGCCGGTGGCCGCCGAGCGGGCTCTGCCGGCGTGCGCCGGCCGGTCCCGTCCCGCCCCGCGGTTGGTGCCCGGATGCCACTACCCGGCAGGTGCGGATGCCCTCGTGGGGGGGCATCCTGTGTGGCGTGGAGCTGGGAGTCGCCCCGCCGGTCCCTCCCGTGTGCGTGGAGCTGGGAGTCGCCTGCCGGTTCCTCCTGTGTGGCGTGGAGCCGGGAGTCGCCTGCGGCCCCTCGTCCGCCCGCCGCCCACCCCTGCACAGCGGGAGGCGCCCACTCGCCCGCCCCTGCCCCGCCTCGCGGTGCGGGGTGAACGGGTGGGTGGGTGGGAGTGATCCGCCGCGGAGCGGCGGGGGTGTTCGGGCCCGCGGCCGGGAGGCGGGAGGAACACCCACCCACCCCCGCGGCGCGGGGACGCGCAGGGTGCCCCCCCGCCGCGCGGGGACGCGCAGGGTGCCCGCCCAGTCCGTCCCGCGGAGCGTCAGACGCGGCCGAGGACCTGGCCCAGGAGCTCGCCCATGCGGGTCGCGCTGTCGCGGCCCGCCTGGAGGACCTCCTCGTGGTTGAGGGGCTCGCCCGTCATGCCCGCGGCGAGGTTCGTGACCAGGGAGATGCCGAGGACCTCGGCGCCGGCCTCGCGGGCCGCGATGGCCTCCAGGACCGTGGACATGCCGACCAGGTCCGCACCGATGGTGCGGGCCATGCGGATCTCCGCCGGGGTCTCGTAGTGCGGGCCGGGGAACTGCGCGTAGACACCCTCTTCGAGGGAGGGGTCGATCTCCTTGCAGAGGGCGCGCAGGCGGGGGGAGTACAGGTCCGTCAGGTCGACGAAGTTGGCCCCGATGATCGGGGACGTCGCCGTGAGGTTGAGGTGGTCGCTGATCAGCACCGGCTGACCGGGACGCATGCCCTCGCGCAGGCCGCCGCAGCCGTTGGTGAGCACGATCGTCTTGCAGCCGGCGGCGACGGCCGTACGGACGCCGTGCGAGACGGCGGCCACACCACGGCCCTCGTAGTAGTGGGTGCGGCCCAGGAAGACCAGCACGCGCTTGTCGCCGATCTTGAAGGAGCGGATGCGCCCGCCGTGCCCCTCGACCGCCGGCGGCGGGAAGCCGGGCAGCTCGGTGACGGCCAAGTCCGCCTCGGGCTCGCCCAGCGCGTCGACGGCCGGCGCCCAGCCGGAGCCCATCACGAGGGCGACGTCGTGGGTCTCGGCGCCCGTGAGCTCGCGGAGGCGCGCGGCGGCGGCGTCGGCGGCGGCGTACGGGTCGCCCTGGATGTCGTCCGGAATAACTGAAGCGTTCACGCGGACGAGAGTAGCCGCTCATGGCCTACGCGCGTAGATGACGATGCCCACGGGATTGCGATCGTTGTCTTGTCGTTTCCGACGAGAGGGGAGGCGGGCAGGGACGGGAGCGTCAGCAGGGGCGCTTGCGGAGTTCCATCACGTAGTCGTGGGGGGCACCCGCCGATTCCGCCGCGTCCGCCAGTTCGCCCAGGTAGCGGGCCGAGGGGAGGCCTCCCTCGTAACCGTTGAGGACGTACACCCAAGCGGGTTCCTCGCCCTCCAGGGTGTCCACGCGGACCCGCATGCGCCGGTAGATGTCGAGACCGACGCCTTCCCAGCGGTCCATGGAGTCCTCGTCCATGGGGGCGATGTCGTAGAGCGTGACGAAGACCTGGGACCGCGGCGCCTCCACGAGCGTGGCGAGCGCGCCCTCCCAGCCCATGTGTTCCCCGCCGAACGTGAGCCGCCAGCCCGTCAGCCACCCGGTCGCGCGCAGCGGTGAGTGCGGTGCGCGGCGTGACATGAGCCGCGGATCCAGATTGCCGGCGTACGCGGCGTAGAGCGACATGTGGTCGAGGGTACGGCAGCAATCAAGTGCGCCCCTCCTGGAGCGGGTGGACCGCCCGGACGGGGGGTGGTTCCACGGACGGAGGCCCCCCGGGAGTGAGCACCTTGAAGCGTGCGGGACAATGGAGTACGTGACTCGGATCGTGATCATTGGCGGCGGACCCGGCGGATACGAGGCGGCTCTTGTGGCCGCCCAGCTCGGCGCGGAGGTGACCGTCGTCGACTGCGACGGTCTGGGCGGGGCGTCGGTGCTCACCGACTGTGTGCCGTCCAAGACTCTGATCGCCACGGCCGAGGTGATGACCACCTTCGACTCCTCGTACGAGGAGCTGGGGATCATCGTCGCGGACGACACCCCGCACATCGACACCCCCGCGCGCGTGGTGGGCGTCGACCTGGGGAAGGTCAACCGCCGTGTGAAGCGGCTCGCGCTCGCCCAGTCCCACGACATCACCGCGTCGGTGACGCGGGCCGGTGCGCGCGTGCTGCGCGGCCGCGGGCGCCTGGAGGGGCAGCAGGACGTCGACGGGTCGCGGAAGGTCGTCGTGCGCGCCGCCGACGGGAGTGAGGAGACTCTGGTCGCCGATGCCGTGCTGATCGCGACCGGCGGCCATCCGCGCGAGGTGCCGGACGCGCAGCCCGACGGCGAGCGCATCCTGAACTGGACCCAGGTGTACGACCTCGACGAGCTGCCCGAGGAGCTCATCGTGGTCGGTTCGGGTGTGACCGGTGCCGAGTTCGCCGGCGCCTATCAGGCGCTCGGGTCGAATGTGACCTTGGTGTCGAGTCGTGACCGGGTGCTTCCCGGTGAGGACCCGGACGCCGCCGCCGTTCTCGAGGACGTCTTCCGCCGCCGCGGCATGAACGTCATGTCCCGCTCCCGCGCCGCTTCCGCCAAGCGCGTGGGCGACCGGGTCGAGGTCACGCTCGACGACGGCCGCGTCATCTCCGGCTCGCACTGCCTGATGGCCGTCGGCGCCATCCCGAACAGCAGCGGCATGGGTCTGGAGGAGGCCGGGGTCAGGCTGAAGGACTCCGGGCACATCTGGACCGACAAGGTGTCGCGGACGTCGGCCCCCGGCGTGTACGCGGCCGGTGACGTGACCGGGATCTTCGCGCTTGCCTCCGTCGCCGCCATGCAGGGCCGCATCGCGATGTACCACTTCCTTGGCGACGCGGTGCAGCCGCTGAACCTGAAGGCCGTGTCGGCGAACGTCTTCACCGACCCGGAGATCGCGACCGTCGGCTACAGCCAGGCCGACGTCGACGGCGGAAAGATCGACGCCCGCGTCGTGAAGCTGCCGCTGCTGCGCAATCCGCGCGCGAAGATGCAGGGCATCCGCGACGGTTTCGTCAAGATCTTCTGCCGTCCGGGCACGGGCATCGTGGTCGGTGGTGTGGTCGTCGCACCGCGTGCTTCGGAACTGATCCACCCCATCTCGATCGCGGTCGACAACAATCTGACGGTCGAGCAGATCGCGAATGCGTTCACCGTGTACCCGTCTCTTTCGGGGTCGATCGCGGAGGTGGCGCGTCAGCTGCACACCCGGAAGACGGCGGACGAAGGCTGATCCTGTCGGCGGCCTGAATCAACTCTCTGCAGGTCACGCACTGTTGTCGCCCATTCGCGCGGCATAGGCGGGGAGAGTAAGCACCTATACCACTTCCCACCCTGCCGTGCGAACAACTTCTGTAATTCGGCGCAAACTGCTGAAAGCAGACGGTCGTTGGGGTTACTGTCAGTTTCGTGTTCGCTGCAGAACGTCGCCAATTGATCCTCGAAATGGTGCGGGCCAACGGGGCGGTATCGCTCCGTGAGCTCGCCCGCGTCGTCCAGACCTCCGAAGTGACCGTACGGCGGGACGTGCGCGCGCTGGAGGCAGAAGGACTCCTCGACCGCCGACATGGCGGTGCGGTATTGCCGGGCGGATTCACGCGGGAGTCCGGCTTTCCGCAGAAATCACATCTCGCGACCGCCGAGAAGACGGCTATCGCCGATCTCGCGGCGGGCCTCGTCGAAGAAGGCGAAGCCATCGTCGTCGGGGCGGGTACGACCACGCAGGAGCTGGCCCGACGGCTCGCGCGGGTACCCGGCCTGACCGTCGTCACCAACTCCCTCCTGGTGGCACAGGCGCTGGCACACGCCAACAGGGTGGAAGTCGTCATGACCGGCGGCACCCTGCGCGGCTCGAACTACGCACTCGTGGGCAGCGGGGCCGAGCAGTCCCTCCAGGGGCTGCGGGTGTCACGGGCCTTCCTGTCGGGCAGTGGTCTGACCGCCGAGCGCGGCCTGTCCACGTCCAACATGCTCTCCGCGAGCGTGGACCGCGCGCTGGTCCAGGCGGCGGCCGAGGTCGTGGTCCTCGCCGACCACACCAAGCTCGGCACCGACACGATGTTCCAGACGGTGCCGACCGACGTCATCACCCGCCTGGTCACGGACGAACCGCCGGGGCACGACGACCGTGCCGCGACGGAACTGCAGGCCCTGGCCGACCAGGGCGTGCAGATCACGGTGGCGGGCGATGCCGCAGGCCCTAGCTCCGCGCCCGGTGTCGACTCCGTTCCGGCGGGGCGCCAGCCGCGTCGGGACGTGCCCCTGCCGGGTCAGCGTCGCAACCACGGGGCGGGCCCGGGCCAGCAGTTGCGCAGCGCGCTCCTCGGGGAGCAGCCTCCCGGGGAGCGGGCGGCGCGGGTCGCGGACCTGCGCCGCCGCTGACATCCGGCGGCCGCGGGGCCGCCGGGCGGGGTAGTCACACCGTCACGGAAAGTGATGGCGCCGTGGGTGGGCGCCGGTGCCACGCCGGTGCCTGCCCGTCGGTCTTCAGCCGCCGTCGGCCTTCAGCCCCCGCAGGGTCAGCGTGAGCAGGCGGTCGGCCAGCTCCGGATCGTCCGGAGTCTCCTCGGCCGCCAGGGAGATCGCGTTGGTCAGCTGGAGCAGGTCGCCGATGGAGACGTCGGGCCGCACGGCCCCCGCCTCCTGCGCCCGGAGCAGCAGGGCCGCGCCGGCCTCGCGCATGGGCATGCTGCACTGCGCGAGCGCCGAAGTGTCGTCGTGCGACGCCGACATGAGCGCGCTCGACAGGCCGCGATACTCACCCGCATGAGTGATGATGTCGCGCAGCCACGCCACCAGCGCGGAGCACGGCTGCGGGTCGTCGAGCAGCGCGTGCGACCGCGCGAGCAGGTCGCACACCGCGTCCTTCCAGACCGCGCTCATCAGCGCGTGCCGGTTGGGGAAGTGCCGGTAGAGCGTGCCGATGCCGACGCCCGCGCGGCGCGCCACGTCCTCCAGGGACGCGCCCGTGCCGTGCTCGGCGAAGGCGGAGCGTGCCTCGGCGAGCAGCCGGTCGTAGTTGCGGCGGGCGTCGGCCCGCATGGTGCGCGCCGACTGTGCCGCCTGCTGCGGCGCTCTCGCCTGCTGGCCCGTGCCGGTCGTCATCCCCGCACCCTTCGTGAACGTACGCGTCCCCCAAGGATGCCACTGCCCGTGGTCACGGATCCTGGCGGGCGAAGAAGGCGTCCAGCTCCGCGCGGGCCCTGCGCTCGCGGCGGTGCGGCGGCAGGGAGCCCCCGCTCAGGTTCCGGGTCAGCCACAGGGCCAGCGGATACGTGACACAGGTGCCGAGGGCGAGGCCGCTCAGCACACCGGTGACCAGGTCACTCATGATCATCAACTCACCTTCGTACGAAACTTCTTGAGGCCGCCCCCGGAGGGCGCCGCGGGCCCCGGGTCGCGGAAGCCGTCCCGCGCGGTGGCGATCATCGTGGCGCCGTTGTCCGGGACCACCGCGCCGTAGCCGAGCAGGCGCCAGCGCGCGTCGACGGCGTCGCTGTCGTAGTACGGCACCGGGCCGCCCTCGGAGGGCACCAGGAGCGGCTCCGGGCCCTTGGCGCAGCCGTGGCAGGCGGCGACCTCCTCGGGGCCGTCAGGGGCGCCGGGGAGTGCCACGCGCGCGTGGCCGCGGTCGTGCAGCGGGTTGAAGTAGCAGGGCGGATCGGGGCGCAGCGGCCGCTCCGACACCAGGGCCTCCAGGGCGCGCATCCCGATGCGGCTGAACTCGACCGCCGCGACGAGCTCGCCGACGGCGTGGGCGGCGTCGTACGCCGGGTCGGGGCTGCGCGGTCCTTCGCCGGCCGGGGCGATCACCGAGTTGCTCGCCTGGATCGACGCGGTGACCGCGAACGAGGCGAGTTCCGCGCGCAGTTGCGGCGCGAGCGTGCAGGTGTGGCGGAGCGTGTCGCCGAGCGCGGACGCGTCGCTGAGCAGCGCGGCCTGCCGCTCGGCGTACGGGCGCAGGGCCTCCGGGTCGCCGCCCGGGTCCGGCGGCGGGGCCGACCAGTCGGGCGCGGGGAGGGGCAGCGCGAAGGTGTAGGGGCGGCGTCTGCCCAGTGGCAGGTGGGTGAAGCGGCGCAGCAGTGCGACGGACAGGGCCGTGGACAGGCCGAGGACGAGACCGGCCTCGTACCGCTCCCCGGCGCCCGCGACGCCTGCGAACCATCCGGTCGTACCGACGACGACTGCCGCTGCGAGCAGCCCGACGACATCCCCCGTGCGTTTCACTGAAGTCCCCCCGTGGCCTTCGGCTCTACGCGGGAGAGGACGCGGGGCGGGCCGGGAGCGGTTGCGCTTGCCCCGACCGGAGTGCAAGTTCCCCGCGCCCCTTGGGCTGGTTGCTCATGGTGCGTACCTGCGGGCCGGTGGGGGCTCGTCGCGCAGTTCCCCGCGCCCCTGACTGGTCCTCCGTGACGCCTCACCGAACGCGCCCTGCACGCAGCGGTGTCGGGTGCGGTGGGCGACTTAGGGGCGTGGGGAACTGCGCGATCAGCCCCCGCCGGGCTGCGGCGGGCGAGGGGCCGGGCCTCCCGGACGCGTCACCGAATGTGCCGTGTGCGCAGCGGTGTCGGGTGCGGTGGGCGACTTAGGGGCGTGGGGAACTGCGCGATCAGCCCCCGCCGGGCTGCGGCGGGCGAGGGGCTGGGCCTCCCGGATGCCTCACCGAATGTGCCCTGCACGCAGCGGTGTCGGGTGCGGTGGACGACTTAGGGGCGCGGGGAACTGCGCGATCAGCCCCCGCCGGGCCGCGGCGGGCAAGGGGCTGGGCCTCCCGGACGCCTCACCGAATGCGCCCTGCACGCAGCGGTGTCGGGTGCGGTGGACGACTTAGGGGCGCGGGGAACTGCGCGATCAGCCCCCGCCGGGCCGCGGCGGGCGAGGGACCGGGCCTCTCGGACGCTCCACCGAATGTGCCCTGTGCGCAGCGGTGTCGGGTGCGGGGGACTGCTCATGGGCGTGGGGAACTGCGCGGCAAGCCCCCGCCGGGCCGCAGGGGACGGAACGCCGATGGGCCGGGCTGGAAGAGTTCCAGTCCGGCCCATCGGCGTATGCGTCTGCTGCGGGATCAGTCCTTGATCTCGCAGATCACCGCGCCGGACGTCAGGCTCCCGCCGACCTCCGCGGTGAGGCCCTTGATCGTGCCCGAACGGTGCGCGTTCAGGGGCTGTTCCATCTTCATGGCCTCCAGGACGACGACCAGGTCGCCCTCCTTGACCTCCTGGCCCTCCTCGACCGCGACCTTGACGATCGTGCCCTGCATGGGCGAGGCGAGGGTGTCACCGGACGCCGCGGGGCCCGACTTCTTGGCCGCACGGCGCTTTGGACGGGCGCCGCCCGCCGCCGCGGTGCGCGCGATCGTCATGCCCAGCGAGGACGGCAGCGAGACCTCGAGGCGCTTGCCGCCGACCTCGACGACGACCGTCTCGCGGCCCGGCTCCTCGTCCGTCTCGGCGTCACCCGTCCCAGTGAACGGCGGGATCTCGTTGACGAACTCGGTCTCGATCCACCGGGTGTGGACCGTGAACGGGTCGCTGGAGCCGGTCAGTTCGGGACCGAACGCCGGGTCCTTGACGACGGCACGGTGGAACGGGATGGCGGTCGCCATGCCCTCGACGTTGAACTCCGCGAGCGCGCGGGCGGCGCGCTGCAGCGCCTGCTCGCGGGTCGCGCCGGTGACGATCAGCTTGGCGAGGAGCGAGTCCCAGGCCGGGCCGATGACCGAGCCGGACTCGACACCCGCGTCCAGGCGGACGCCGGGTCCCGACGGAGGCGCGAACGTGGTGACGGTGCCGGGCGCGGGCAGGAAGTTGCGGCCCGGGTCCTCGCCGTTGATGCGGAACTCGAAGGAATGGCCCCGGAGTTCCGGGTCTCCGTAGCCGAGCTCCTCGCCGTCGGCGATGCGGAACATCTCCCGGACGAGGTCGATGCCGGCGACCTCTTCGGTGACCGGGTGCTCGACCTGCAGACGGGTGTTGACCTCCAGGAAGGAGATCGTGCCGTCGACGCCGACGAGGAACTCGACGGTGCCCGCGCCGACGTAGCCGGCCTCCTTGAGGATCGCCTTGGAGGCGGCGTACAGCTCGGCGTTCTGCTCGGCGGTCAGGAACGGCGCGGGCGCCTCCTCGACGAGCTTCTGGTGGCGGCGCTGCAGCGAGCAGTCACGGGTCGAGACGACCACGACGTTGCCGTGCTTGTCGGCGAGGCACTGGGTCTCGACGTGCCGCGGCTTGTCGAGGTAGCGCTCCACGAAGCACTCGCCGCGGCCGAAGGCCGCCACGGCCTCGCGCACCGCGGAGTCGTAAAGCTCCGGGACCTCTTCGAGCGTGCGGGCCACCTTCAGACCGCGCCCGCCACCGCCGAACGCCGCCTTGATGGCGATCGGCAGGCCGTTCGCCTCGGCGAAGGCGACGACCTCGTCGGCGCCGGACACCGGGTCGGGCGTGCCCGCGACCAGCGGGGCGCCCGCACGCTGCGCGATGTGCCGCGCGGCGACCTTGTCGCCGAGGTCACGGATGGCCTGCGGCGGCGGGCCGATCCAGTTCAGGCCCGCGTCGATGACGGCCTGCGCGAAGTCGGCGTTCTCCGAAAGGAAGCCGTAGCCGGGGTGGATGGCGTCCGCCCCCGCGTCCTTGGCCGCGGCCAGCACCTTGGAGATGTCCAGGTAGCTGGTGGCCGGAGTGTCACCGCCCAGCGCGAACGCCTCATCGGCTGCCCGTACATGCAGAGCGTCCCTGTCAGGGTCTGCGTAGACGGCTACGCTCGCGATCCCTGCATCCCGGCATGCCCGGGCAACGCGGACAGCGATTTCGCCACGGTTGGCGATGAGCACCTTGCGCACGATGGCTCCCTCCTTGAAACAAGCCGAGTTTAGGGACTGCCGACACGGCCTTACGACCCGTCCCCAATGGTGAGCTTGCCCACACGGAGTGTCACTCGAGACCGGCTAGGTTCGCGAAAACCCTTGTCGCACCGCGGTACGCAGGGTCCCTCCACGGCAGCGTAGCCCTCCGATGTGGTCAAGGTCTCTGTGAGTCAGCGCTGCGGACACGGGGCTTTCTTTGTGGAGTCCCTACGAATGGCCCAATGATTCTTTGCCTGCGGCACAGCTCTTGTCCCTGGGTTTACCGGTTAGTAGCGTTCGCGATGGCTCGAACGTACTAGGGGTAACAGCAACAGCTTGAGCAACAGCAGAGGGAAGTGGGTGGGGCGCCGTGGCGCGCAGACCGGTGGCCTGGGTGGGTGCGATCGTGCTTCTCGTGGAGGCGGTCGGCATCGCGCTCCTCAACTGGTTCCTCGGCCTCGTCGTCGACAAGCAGGACATGTCGCTCGCGGGCCTGGACCCGCACGCGATGACCGTGTCCACCTGGATCGCGGGCGGCCTCTTCGGCGGCTATCTCGCCCTGTGCGCCATCGTCCTGGCCCGCACCGCCGTGCGCGACCGCGCCCCGGGCACCTTCGGCCGCATCCTGCTGATCAGCTGCGCCGTCCTGCACGCGCTCCTGGGGGCGTTCTGCGTCGGCCTGGTTGGCTGGGCCGCGTTCGCGTTCATGATGGTCGTGCTCGGCCTGATCGTCCTGCCGCTCGTGGCGTACGAGAGGAAGGCGCAGCAGGACGCCGCGGTGGCGGCCCCACAGGCCGCCTGACCTACTTCCCCCACAACTCCGTGATGCCCACGCCCAGTTCCGCGAGGAGGCGGCGCAGCAGCGGCAGCGAGAGGCCGATGACGTTGCCGTGGTCGCCCTCGATGCCGTCGATGAACGGCGCCGAGCGGCCGTCCAGCGTGAAGGCCCCCGCCACGTGCAGCGGTTCGCCGCTCGCCACGTACGCGGCGATCTCGGCGTCGGAGGGCTCGCCGAAGCGGACGACGGTGGACGCCGTCGCCGACGCGTACCGCCCGGAGACGGTGTCGCGGACGCAGTGACCGGTCTGCAGGACGCCCGCGCGGCCGCGCATGTCCTTCCAGCGGGCGGTGGCCTCCTCGGCGTCCGCGGGCTTGCCGAGCGCCCGGCCGTCCAGCTCCAGGACGGAATCACAGCCGATGACCAGCGCGTCCTTGGCGTCGGGGCGCGCTGCGACCACGGACGCCTTGGCCTCGGCCAGGGCGAGGGCGAGCTCTGCGGGGGTCGGCGCGGACACCTTGTCCTCGTCGACGCCGCTGACGATCACCTCGGGGGCGAGGCCCGCCTGCCGGAGCAGGCCGAGCCTGGCGGGCGACTGGGAGGCGAGGACGAGACGGCGGGGCTGATCACTCATGCGGGTCAGCGTAGGCGCTGTGCCGGGCGGCGTGTTGCGCTCCAGCGGGTACGTGGTGGCTGTTCGCGCAGTTCCCCGCGCCCCTTCAGGGCGCTCAGTGGACGCCGAGCACGAACATCGCGACGACCATCGCCAGGGCGAGGACGAGGCCCGCGCGGCGCATCCTCGCCTGCAGGTCCCGCATGTCCTTCGGAGGGTTGTTCTCCGGGTCCGACCACAGCATGCAATCGATACTGCGGCCGGACGGGCCGGGACGCCTGAGTACGCGTACTCAAGTTCTCCCGGCCCGGGCCCGGACCGGCTTCCCGGCTCTAGCCGGGCCAGTAGCTGCGGCCCCACGCCGTCGGCGAGGGGGCGGGCAGCCGGTGGCGGGCCACCCGTGCGGGGTCCGCCCAGGAGTCGGGCGGCGCGGGCGCGCCGGACGGTCCGTCCGCCACCGCCGCGGCGCGCACCTGGACCACCGCCAGGGCGGCGGCGAGCTCCTCCGGGGTCGGGTTTCCGCGTACGACCTTGATCATGAGCCCTCCCTGAGGGACTAGAGGGGGATGTTGCCGTGCTTCTTCGGAGGGAGGGATTCCCGCTTCGTACGCAGCTGACGCAGGCCCCGCACGAGGTGGGAGCGGGTTTCGGACGGCATGATCACCGCGTCGACGTACCCGCGCTCGGCCGCCGTGTACGGGTTCAGCAGCGCGTCCTCGTACTCCTGGATGAGCCGCGCCCTGACCTCCTCGACCTCGTCCCCGGCCTCGGCGATCGTGCGGCGGTGCAGGATGTTGACCGCGCCCTGCGCGCCCATCACCGCGATCTGCGCGGTCGGCCAGGCCAGGTTCAGGTCGGCGCCCAGGTGCTTGGAGCCCATCACGTCGTACGCGCCGCCGAACGCCTTGCGCGTGATGATCGTGATCAGCGGGACGGTGGCCTCCGCGTACGCGTAGATGAGCTTCGCGCCGCGGCGGATGATGCCCGTGTGCTCCTGCTCGACGCCCGGCAGGAAGCCCGGCACGTCGACGAAGGTGATGACCGGGATATTGAACGCGTCGCAGGTGCGGACGAAGCGGGCGCCCTTCTCCGAGGCGTCGATGTTCAGGCAGCCGGCGAACTGCGTCGGCTGGTTGGCGACGATGCCCACCGGGTGGCCCTCGATCCGGCCGAAGCCGGTGAGGATGTTCGGCGCGAACAGCGGCTGCGTCTCGAAGAACTCGGCGTCGTCCAGGACGTGTTCGATGACGCCGTGCATGTCGTACGGCTGGTTCGCGCTGTCCGGGATCAGCGTGTCCAGCGCCAGGTCCTCGTCCGTGGGCGCGAGGTCCGCCTCCTCGGGGAAGGCGGGCGGCTCGCTGAGGTTGTTCGAAGGCAGGTACGACAGGAGCGACTTGACGTACTCGATCGCGTCCTTCTCGTCGCCCGCCATGTGGTGCGCCACACCCGACGTGGAGTTGTGGGTGCGGGCGCCGCCCAGCTCCTCGAAGCCCACGTCCTCGCCGGTGACGGTCTTGATGACGTCGGGTCCCGTGATGAACATGTGCGAGGTCTGGTCGACCATGACCGTGAAGTCGGTGATCGCGGGGGAGTAGACGGCACCGCCCGCGCACGGCCCGACGACCAGGGAGATCTGCGGGATCACACCGGACGCGTGGGTGTTCCGGCGGAAGATCTCGCCGTACATCCCGAGGGCCATGACGCCCTCCTGGATGCGGGCGCCGCCGGAGTCGTTGATGCCGACGACCGGGCAGCCCGTCTTCAGCGCGAAGTCCATGACCTTGACGATCTTCTGTCCGAAGACCTCGCCGAGCGCGCCGCCGAAGACGGTGAAGTCCTGGGAGAACACGGCGATCGGGCGGCCGTCGACGGTGCCGTATCCGGTCACCACGCCGTCGCCGTACGGCCGGTTCTTCTCCAGGCCGAAGTTGGTCGACCGGTGCTGGGCGAACTCGTCGAGCTCGACGAAGGAGCCTTCGTCGAGCAGTAGTTCAATGCGTTCGCGCGCCGTCAGCTTGCCCTTGGCGTGCTGCTTCTCGACCGCTCGGGCCGAGCCCGCGTGCTTGGCCTCCTCGATGCGGCGCTGCAGGTCGGCAAGTTTCCCCGCGGTCGTATGGATGTCGACGGCGCCGTCTTCGGCGGTGCGGTCTGACGCGGGCACGTTGGGCTGTTCCGGCTCGGACATCGGGATGCGGCTCCCTGCCTGCTCAAAGGTGCTTGTCTACGGCTGTGCGGCTGGCTACTGACCCGTAGCGTATCGGCGCCGATACCGTTCGGCAGTGCGGCGTTTGCCACACCTAAGGTGGCTTGCATGACGCCGTCAGATGCTGAAGACAACCGCTGGTCCGACCTCGACAGGCCGCCCCTGAACGCGGCCTCGCTCCGTAAGACCCTCCTCAGGGACGGCGGCCTGTGGTCCTCCCTCGACGTGGTGCCCGTGACCGGTTCCACCAACTCCGACCTCGCGGCGCGGGCGGACGAGCTTTCCGAGGGCGCGGTCCTCGTCGCCGAGGAGCAGAGCGCGGCGCGGGGGCGCCTCGACCGCCGCTGGTCCGCGCCCGCGCGCTCGGGCCTCTTCTTCTCCGTGCTGCTCAAGCCCGCCGAGGTGCCGGTCGAGCGGTGGGGCTGGCTGCCGCTGCTCACGGGCGTGGCGGTGGCGACGGGCCTCTCCCGTGTCGCCGGCGTCGACACGGCACTCAAGTGGCCGAACGACCTCCTGGTCACGGTCGGTGACCAGGAGCGGAAGGCGGGCGGCATCCTCGCGGAGCGAGCGGGCTCCGCGGCCGACGGGGGCATCGTGATCGGCGTCGGCCTCAACGTCACCCTGCGCGAGGACGAGCTGCCCGTGCCGACGGCGGGCTCGCTCGCCCTGGCCGGCGCGAAGGTCACGGACCGTGACCCGTTGCTCCGGGCCGTTCTCCGCTCCCTGGAGCACTGGTACGTCACCTGGCGCGACGCGTCGGGCGACCCGACCTCCACCCGCCTCCAGGAGACCTACGCGGCCGGCTGCGCGACGCTGGGCCGCCAGGTCCGGGCGGAACTCCCCGGCGACCGCTCCCTGGAGGGCGAAGCGGTGGCCCTGGACACGGACGGCCGCCTGATCCTGGCCACGGGGGAGGGCGTACAGCACCCGGTATCAGCAGCCGACATCATCCACTTGCGCCCCGCGGGCTGAGGCGGGGCTTGCGGGGCGCGGGGCGACGGATGCGCTTTGGGCGCGGGGCGACGGATGTGCTTTTGGGGGCGCGGGGAACTGCGCGACAAGCCACGACGCACCCGCACCCGCCGGACGGCGCGACGCACCCGATCCCCCGCCGTCAAGGAGCGCGTCCCGGGAGTCGGGAGTGAGCTGCGGCACACCTGCCGTAAAGTTGGCGCCGGTCGATACCTGACCGCGGCAGATCGGAAGGGCAGCAGGCGTGACCGTCGACGACACGGGCTCGGGCGAGGGCGAGCACCCCGCCCCCGACGGCGGGGACGGCCGTACCGCCGCCCCCGCGGCCGGCCGTGCGAGGGACGGCTCCGGCGCACCCGGAGTACACGGCGTACCCGCCGTACCCGACGTCGACGAGAAGAGCGAGGACGACGCGGAGAAGGACCCGCTCGCCCTCCGCCTCGAACAGCTCATCCTCGGCGCGGACCGCCGCTACACCCCCTTCCAGGCCGCCCGCAGCGCGGGCGTCTCCATGGAGCTGGCGTCCCGCTTCTGGCGGGCCATGGGCTTTCCGGACATCGGCCAGGCCAAGGCGCTCACCGAAGCGGACGTACTCGCCCTGCGCCGCCTCGCGGGCCTCGTCGAGGCGGGCCTGCTGAGCGAGGCCATGGCCGTACAGGTCGCGCGGTCCACGGGCCAGACCACCGCCCGCCTCGCCGAGTGGCAGATCGACTCCTTCCTTGAGGGGCTCACCGAGCCTCCGGAGCCGGGCATGACGCGGACCGAGGTCACGTACCCGCTGATCGAGCTGCTCCTGCCCGAGCTGGAGGAGTTCCTCGTCTACGTGTGGCGCCGCCAGCTCGCCGCCGCCACCGGCCGCGTCGTGCAGGCCGCGGACGACGAGGAGATGGTGGACCGGCGCCTGGCCGTCGGCTTCGCCGACCTCGTCGGGTTCACCCGGCTCACCCGGCGCATGGAGGAGGAGGAGCTCGGGGAGCTCGTCGAGGCCTTCGAGACGACGGCGGCGGATCTCGTCGCCGCGCACGGCGGCCGGCTCATCAAGACCCTCGGCGACGAGGTCCTCTACGCCGCGGACGACGCCGGCGTCGCCGCCGAGATCGCACTCCGCCTCATCGAGACGATGGCCAACGACGAGACGATGCCGGAGCTGCGCGTCGGCATCGCCTTCGGGACGGTCACGACCCGCATGGGCGACGTCTTCGGCACGACCGTGAACCTCGCGAGCCGCCTCACGTCGATAGCGCCGCGGGACGCCGTCCTCGTGGACGGCGCGTTCGCGGAGGAGCTGACCCGCACGGGCGACGCGCCCGCGTCCGAGACGAAGGCCGCGGAGGAGGCCGCCGCGGCCGAGAAGGAGGGCGAGGAGCCGCCCTCGTACCGCTTCGCGCTCCAGCCGATGTGGCAGCGCCCGGTCCGCGGACTCGGCGTCGTCGAGCCCTGGCTCCTGGCGCGAAGGGGCTGAGGAGTCCCTTCCCCCGGGACCGGCCCGGTGACATGATCCCCGGGTAACGGTCGTTAACCGGAGGTGGAGGAGCGTCATGGGCGACGAGCAGCGGTACGGGGAGTACGTGGCGGTCAGGCGGCACGGCCACGTCGTCGAGCTCGTCCTGGACCGTCCCAAGGCGATGAACGCCGTCTCCTCGGAGATGGCCCGTTCCATCGCCACCGCCTGCGCCGCCCTGTCCGAGGACCACGACGCCCGCGTCGTCGTCCTCACCTCCACCCACGAGCGGGCCTTCTGCGTGGGTGCCGACCTGAAGGAGCGGAACTCCTTCAGCGACGACGAGCTGCGCCGCCAGCGCCCCACGACCCGCGCCTCGTACACCGGCGTCCTGGAGCTGCCGATGCCCACCGTCGCCGCCGTGCACGGCTTCGCGCTCGGCGGCGGGTTCGAGCTCGCGCTCTCCTGCGACATGATCGTCGCCGACCCGACCGCGGTCGTCGGCCTCCCCGAGGTGTCCGTCGGCGTCATCCCCGGCGGTGGCGGCACCCAGCTCCTGCCGCGCCGCGTGGGCGCCGCCCGCGCCGCCGAGCTGATCTTCTCCGCGCGCCGCGTGGAGGCCGCGGAGGCACGGGAGTTGGGCCTGGTGGACCTGCTGGTGGGGGAGGGCGAGGCCCGCACGGAGGCGCTGGCGCTCGGCGCCCGCATCGCGGCCAACTCGCCGGTCGGCCTGCGCGCCGCCAAGCGCGCCCTGCGCCTCGGGCACGGCCTGGACCTGCGGGCGGGCCTGGAGGTCGAGGACGCGGCCTGGCGCACGGTGGCGTTCTCGGCCGACCGCGCGGAGGGCGTCGCGGCCTTCAACGAGAAGCGGAAGCCGCAGTGGCCCGGTGAGTAGCCGAGCGGGGGGCTCGGCGGTGCGAGCAGGGAGGTTTCCCTTGCGCCGAGGTTCCAAAACGCCGTAAACCTCCTAATCTGGTGAAATGGGTGAGGATGTCCGGCTGCGGGCCGTGGTCGAGCTGGCGCAGGGAATGGCCGCCGCGCACACTCCGCGCGAGTCCTGGCGGGCGGCGGCTCTCGGCACCTGCCGCGCGCTGAGCGGAAGCTTCGCCGCGCTGTCCGTGTGGGAGCGGGACATGGGCCGGCTGCGGGTCCTGGTGAACGCCGGAGAACGCGTCCACGGTGAGGAGGAGTTCCCGGAGAGCGAGGCGTACCCCGTCCACCAGTTCCCCGAGATCACCGAGTTCCTGCACGAGCACTGGGCGGGCGGCGGCGAACCGCACGCCTGGGTCGAGACCGCCGAGGGCCCCGCCGACGCCCGCGAGCCCGGCTACTGCCATCAGCGCGTCGCCGCCCTGCGCCGCCGGGGCCGCGGCTGCTGCGTGGTCGCGCCGGTCGTGCTGCACGGGCGCGCGTGGGGCGAGCTGTATGTGGCGCGGCCGCCGGGCGCGCCGGTCTTCGAGCGGGCCGACGCGGACTTCGCGACGGTCCTCGCGGCGGTCGTGGCCGCCGGGATCGCGCAGACCGAGCGCCTGGAGGAGGCGCGCCGCCTCGCCTTCACGGACGCGCTGACGGGGCTCGCCAACCGCCGCGCGGTCGACCTGCGCCTCGACGAGGCGGTGGAACGGCACCTCGCCGAAGGGGCCGTGGTGAGCCTGGTCGTCTGCGACGTCAACGGGCTCAAGCGGGTCAACGACACCCGGGGCCACGCGGTCGGCGACCGCCTCCTCGAACGCTTCGGCTCGGTCCTCTCGCTCTGCGGCGCGATGCTGCCGGGGACGCTCGCGGCGCGCCTGGGCGGCGACGAGTTCTGCCTCGTCGCGGTCGGGCACACCGCCGACGAGGTGGTGCGGGTCGCCGACGAACTCTGTGTCCGTGCCTCTGAGTTGGAGATCGGCGACGGGGTCGCGTGCGGGGTGGCGTCGACCGGGGACCCGATCGGCGCGGTGCGTTCGGCCCGCCGCCTCTTCCGGCTCGCCGACGCGGCGCAGTACCGCGCGAAGGCCGCGCGCGCCCTGAAGCCGGTGGTGGCGGGGCGCGAGGGCGTGGACGACCCGGTGGTGCGGCTCGCGGACGCGCCCGCGGGGGCCCGCCGGACGGGGGAGCGGCGCAGGTTCAGGGGGCGCGGGCCGCGGCCCGCCGGTGGCTGACCGCGGCATGAGCATGATCATGATCGGTTAGGGTGTGCCGCGACCGCGAACAGGGCCGCGCGGTACGCGGGACCGCTGAAGCCCGCACGGGGGAGCGGGCGTTGAGCGATCAGCGGTACGGAGACGGGTACGGGCCGGGGGCCGGCACCGACGGGGACGGCGGATACGGCTACGGGTACGGGCACGTGACGTACGGCGGCGACTCGCTCCCGTACGACCCGTACAACCCGACGTACCCCCAGCCCGCCCCCACGCCCCCGCCCGCCCGCGGCGTGCGGGGCGCCGCCTCCCAGCCCCTGAATCTGGCCCGCCGCTTCGGCACCCCCGACCGCCCCGGCGCCGTCGAGGACCGCACCATCACCGCGCTGCAGTCCGGCCGTACGCTCCTCGGGCTCGGCGCGACCGTGTGGCTCGTCTTCGCCTACCCGCTGCGTCAGGGGCGGGAGGAGTTCGTCATGGGCAAGGTCGAGGACCTCCTCGTCGCGGCGGGCTTCGCGGTCGTCGCGATCCTCGTCGCCGCCACGCTCTTCATCGGCCTCGCCGACGCCTCGCTGCGCGGTCTCTACCTGCGCCGGGCCGTCCAGCCCCTCGGCACGCTGCTCGCGCTCGCGGTCGGCGCGGGCGTGGTGTGGCTCTGCTGGTACGTGCTGCGCGAAGGCCTCGGACTCACCGACAACCAGGGCGCGTTCCTCGAAGTCCTCTTCTACTACGTGCTCTCCTTCGCCGCCGGTCTCGCGGCTCTCGTCGGTGTCCTGGTCGGCCTGCTCTACACGATCGCCCTGCTCGTGTACGCGGTGAACAGCTGCTTCCGCGCCGGGGCGATCCACGAGCTCCTGCCGCCGGTCCTCTCGCCCGTCCTGCTGTGGGGCCTCGCGGTCCTGCAGTACTTCGACGACGCGGCGGTGGCCGCGCCTCCCGCCGTGCTCCACGCCTTCATGCTCGGGGCGCCGCTCTCGGTGACCGCGCTGTCGGTGTGGGAGCTCCGCAGGCTCCGTACCCGCCACGGCATGACGTTCCGGGGAGCGCTCGGGCGCGGCTGACCTCGCGGTAAGTGGCTCCCGTCAATTCCACCCGTGACACCTGGCGATTCAGTCCGTACGCTGCTGAATATGGATATGCACAGCGTGGGCACCGTGGCCCTTGGGACCTCCGGGACGACCGCGGCGGACGTCATCGCCGTCGCGCGCGGCAACGCACGGATCGAACTCTCCGCCGACGCGCTGGCGGCGCTCGCCGCCGCCCGCGAGATCGTCGACGCGCTCGCGGCCAAGCCCGAGCCCGTCTACGGCGTCTCGACCGGCTTCGGCGCCCTGGCCTCCCGGCACATCGGCCCGGACCTCCGAGCCCAGCTGCAGCGCAACATCGTCCGCTCGCACGCGGCAGGCATGGGCCCGCGCGTGGAGCGTGAAGTGGTGCGCGCGCTGATGTTCCTGCGCCTCAAGACGGTCTGCTCCGGCCACACGGGCGTACGCCCCGAGGTCGCGCAGACCATGGCCGACGTGCTCAACGCGGGCATCACGCCCGTCGTCCACGAGTACGGCTCGCTCGGCTGCTCCGGCGACCTCGCGCCGCTCAGCCACTGCGCGCTGACGCTGATGGGCGAGGGCGACGCGGAGGGCCCCGACGGCGAGGTGCGGCCCGCGGGCGAGCTGCTCGCCGCGCACGGCATCACACCCGTCGAGCTGCGCGAGAAGGAGGGCCTCGCCCTCCTGAACGGCACCGACGGCATGCTCGGCATGCTCGTGATGGCCCTCGCCGACCTGGACACCCTCTACAAGTCGGCCGACATCACCGCGGCCCTCACGCTGGAGGCGCTGCTCGGCACGGACAAGGTCCTCGCGCCCGAGCTGCACGCCATCCGCCCCCACCCGGGCCAGGCCGCCTCCGCCGCCAACATGCTCGCCGTACTCGCCGGGTCCGGCCTCACCGGCCACCACCAGGACGACGCGCCGCGCGTCCAGGACGCCTACTCCGTGCGGTGCGCGCCGCAGGTCGCGGGCGCGGGCCGGGACACGATGGCCCACGCGCGCCTCGTCGCCGAACGCGAGCTGGCCGCCGCCGTCGACAACCCCGTCGTGCTGCCCGACGGGCGGGTCGAGTCCAACGGCAACTTCCACGGCGCCCCGGTCGCGTACGTCCTGGACTTCCTCGCCATCGCCGCAGCCGACCTCGGCTCGATCGCCGAGCGCCGCACCGACCGGTTGCTCGACAAGAACCGCTCGCACGGCCTGCCGCCGTTCCTCGCGGACGACGCGGGCGTCGACTCCGGCCTGATGATCGCCCAGTACACGCAGGCCGCCCTGGTCAGCGAGATGAAGCGGCTCGCCGTCCCGGCCTCCGCCGACTCCATCCCGTCCTCCGCGATGCAGGAGGACCACGTCTCCATGGGCTGGTCCGCGGCCCGCAAGCTGCGCACCGCGGTCGACAACCTCACCCGCATCGTCGCGGTCGAGCTGTACGCAGCCACGCGCGCCGTCGAGCTCCGCGAGGGACTCACCCCCGCGCCCGCGACGCAGGCGGTCATCGAGGCCGTCCGCAAGGCGGGCGTCGAGGGTCCGGGGCCGGATCGTTTCCTCGCGCCGGACCTGGCGGCGGCGGACGCGTTCGTCAGGTCGGGCGCGCTGGTGACGGCGGTCGAGCCGGTGACGGGGCCGCTGGCCTAGCGGACGGGTCGTCTAGCGGACGGGGAAGCCGAAGGTGTAGCCCTGCGCCTTCAGCCGGGGGAGGAGCCGGCGCAGGGCCTCGACGGTCTGGGTGCGGTCACCGCCCGCGTCATGGAAGAGGAGCGTCGGACCGTTGGGCAGCTCCCGCTCGACGGTCGCGACGATGGCGTCCGTGCCCGGCAGCTCGAAGTCCTTGGTGTCCACGTTCCAGCCCAGCGGACGCATCCCGCGGTCGGCGGCGAGCTTGCGGCTGTACGGGGTGAACGCGCCGCCGGGCGCGCGGTAGTACATGGGGCGGACGCCGCCGGACGCCTTGGTGATCATGCGTTCGGCGTCGAGTATCTGCTTCGACTGGTAGGCCTCGGACTCCTTGTCCATGCCGGTGTTGTGCGAGATCGAGTGGTCGCAGAGGCGGTGCCCGTCCGCGACGACCTTCTTCACGACGTCGGGGTGGGCCTGCGCCTGCGTCCCGACCATGCAGAAGGTGGCCTTCACTCCGTTCTGCCGCAGCAGGTCGAGCATGTGGGGCGTCCACTTGGGGTCGGGGCCGTCGTCAATGGTGATGTTGATGCCGCGCTTGCCCTGCTCCGAGGCGTGCGCGATGGTCCTCGACACCGGCTTGACGTCCTGGCCGGGCCGGGCGGGCGCGGTCGCCTCCGGCGACGCGTCGTCCGCGTCGCCGGCCTGCGCGGTCCATACGGAAGCGCCGGTGGCGAGCATCGTCACCCCGAGTGCCGCCCCGATCAACTTGCCGTACCAGCCCCGCCCGCCGCCGTGCCGTGCCATGCCCGCCCCTCTCACCAAGACCTCGTCGTTTCCCCCGGTCGCCGCCGTGCGGCCACCCGGCAGGACGAGTCGGGGAGGCGGGAGGATGCGTCTGTTACGGATCACGGACAATTCCGCAGGAGATCGCTGACAATTGCGCACGGGATCGCTGACGATCCCGCACGCGATCGCGGACGACTCGCGGGCGCCGACCGCTCCTCCCGTCAGCCGCGGATCATCGACATCAGCAGCTCATGCGTCCTTGCGTCGGCCGCCGCCACGAGCCCCCGGCCCCCGCGCCCCACCGGGGCGCCGTCAACTCCGGTGACCACACAGCCCGCTGCCCGGCACAGGGCGATGCCGGCGGCGAAGTGCACGCTCCCCGAGAGGTCGCCGCCGTCGGTGACGTACGCGGCGCGGCGGCCCGCGGCGACCCAGGCCAGCGCCAGCGTCGTGGACACGACCCGCGGCCGGAACCGTGCGCCGAACTCGGGGTGGGCCAGCAGGTCCACGCCGCGGAAGCCCGGCGCGCTCGGGAACGGCGGATCGAGGTTGACGTCCACGAGCCGGGTGTCGGCGGACGGGAGCAGCGGCGTGTCACCGGCCCCTTCCCGCACCCACGCGGCCGTCCCGTCCGTGTGGAACACCTCGTCGCCGAAGGGGTCCGCCGTCGCCGCGGCGCCGCCGCGCAGCGCCACGTTGACGGCCACGAGCATGTTGCCCACGGCGTAGTTCAGGGTTCCGCACAGCGGATCCACCAGCCACTGGCGCGCGGCATCGGCGTCGCCCCGCCTGCCGCCCTCCTCGCCGAGCACGGTGTCGTCGGGCCGCGCGGCCCGTATGACGTCGAGGATCGCCTTCTCGGCCGCCACGTCGGCCTCGGTGGCGAAGTCCCCCGCGCCCTTGTCGATCCGGTCGAGCCGTCGGCCGTACATTCCGCGGACGACGTCCGCGCCCGCACGCGCCGCGGTGATGGCGACGTCCGAGTCGGTGCCGCCGGAGCCGGAGTACGTCTCTGAGGTGATCATCGGCGCAGAGTAGCGGCCCGCCGGGCGGGGGCACCGCCCGTGGCAGGGTGAGCGCATGACACCGAATCGGGCGCACCCGCCGTCCGACCTCTCGACGGCGAAGGCCCTGGTCCACGCCCCCTGCGGATTCACCTGGTCACAGCCGGAGCCCGAGCCGGAGGGCGCCGACTACGCCGCCCACACGTTCACCCTCGACGGTCTGCGCGTCCGCTACCGCGAGGCCAGGACGACACCGACCAAGGCCGGCCAGTTCGTCTTCCCTCTGGAGGCGCTGCGCGCGCAAGGTGTCGTGTCGACGGGCGGCTCCGGCGGCAAGCGCGCCTTCCGCGTCTGTCCGCCGTGGGTGACCACCGCCAACCGTCAGGCGGAGAAGGCGCAGTCGTGGCAGGTGGAGTTCTTGCTGCCGTCGCACGGCACCGTGGATCCGGCCCGTGCCCGGGCCCTCTATCTGCGGACCGCTCAGTAGGAGACCTTGCCGCCGGTCGTGCGCTCTCTGCGGGCCGAGAACACCACGAAGCCCGCGCCGAGGCCCAGGAACGCGGTGCCGCCGACGACGTACGGGGTCGTGTCGAAGGAGCCCGTATCCGCGAGGTGGCCGGAGGCCTCGGTGGTGGTCTCGTGCTGCGACGGGGAGCTCTCGCCGCGGGGGGCCTCGTGCGTCGCCGGTGACGTCGCGTTGGCGGAGGGGACGAAGCACAGGGCGCCCAGAAGGGCTCCGGCGGCGGCGGTGGTCAGCAGTGATCGGCGTGCGGACACGGAATCGGATCCCCCTTGTGGCGCTGGCGAATTGGCCGTGTGGGGCGATGCTAATGAAAGGTGCGGGTCGCGGGAAAGTCGCGAGCTCCGGGGGCCGTACCCTCCGTCGTATGAGTGGAGACGAGACATCACGGTTTGTACGGCTCAGGGTCGAAATGGTCGTGGAGGTGGGCGACGCGGAGAAGCTGACCGGCGCCGCCCTCGGTCACATCGCCGAGGACGAGCAGATGCCCGCCGAGGAGCGGGCGCACGCCGAGACCGCGGTCCAGGAGGACGTCGCCGAGGCGCTCGCCTACCTCGTGGACCCCTTCGACCTGGTCAGCCAGGTGCCGGGCACCGAACTCACCCAGGCTTCGTGGAGCAGTGAGTCGGTCGACTACGACCCCGACGCACCGGACTGGGACCCGGACGGGGATGATGACGAGGACGACGAGTTGTAGTCCGGATTGAAGAATGCGGAATCGGGAACCCCGGGCAGCAACCGCCGCCCGGGGTTCCGTCGTCTCACCCCCGCACGGTTCGCCTCGTCCGCCCGAGGGGCGACGAGAGACAATTCCAGTACCGGGAACGTGGTGTTCCCCACACTCTTCGCGGTAGTGGAACGGGACGAACCGGGCAGGACGTTATGCGGGATTACGGGGGACTCTCGGGGTTGATTCTGGGGATTCGGCAACTATGGAGATGCGTGTGATGACGGACAGTAGGCGTCGCGGGCTCGGACGCGGGCGCAAGAGCGCCGCGGCCGTGTCCGCCCTGGTGAGCGGCGTGCTCGTGCTCTCGGCGTGCAGCAGCGACGACGGCGACAAGGCCTCGGGCGGCAAGGAGTCGCAGAACCAGGTCGACGAGGCGGCGGCGAAGAAGACCTCCGCGGCCCAGATCAAGATCGCCCCCAAGAACGGCTCCGACAACGCAAGCATCAACAGCGCGGCCGCCGTCACGGTGAGCGAGGGAACGCTCACGGACGTGACGATGAAGTCCGACGACGGCACCGCCGTCGCCGGGAAGATATCCGCGGACCAGAAGAGCTGGAAGCCCAGCGTCCAGCTGGAGCGCGCCACGAAGTACAAGATCTCGGCGACCGCCAAGGACTCCGAGGGCCGCAAGGCGCACGAGAACTCGGCGTTCACGACGGTCTCGAAGGCCAACAGCTTCATCGGCAATTTCACGCCCGAGGACGGCTCGACCGTCGGTGTCGGCATGCCCGTGTCGATCAACTTCGACAAGGCGATCACCAACAAGAAGGAAGTCCAGTCCGCCGTCAAGGTCTCGTCCAGCAGCGGACAGGAGATCTCCGGCCACTGGTTCGGCGCGAACCGCCTGGACTTCCGGCCCGAGCAGTACTGGAAGGGCAACTCCACGGTCACCCTGAAGCTGAACCTCGACGGCGTCGAGGGCGCCGACGGGGTCTACGGCGTGCAGCAGAAGACCGTCCAGTTCAAGATCGGCCGCAACCAGGTCTCCGTCGTCGACGCCAAGACGAAGCAGATGAAGGTGATGCGGGACGGCAAGGTCGTCAAGACCATCCCGATCTCCGCGGGCTCGCCCGAGAACAAGACGTACAACGGCAAGATGGTGATCTCCGAGAAGTTCAAGGAGACCCGGATGGACGGCGCGACCGTCGGCTTCAAGGACGGCGACGGCAAGGGCGAGTACGACATCAAGGACGTCCCGCACGCCATGCGCCTGTCGAACTCCGGCACGTTCATCCACGGCAACTACTGGGGCTCGCCGTCCATCTTCGGCGGCGCCAACACCAGCCACGGCTGCATCGGCCTCCAGGACGCCAAGGGCGCGGGCGACAAGAGCACGCCGGGCTCCTGGTTCTACGAGAACTCGATCACCGGTGACGTCGTCGACGTCCGGAACACCGGCGACAAGACCATCGCCCCGGACAACGGCCTCAACGGCTGGAACATGGACTGGGCGCAGTGGAAGGCCGGCTCGGCGGTCTGAGCCCCGGCTGTCGCGTACGGAAGCGGCCCGCACCCCGTGAGGGGTGCGGGCCGCTTCCACGTCCGGCTGTCACGCCCCGGTCGGCGTGAAGACCGCGCTGACCTTGTACGGGCGGTCCATCGTCATCGTCACGTTCTCGTCCGTGATCGCGTGGCGCCTGCCGTCGACGATCCACGCGCTGACGCGGTACCCGGCCGCGGGCTTCGCCGTGACGCCCACCGTGGTCCCCGGGGTGTAGGGCCCGTAGACGGCGGGGCGGACCGTGCCGTTCGGGGCCGCGTCGAGCGTGAGCCGGTGCCGGGCGCGGGTCGCCTTCAGCGTGCGGTAGCCCGCGACGACGGGGGCGGACCTGCGGGCCAGCGCGGCGTTGTTGTTGTTCTCGTCGCCCAGGGGCTGGCCCTCGACGGTGTTCTCGGTGTTCGAGTACTGGTTGACGGGCTTGCAGGGCTGCCCGCAGCTCTTCGCGTACGCCATCACGGTGTGGTGGTCACGGCGCGGCGTGATCCATCCGGTGCCGCCTGGGGAGTTGAGGAGCTCGCGGTAGCCCTCGGGGCCCGCCTGCCGGTCGAGGGTCGCGCGATCGTGGAAGAGGCCCAGGTTGTGGCCGAGCTCGTGCCCGAGGTTGTACCACTCGCTGAGGGACTGGACGTCCACGGCCGAGTACGCCAGCTCGTCGTCGAACTGGCCCTTCGTGGGCAGGCTGGCCTGGCCCGACGAGCCGACGGGCACGTCGTTGATGACGGTGACCAGGTCGACGCCGAGCTCCTCGCGCTTGCGGTGCGCGGTCGCGCCCAGCTCGCGGTCCTGCGGGTCGGAGAGCTTCTCCAGCATCTCGGCGGCCGTCTGGTCGCCGGTGTACCCGGTGTCGTACGTGTCGATGATGTCGATCCGGGCCGCGACGTCGCTGTCCGCGAGGGCCTGGTTCATATAGGACTCGGCCATGCCCATGCGGGCCGCCATCGCCTGCTCGCCGCCCACCCGGCGCACCGCGGGGGGTGTGTATCCGGCGAGCACGTCGATGACGACGGGGTCGGCCGGGTCGGCCGGGGCGCGGTGCGCGAGGGAGTCGTGCAGGTCGCGGGCCGCGCGGTCGTCGAGGGCTCCGTTGTCGGCCGCGGGGCGGCGGCGCGCGCCGGGGTCCTCCTCCGTGATCCGCAGGCGCGGGCGCTCGCCGGGCAGGGTGGTGAGGTGGTACGTGCGGGTGCCCAGGTCGACCAGGGCGTCGACGACGGGCCTGCGCTGGACGGGGCGGGTCTCCACGGCGGGCCGGCTGCCCTTCGCGGGGCCGCACACATGGGTCGCCGAGAACACCGCCTGCTGGTCCGGGGCGCCCTTGACGTGGCCGGACCACGTGACGGTGTCCTCGTGCGCCGAGCGGCCGTCCTGGACGAGGGTGATCCGCACGCCGGGGAAGAGGTCGAGGGCGTGCTCGGCGGCCCGCCCGAAGCCGCCGGACGCGCACAGCCACCGGTAGTCGGCGACGTCCAGGGCGACGGTGCGCTCCCGCAGGACGTCCTTCTCGTTCGCGGACGGGCGGGGGCCCGACGGGTGCGGGTCCGACGGGTGGGGTTCGGCCACCGCTGCGGCCGTGGACAGGGTGAGGGCGGCAGCGCAGAGGCAGGCCAGCCGGATCGAGCCGCGGGGGCGCGAAGAGGGCGTCGGGATCATGGCGCTTGTCGTTCCACTGCGGGGGCGGGCGGCAACCGCGGGCCCGGGTACGTCACCCGAGCGCGCGGCCGCGGCACTCACACGGCCGCGTCCATTCCGGCACGGGGAAACCGAGAGGGCGACGGTCCGTATTCCCGAATTGGCCGGATCAGGCCAATTGCCGTTAAGGCGTCATGAAATTCGGACAGCCTCAACTCTGTACTTCTGTCCCGCTATTGAGCGCGTGTTCGCCCCTCGGCATACTTCGTCGTCCGAGGGGCCGTAGCCCCTTTACCTCCAGGGGGAGACTTGCACAGACAAGTGAAGAGAGCGTGCGGGGCCAGTGTCGCCGCGGCGGTCGCCGTGGCACTCGCGGCGGGCATGACCAGCCCCGCGGCCGCGGACCCGGCCACCGCAGGACAGACGGCAGCGGCGGGGGGCGTGCTCGGCAATGGCGCGGCCAAGGACCGCGTCACGCTGATCACCGGTGACCGTGCCGTCCTCGACGCCGACGGACGCGTGGTCGGCCTGGACCGCGCCAAGGGCCGGGAACACATACCCGTACAGGTGCGGCACAGCGGCGGTCACACGCTGCTGATACCCGCCGACGCGCAGCGCCTGATCGCCGACGGCACCGTCGACCGGCGCCTTTTCGACGTCACGGAGCTGAACAAGAAGCGCAACCGTGCGGCACAGAAGAAGGCCCTCAAGGTCATCGTCGGCTACAAGGGCTCGGCGGCCGCAGCCAAGGCCGACGTCCGGGGCGCCGGAGACACCACCGTCCGCAGGAGCCTGAAGGCGCTGAACGCCGACGCGGTCAGCACGCCGAAGCAGGACGCGGGCGACCTGTGGGCCGCGCTCACCAGCGGCAAGGGCACCGACCGCACCGCGGCGTCCGGCATCGACCACGTCTGGTTCGACGGCGTCCGCAAGGCGAGCCTCGACAAGAGCGTCAAGCAGATCGGCGCCGACAAGGCGTGGGCCGCCGGGTACGACGGCAAGGGCGTCAAGATCGCCGTCCTGGACACCGGCGTCGACACCAGGCACGACGACCTCAAGGACCAGGTGATCGCGGAGAAGAACTTCACGGACTCCGCCGACGCCAAGGACCGCTACGGCCACGGCACGCACGTCGCGTCCATCGCGGCCGGCACGGGCGCCAAGTCCGGCGGGAAGTTCAAGGGCGTCGCACCCGGCGCCAAGCTCCTCAACGCCAAGGTCCTCGACGACGACGGCTACGGCGACGACTCCGGCATCCTCGCCGGCATGGACTGGGCGGCCGAGCAGGGCGCCGACGTCGTCAACCTGAGCCTCGGCGGCCCCGACGCCCCCGGCATCGACCCGCTCGAAGCGCAGGTCGACAAGCTCTCCAAGGACAAGGGCATCCTCTTCGCGATCGCCGCGGGCAACGACGGCGAGCCCGGCTCGGTCGGCTCCCCGGGCAGCGCGGACGCCGCCCTCACCGTGGGCGCCGTCGACGACAACGACAAGCTGGCGGACTTCTCCAGCCAGGGCCCGCGGGTCGGCGACGGCGCGATCAAGCCCGACGTGACCGCGCCCGGCGTGGACATCACGGCCGCCGCCGCGGACGACTCCGTCATCGACAAGGAAGTCGGCCAGAACCCTCCGGGCTACCTGACGATCTCCGGTACGTCGATGGCGACCCCGCACGCCGCGGGCGCCGCCGCCCTGCTCAAGCAGCAGCACCCGGACTGGAAGTACACGGAGCTGAAGGGCGCGCTCGCCGGCTCCACCAAGGGCGGCAACTACACCGCCTTCCAGCAGGGTTCGGGACGTATCGCCGTCGACAGGGCCATCAAGCAGACCGTCATCGCCGACCCGTCGTCGGTGAGCTTCGGCACGCAGCAGTGGCCGCACACCGACGACAAGCCCGTCACCAAGAAGGTCACCTACCGGAACCTCGGCAAGGACGAGGTCACCCTCGACCTGACGGTGTCCGCGACCGACCCGAAGGGCCGCCCGGCCCCGGCCGGCTTCTTCACCCTCGGCGCGAAGAAGGTCACCGTCCCCGCGGGCGGCACCGCCTCCGTGGACCTGACGGCGGACTCCAAGCTCGGAGGCACGGTCGACGGCGCGTACTCCGCGTTCGTCGTGGCGGAGGGCGGCGGCCAGTCCGTGCGCACCGCGGCCGCGGTCGACCGCGAGGTGGAGTCGTACGACGTCACCGTGAAGCACCTCGGGCGTGACGGACAGCCGACGAAGCACTACATGGACTCGTTCGTCGGCCTCACCGGCGGCGCCAGGGGCACCGACCGCAGCTCGTACGACCCGTCGGGCACCGTCAAGCTCCGCGTCCCCAAGGGCAGTTACGTCCTCGACTCGAACGTCGCGGTCGACCTGGCGGACCTCTCCAAGGGCATCGACTGGCTCGCCCAGCCGAAGGTCGACGTCACCAAGAACACCACGGTGACGGTGGACGCGCGGACGGCGAAGCCGGTCGACGTCACCGTGCCCGCGACCGACCTCAAGGGCGTCCTCGCCGCACCCGACTACACGGTCGAGACGCCCGACTTCAGCGCGGGCTTCGGCTGGCTGATGGACGAGTACAAGAACTTCCGCACCGGTGCCATCGGCGCCGCCCCGACCGGCGTCACGCTCAGCCAGTCGTGGCCCGCCGTCTGGACCAAGGGTGACAACACCGAGTACAACGTCACCTCCGGCGGCAAGGTGAAGCAGCTCGCCACCGGCTACACCAAGCACTACAAGGCGACCGACCTGGCCACGCTCAAGGTCGGGCTCGGCGCGGCCGCGAGCGGCAAGACGGGCTCGCTGCGCGCTGCCGCCGAGCTGCCCGACGTCGACGGCGGCTGGTCCGTCTCCGTCCCGACGAAGCTGCCGACCGAGCGCAGGCTGTACGTCTCCACGGGCGACAAGGTCAAGTGGGGCCTGGAGTTCGAGCAGAACGGCCCGCCCGACCCGAACGACCCGGACGGCTGGCCGACCCTGGAGACCGCCTACACGCTGGGTGCCTCGCAGACCTTCAAGCCGGGCGCGACCTACGAGAAGACGTTCAACACGGCCGTCTTCGGGCCGCGCATCGGCGGCGTGTACGGCGTCTACCGGCGCGGCAACGAGATCGTGGGCGACCTGCCCGTCTTCGCCGACGGCCAGACCCACGCGGGCTACTCGCTGTACACGTCGGTCAAGACGACGCTGACCCGCAACGGCACGCAGATCGGCGAGAACACGGACCCGCTGACCGGCCAGAAGTCGTTCAAGGTTCCGTCGGGCGACGCCGCGTACAAGCTGTCGACGTCCGTGAAGCGCAGCGTCAAGGTGGGCGCGGCCTCCACGCGCATCGACGCGAGCTTCAGCTTCCGCTCCAAGAAGGTCGACGAGGCGAAGCTGCCGGTCTCCACGGTGCGGTTCAGCCCGAAGGTCGGCCTGGACAGCCGGGCGAAGGCGGACGAGAAGCAGTCCGTACCGGTCACGGTCCAGGGCGCGGCCGCGGGCTCGAACCTCAAGTCCCTTGCCGTGTACGTCTCCTACGACTACGGCCAGACCTGGAAGAAGGTCACGGTCACGGGCGGCAAGATCTCCGTGAAGAACCCCGCGAAGAACAAGGCGATCTCGTTCCACGCCAAGATCGCGGACAAGAAGGGCAACAAGTCGACGCTGTCGATCTACAACGCGTTCTACGCGAAGTAGTCCTGCCCCGGCGCGGCACCGAAGGGACTGTCGATCACGTATCGCCAGCACCCGTCGGTGCCGCGCCGCACTACGTCGGTGGCCGTGGACCGCGCCTCGCCCGCGCCGATCTCCCAGTCGACGATCAGGAGCGCGATGTCTCCGGCGACGTGGATGTGCCGGGGGCGCACGGTGATCGGGAGGCCGAGGGCGAGGAACGGGGCGTTCGCCGCGGCGATCTCCGCATCGCCGTGCACGGCGTCCCCCGATTCGGGCACGAAGGCGGCCCGCTCCTCGTAGAGCTCGCGCACGGCCCCGGCGTCGCCGCTGTTGAAGCGTGCGGCGAACGCGGCGGGGACGTCCTCGGGCCGTGTGGGCAGGCCGGGCGTCGTCGTGTTACTCCTGCTGTCGGTCATGGCTGAACCGTAGGAGGCCCTCTCGTGACTCACCGAACGGTAAGCGCCGCACGCCCCGGGCTGCCGGATGACGCGTCGGCGGAGGTCACCGCCCCGAGCCCCGACTGCCCCGTGGAGATCACGCTCGCCGCGCTGCGCGGCCGCTGGACCACGCTCGTCGTCCGCGAACTGCTGCGCCGCGACACGGCCGCGTACGGTGAACTCGCCTCGGCGCTGCCGCAGTTGTCCGACAAGACCCTGACCGAGCGCCTCGCGCAGCTGGTCGCCGCCGGTGCGGTCCACCGGACCCGCACCCCGGGCTGGCCCACCACGGTGACGTACGGGCTCACCCCGCGCGGCCGTGCGCTGGGCCCGGTCCTGCAAGCCCTGTGGGACTGGGGCGCGGTGCCCGCTCAGCCCTCGGAGCCGTAGGGCCGCGTGATGATCTCCAGGCTGTGGCCGTCCGGGTCGTCCCAGTAGACGCCGCGGCCGCCGTCGTTCGTGTTGGTCTCGTTGACGCGCCGGTGGTACGGGTCCGCCCAGTACGTGAGACCGCGGCTCTTGATGCGGCCGAAGATCTCGTCGAACTCGTCCTCGGAGACGAGGAAGGCGTAGTGCTGGGGCACGAACGGGCCGCCGTCGCGCTCGTAGTAGTCGAGGGTCACGCCGTTGGGGATCGCCACCGGGACGAAGGGGCCGTACTCGGGGCCCACCTCCAGGCCGAGGATGTCCGCGAGGAACTGGGCGGACGCCTTCTTGTCCCGTGCCGCGACGATGGTGTGGTTGAGTTCGATCGACATCGTGTGACCTCCCGGTCCGCCGGTCCTGCCGTTGTCCGTGCCGTTGTCCGGTCCGGGAACCACCGTAGGACCGGCGGGCCCGGCGACACATCGGTCGCCGGGCCCGCCGTGGTGCGCCGCAGGGCCTAGGACCAGGCCGCGCGGACGCGTCAGATCGTCGCGGTGTCGATCACGAAGCGGTAGCGCACGTCGCTGGCGAGGACCCGCTCGTACGCCTCGTTGATCTGGTCGGCGCGGATCAGCTCGATCTCCGCACCGAGCCCGTGCACCGCGCAGAAGTCCAGCATCTCCTGCGTCTCCTGGATGCCGCCGATGCCGGAGCCCGCGAGGGTCTTGCGGCCCCCGATCACGGAGAACAGGTTGAGGGAGACCGGCTCCTCGGGCGCGCCGACGTTCACGAAGGCGCCGTCCGTGCGCAGCAGACCCAGGTACTTGTCCAGGGGGAGCGGCGCGGAGACCGTCGAGAGGATCAGGTCGAAGGAGCCCGCGAGCTGCTCGAACGTGGCGTCGTCGCTGGTCGCGTAGTAGTGGTCGGCGCCCAGCTTCAGGCCGTCGTCCTTCTTGCGCAGGGTCTGGGAGAGGACGGTGACCTCGGCGCCCATGGCGTGCGCGATCTTGACGGCCATGTGGCCGAGACCGCCGAGGCCGACGATGGCGACCTTCTTGCCGGGGCCCGCGTGCCAGTGGGCGAGCGGGGAGTACGTGGTGATGCCGGCGCAGAGCAGCGGCGCGGCCACGTCGAGCGAGAGCCCGTCGGGGATGCGGAGGGTGTACGCCTCGTCGACGACGATGTGCGTGGAGTAGCCGCCGTAGGTCGGCTCGCCGTCCTTGCCGATCCCGTTGTACGTCTGGACGTTGCCCTGGGCGCAGTACTGCTCCAGGCCCGCCTTGCAGTTCTCGCACTCGCGGCAGGAGTCGACCATGCAGCCGACGCCGACGCGGTCACCCACGGTGAACTTGGTGACACCGGGGCCGACCTCGGCGACGACACCGGCGATCTCGTGGCCGGGCACCATCGGGTAGATGCCCTCGCCCCAGCCGTCGCGGGCCTGGTGGATGTCCGAGTGGCAGATACCGGCGTACTTGATGTCGATCAGGACGTCGAACTCGCCGACGGCGCGGCGCGGCACGGTGGTCCGCTCCAGGGGCGCCTCGGGGGCGGGAGCGGCGTAGGCGGAAACGGTGGTGATCTGCTCAGTCATGTCATCGAGGCTGCCACTGACCTGCGGTGCCACCCAGACACCCGTTCTGCCTACGACCACTGTGCCTACCACTGGCGGGGACAGGCTCCCGGGCGTACGCCCCTGGATACCGGACGGCGACCCTGGATACTGGACAGCATGGACGAGAACCCCGCGCTCCTCGACAGTCGGGCGGAGCTGAGCGAATTCCTGCGCACCCGCAGGGCGCGGCTGCAGCCCCAGGACGTCGGCCTGCCGAACTTCGGACGGCACCGCAGGGTGCCCGGCCTGCGCCGCGAGGAGCTCGCCCAGCTCGCCGGGGTCTCCGTCGCGTACTACACCCGGCTCGAACAGGGCAACGGCCGCAACGTCTCCGGCGAGGTGCTCGACGCCATCGCGCGCGCCCTGCGCCTGACCGACGCCGAGCACGCCCACCTGACGCGGCTCGCGAAGCCGAAGACGCTCAAGAAGAAGCGGGCGGTGCGCCAGCAGCACATGCGGCCCGCGCTGCAGCAGCTCCTCGACTCCGTCCAGTCCGTGCCCGCGTACGTGGTGGGCCGCCGCACGGACATCCTCGGCTGGAACGCGCTCGCCGCGGCGCTCTTCGGTGACTGGGGCGAGCTCGCGCCGGCCGACCGGAACTGGGCGCGCGTCTGCTTCCTCGACCCGCGCTCGCGCGACCTCTTCGTGGACTGGGAGCAGAAGGCGTCGGACATCGTCAGCTACCTGCGCATGGACGCGGGCTGCTATCCCAACGACCCCGAGCTCTCCTCCCTCGTCGGCGAACTCTCCGTGAAGAGCGAGGAGTTCAGGGGTCTGTGGGCCACGCACGACGTCCGCGAGAAGGGGCACGGCGTCAAGCGCCTGCACCATCCGCTGGTGGGCGAACTGACGCTGTCCTTCGAGACGCTGCGGCTGCCCGACGACTGCGACCAGTCCCTGATGATGTACCACGCGGAGCCGGACTCGGCGTCGGCACAGGGCCTGCGGCTGCTCGCGAGCTGGGGCAGGGACGCGTCGGCCGTGGGTTCGCCGCAGAAGTGACGGCCTGCTGCCGTACGGTCCGATTTCGCGGGAGGCGGAACCCGCCACGCTGCGCCGACGGCCGTATCGCTCCTACGCTGAGCGAGTGAGCAGCCAAGAGCGCCCGAAGGCGAACGAAGCCCGCGTCATCCCTCTGCGCCCGGTCAAGGCGGCGCCGACCCCTGCCCGGCCCGCGGGGGAGAAGGAACCCCTCTGGCGCGACGTCGTCGGCGACGTCCTGCGCGGTGAGCGCCTCGCGCAGGAGCGCACGCTCAAGGACGTGGCGGAGGCCGCCCGGATCTCCATGCCCTACCTCTCCGAGCTGGAGCGCGGCCGCAAGGAGGCCTCGTCCGAGGTCCTCGCGGCCGCCGCCCACGCGCTGGGCCTCGGCCTGCCCGATCTGCTCTCCCTGGCCCAGACGCGGCTGGCCGGCCTTCCCCGCGCGAGGCCGGCCAGGGCGTCGTACCAGGGCGAGGTCCGCCTGGCCGCCTGATCAGGCCGCGGCCGGCAGGGCCCGCCTGCTGAGCACCTGGTCCGCGAGCCCGTACGCCACCGCCTCCTGCGCGGTGAAGACCTTGTCGCGGTCCATGTCGGCGCGGAGCGTCGCGATGTCGTGGTGCGTGTGGTGGGCGAGCACCTCCTCCACCTGCGACCGGATCCGGAGCATCTCCTTGGCCTGGAGGCTGAGGTCGGACACGGTTCCCTGCTGGCCGCGGCTCGCGGGCTGCCCGAGCAGCACGCGCGCGTGGTCCAGCACGAGCCGCCGTCCCGGGTCGCCGCCGGCGAGCAGCACGGCGGCCGTCGACGCGGCTTGGCCGACGCAGAACGTCGAGATCGGTGTGGTGATGAAGCTCATCGTGTCGTAGATGGCCATGAGCGAAGTGAAGGATCCGCCGGGCGAGTTGATGTAGATGGAGACCTCGCGCTCCGGCGCGGACGACTCCAGATGCAGGAGCTGCGCGATGACGACGTTGGCGACGCCGTCGTCGATCTCCGTCCCGAGGAAGATGATCCGCTCGGAGAGCAGCCGGCTGTAGACGTCGTAGGCGCGCTCGCCACCTTGCGGGGTGCGCTCGACGACGGTGGGAATCGTGTACTGACTCACTGTCTTCCTCCCTCTCCCTCAGATCCCGAGCCCGATACGGCGCTTCGACCCCGCGGGCCGCACGTCGTCCAGGGAGGCGACCACGTGGTCGACCATCCCGTACTCCTTGGCCTGCTCGGCGGTGAACCACCGGTCGCGGTCGCCGTCCCGCGAGATCGTCTCCTCGCTCTGCCCGGTGTGCTCGGCGGTGAGCCGCTCGATGGTCCGCTTCGTGAACTCCAGGTTCTCGGCCTGGATGGCGATGTCCGCGGTGGTGCCGCCGATGCCGGCGGAGGGCTGGTGCATCATGATCCGCGCGTTGGGCAGCGCGAACCGCTTGCCCGCGGTGCCGACGCTGAGCAGGAACTGCCCCATGCTGGCGGCGAATCCCATGGCGAGGGTCGCCACGTCGTTCGGGATGAGCCGCATGGTGTCGTAGATGGCGAGCCCGGCGGTGACGGACCCGCCCGGGCTGTTGATGTACAGACTGATGTCGGTCTTCGGATCCTCCGCCGACAGCAACAGCATCTGCGCGCACACGCGGTTGGCGGACACCTCGTCGACCTGCGTCCCGAGGAACACGATCCGCTGGTTGAGCAGTTGCGCGGCGAGGTGATCGTCGAACCGCGACGGCGCGGTCTCCCCCTCCTCGCCCCGCATGTCCCGCTCCCTGTCCCGCACTCCCATGACGCCTCCCAGGTCCCTCGAAGCGAAGCCCAACGCCCCGCTCCGCCTTCACTGTTGCCCGCACCGACGCCCCCTGTCAGAAATCTCGGCCCGTGGCAGATTCGCTGAGGGCAGAGGGGCGGGGAGGGGTTCCCCGCAGTGGCACTCGGTGCCACAGTGGGGGGCATGGACACTTCCATCGGCTCGGGCACCTCGCAGGCCTGGGCGGCACTGAGTGCCGACGCTTCGCTGCTCGGCCGGGTGTCCTACGGCGGCTCGTCCGGAGGGCTTCCGGCGCGGCTGCCCGTCATGGAGCTGGCTCGGGCCACCGTCGCGGTGTGCTCGCTCGCGGCCGCCGAGCTCACTTCCGTACGCACGGGGCGCCCCGTGCCCCGTGTGCGGGTCGATGACGAGGCGGTCGCGACGGCGTTCGTCAGCGACCGGTTGGTACGGGTCGACGGGCGGGCGTGGTCGACCTTCGCCCCGCTGTCACGGTTCTGGCGGGCGACCGACGGATGGGTCCGCACGCACGCCAACTACCCGCACCACCGGGCGCGGTTGCTCGCCGCCCTCGGGGTGCCGGAGTGCGCCGGCGAGGAGGCGGTGGACGCGGTGGCCCGGGCGATCGCCGGGCGCACGGCGTCAGAGGTGGAGGAGACCGTGTACGCGGCGGGCGGCCTGGCCGTCGCGGCACGCGGCCCCGAGGCCTGGGCCAGGAGTGAGCAGGGGCTCGTGGTCGCGGGGCAGCCGCTGCTGACGACGGCGCGCATCGATGATGCCCCGGTTCGAGTGCCGGGCCGTGCCGCACTGCCTTGTGCGGGGCTGCGCGTCCTGGATCTGACCCGGGTGCTGGCCGGGCCGGTCGCCACCCGGACGCTCGCGTTGCTCGGTGCCGACGTACTGCGGATCGACGCCCCTCAGCTGCCGGAGAGTCAGGAGGCCCACAACGACACGGGGATGGGGAAGCGCTCGACCACCCTGGACCTGCGGCAGGCCGCCGACCGCAGGCTCTTCGAGGGACTGCTCGATGCGGCGGACGTGGTGGTCACCGGTTACCGGCCGGGCGCGCTGGAACGGTTCGGTCTGACGCCCGAGGAGCTCGCCGAGCGCCATCCGGGTCTCGTGATCGCCCAGCTCTCCGCGTGGGGCCGCTACGGGCCGTGGCGCGAGCGGCGCGGCTTCGACAGCCTGGTCCAGGTGGCCACCGGCGTCGCCGAGCTGGAGGGCTCGCCGGACGCGCCCGGAACTCTGCCCGCTCAGGCACTCGACCACGGCACCGGGTATCTGCTCGCGGCCGGTGTCCTTCGCGCGCTCACCGAGCAGCACGGTACGGGCGGCACCCGGCTGGTCCGCCTGGCGCTGGCGCGGACCGCGCACTGGCTGATCAACGACCTGGCGCCCGCGCCGGGCGAGGACGAGCCCTTCGACGCCGAACACTGGCTGACCGAGACCGACAGTCCCATGGGCCGCCTGCGGCACGCGCTGCCGCCGGTGTCGTACGACGGAGGCCCGGCGAACTGGGACCGTCCGCCGGGCATATGGGGAGCGGATGCCCCGCAATGGAGCGACACCTGACGTCACGACCGCCCCCGTCCCCGCGCCGCGGGACAGGGGCTCTCGTGCTTCGTGCGTGCTCGCCGCTCAGCCGTGCGCCGAGCGGTACTTGCGGACCGCCAGCGTGCGGAAGATCAGGACGATCAGGATGGAGTAGAGCAGCGAGGCCCAGACCGGGTGCTGCATGGGCCAGGCGTTGGACGGTGAGACCCCTGGGTTGCCGAAGAGCTGGCGGCAGGCCTGGACGATGGCGCTGAAGGGGTTCCAGTCGGCGACGTGCCGCAGCCACGGGGTCATCTGGCTGGAGTCCACGAACGCGTTCGAGATGAAGGTGACGGGGAAGAGCCAGATGATGCCTCCCGACGTGGCCGCTTCGGGCGTGCGGACGGAGAGGCCGATGAGCGCGCCGATCCACGTGAACGCGTACCCGAGCAGGAGCAGGAGTCCGAAGCCCGCCAGGATCCTGCCCGCGTTGGTCGGTTCCGCCGAGCCCGTCCGCCAGCCGACGAGGAGCGCCACGACCGCGAGGACCACGAGGGTGATCGCCGTCTGGACGAGGTCGGCGACCGTGCGTCCGGTGAGGACCGCGCCGCGCGCCATCGGCAGCGAGCGGAAGCGATCGACCAGACCCTTCTGCATGTCGTCGGCGATGCCCGCCGCCGAGCCCGCCGTGGCGAAGGTGACGGTCTGCGCGAAGATGCCCGCCATCAGGAAGTCTTTGTAGACATCGGGATCGGTGCTGTTGCCGATCTTCATGGACCCGCCGAAGACGTACGTGAACAGGACCACGAACATCACCGGCTGGATGACCCCGAACAGGACCATCTCGGGGATGCGGGACATCCGGATCAGGTTCCTGCGGGCGATGACCAGGGAGTCCCGCACGGACTGACCCACGCCGCCCGTGGGCCGGGGCGCCAGGGACTGCCTCGCTTCGGTTGCGGTGCTCACTTGTCGGCCTCCTTCTTGCGCTTGGACTTGGCGTCGGCGCCGTCTCCCTTGGTCTCGTCCGCGACCTCGGCGGCGTGTCCGGTGAGGGAGATGAAGACGTCGTCGAGGGTCGGGCGGCGCAGGCCGATGTCGTCGATCTCTATGCCGCGGGCGTCCAGTTCGCGGATGACCTCGGCGAGCAGCTTCGCGCCGCCGGTGACGGGGACGGTCAGCTTGCGGGTGTGCTCGGCGACGGCGACCTCGCCCTTGCCGAAGCCGCGCAGGACCTCGGAGGCGGTGGCGATGTGCTCGCGCTCGTGCACCACGACCTCGACGCGCTCGCCGCCGGTCTGGGCCTTGAGCTGGTCGGAGGTGCCGCGGGCGATGACGCGGCCGTGGTCGACGACGCAGATGTCGTGCGCGAGGTGGTCGGCCTCTTCGAGGTACTGCGTGGTGAGGAGCAGTGTCGTGCCGCCCGCGACCAACTCCTGGATGACCTCCCACAGTTGCTGGCGGTTGCGCGGGTCCAGGCCGGTGGTCGGCTCGTCCATGAACATCACGGGGGGCGACACGACGAGCGCCGCGGCGAGGTCGAGACGGCGGCGCATGCCTCCGGAGTACGTCTTGGAGGGGCGGTCGGCCGCGTCGGCGAGGTTGAACCGGTCGAGCAGTTCGGCCGCTCTGACCTTCGCCTCCTTGGCCCGCATCTGGTAGAGCTGGCCGACCATCTGGAGGTTCTCACGCCCCGTCAGGTACTCGTCCACGGCCGCGAACTGGCCGGAGAGTCCGATGGAGCGCCGGACCTCGTTGGGGTGCTTCAGTACGTCGATGCCCGCGACGACGGCCTTGCCGCTGTCGGGCGTGAGCAGCGTCGTCAGGCAGCGGACCGCCGTGGTCTTCCCCGCGCCGTTCGGCCCGAGCAGGCCGAGCACGGTACCTTCCGGGACATCCAGATCGACGCCGTCCAGAGCCCGTACGTCGCCGAAGGTCTTCACCAGACCTTCGGCGTAGATGGCGCCTGGCATGTGGGTTCTCCCCTGGTGTGGATCGCTCCGGTGAAATTCCGGTGCTTCTGGTGGATTTCCTGCGCAAAAGCTTAGTTTTGCCGGACTTCCGACGCCCGGCGACAGGTGACGAGGAGCACACCATAACGCGATACATCGCGTTCGCTCAGCTGTTTTTCCAAAGTCCTCGCGCGACAGCGCCGCCTCAGTCGATGACCGTGTAACCCGCCGCCCGCAGCGCCGCGCCCACCTCGACGCAGTGCTCCGGGCCCTTCGTCTCCAGCTGCAGCTCCACCTCGGCCTCGGTGAGCCCGAGCCGGGGGTCCGTGCGCACGTGGCTCACGTCGAGGACGTTCGCGTCCACCTCCGACAGGACGCCGAGGAGCGTGGCCAGGGCGCCCGGCCGGTCGGTGAGGCGCAGCCGCAGCGAGAGGTAGCGGCCCGCCGCCGCCATGCCGTGGCGCAGGATCCGCTGCATCAGGAGCGGGTCCACGTTGCCGCCCGAGAGCAGCGCCACCACCGGGCCCTCGAACGCCCCGGGATCGCTCATCAGGGCCGCGACCGGGCTGGCGCCGGCCGGCTCGACGACCATCTTGGCCCGCTCCAGGCAGAGCAGCAGGGCACTGGAGAGCGCGTCCTCGGAGACCGTGACGACGTCGTCGACGAGGTCCTCGACCAGCTGAAACGGTACGTCGCCGGGGCGGCCCACCTTGATGCCGTCGGCCATCGTCGCCGGGTTCTTGATCGACACCGGGTGGCCCGCGGCGAGCGAGGGCGGATAGGCCGCGGCCCCGGCCGCCTGCACGCCGACCACCTTCACGTCCGGGCGCAGCGCCTTCACCGCGACCGCGATGCCCGCCACGAGCCCGCCGCCCCCGATGCCCACGACGAGGGTGCGCACCTCCGGGCACTGCTCCAGGATCTCCAGGCCGACCGTGCCCTGCCCCGCGATGATGTCGGCGTGATCGAAGGGGTGGATGAAGACCGCGCCCGTCCGGTACGCGTACTCCTGCGCGGCGGCCAGCGTCTCGTCCACCACCTGCCCGTGCAGTCGCACCTCCGCTCCGTAGTCACGCGTCGCCGCCACCTTGGGCAGTGGCGCACCGGCGGGCATGAACACCGTGGAGCGCACGCCGAGGAGCGAGGAGGCCAGCGCCACGCCCTGGGCGTGGTTGCCCGCGCTGGCGGCGACCACTCCGGCGGCGCGCTCCTCGGGGAGCAGACCCGCGATCCGTACGTACGCGCCGCGCAGCTTGAACGAACCCGTCCGCTGCAGGTTCTCGCACTTGAGGTGCACAGGGGCCCCGACCAGGCCGGACAGGTACCTGCTGCCCTCCATCGCCGTCATCCGGGCCACTCCGGAGAGCATCTTCTGCGCGCCGCGCACGTCGTCGAGGGTCACCGTGGCGAGGGACTTCGGCAAGGAGTGCGGCGTGCGGTAGCTCATGACGGCAAGTCTTGCAGCCGACGCCCGAGTCCTCCTGGGATGACCAAGGAACGAGACCGTTATCGCGTGGGTTTGCGCAGCGCAGGTACGGTACGCGCCGCGGCCGCGTACCCTGGCCCCCAACCCATCGCCCTCGCATGAAGTGAGCCCCCGGCCATGCCCACAACTCCGGACATGACGACCGCCAGCGATCCCGCCCTCCTGGACAGCCTGCAACACCAGGTGGCGGTCTTCGCCCGCCGCGCGGAGCAGACCCGTCTCGGCGGCGTCGGCCAGGTCCGCAACTCCATGGACCGCGCCGCGTATCTGCTGCTCAACCGCCTCGACAAGGAGGGGCCGATGGGCGTCAAGGCGCTCGCGGCGAGCATGGGCATCGACTCCTCGACGGTGACCCGGCAGGTCGCGCCGCTCGTCGACACCGGCCTCGTCAAGCGCACCTCGCACCCCGAGGACGGGCGTGCCGTGGTGCTCCAGCTGTCGCCGCGCGGCCAGGCCCGACTCGACGAGGTCCGCTCCTCGCGGCGCGAGCTGATGGCCGAGCTGACGCAGGACTGGGACCCGGCGGAGCGCGAGAGCTTCTGTGCGCTCCTCACACGCTTCAATTCCGCCCTCTCCGCGCGCCAGACGTCACACACGGCACCCGGAGGAGAGGTTTCGGCCACTCCGGAGTCTTGACCCCGGCCCTGCCTCTGGCCTCATATGAGACCGGGATCCCCCTTCCTTCCGGCCGGGAGGCGCGGTGCGAGAACGGCAGGCGCTCCAGAGCGCCCGCCGTGCCCGGGAGTTCGAGGCGTTCGTCGCGGGCGCGGCAGGGCGGCTCCTGCATGCCGCGACGCTGCTCACCGCAGAGCCCCCCGACGACAACCCACGCGCGCGTGCGCTGCTGACCGCGGCGCTCGCGCACACGTACGCGTCGTGGGACCGGCTGCGCGGCGAGGATCCGTACGACCGCACCCGCCAGCAGGTCGCCCTGCGCTTCGGACGTGCGGCCTGGCGCCGACACCGCGGCCACGGCGGTGTCCTGGGCCGGCTGAGCCCCCAGGAGCGGCTGATTCTCGTCCTGCGCATGTACGAGGGTGTGGCGGAGGAGCAGACAGCGGCGCTCCTCGGGCTGCCCGCCGAGCGGGTCCGGGTGATCTGTGCCCGCGCGATCGCGACGGTGCTGCATCCGCCGCGCGGGCCCGCGCCGACCAGGGCGCTGAGCGGGGCGGCGCCGTCATGAGCCAGTACGAGCGCAAGGAGGAGGCGATCCGGCGCCTCCTGGAGGGCGCGACGCCCGTCGTGCCGCCCGAACTCCTCGACGACGCGGTACGGCGCGGCAGCCGGGCGCTGCGGCGCCGTACGGCGGTGCGGCGGGCCTTGTGGACGCTGCTGTTCGTCGCCGCGGTGGCGTTCGTCGTGTGGGCGTCCGTGGCCCGGCCGTGGGTGGAGCCGCCGACGGACACGACCCCACCCCTGACCCGCTGGTGACGGCTCCTGGCGGCTAGCCCAGCGCCTGCTGGAGGTCGGCGACGAGGTCGTCCGCCGACTCGATGCCCACGGAGAGCCGCACGAGGTCGCCGGGGACCTCCAGGGCGGAGCCCACCACGGAGGCGTGCGTCATCCGGCCCGGGTGCTCGATCAGGGACTCGACGCCGCCCAGGGACTCGCCCAGAGTGAACAGCTCGGCCCGGTTGCAGACCTCGACGGCCGCCGCCTCGCCGCCCTCGACGCGGAACGACACCATGCCGCCGAAGGACCGCATCTGCTTGGCGGCGACCTCGTGACCGGGGTGCTCGGGAAGGCCCGGGTAGAGAACGCTGCTCACGCGCGCGTGCCGGGTCAGCATCTCGGTGACCTTGGTGGCGTTCTCGCTGTGCCGGTCCATGCGCACCGCGAGCGTCTTGATGCCGCGCAGCACCAGCCAGGCGTCGAAGGGCCCGGCGACGGCGCCCATCGCGTTCTGGTGGTACGCCAGCTCCTCGCCGAGCTCCGCGTCGTCGACGACCAGCGCGCCGCCGACGACGTCCGAGTGACCGCCCATGTACTTCGTCATGGAGTGCACGACGACGTCCGCGCCGAGCGCGAGCGGCTGCTGGAGGTAGGGGCTCGCGAAGGTGTTGTCGACGACGAGCCGCACGCCGGCCTCGCGGGCGATCTGCGCGACCGCGGCGATGTCGGTGATGCCGAGCAGCGGGTTGGAGGGGGTCTCCACCCAGATCGCCTTGGTGCGGTCGGTCAGCGCGGCGCGCACGGCCTCCGGGTCGGAGGTGTCGGCGACGGACCACTCCACGCCCCACCGCGAGACGACCTTGGCGAAGAGCCGGAAGGTGCCGCCGTACGCGTCGTTGGGGATGACGACGTGGTCACCGGGGCTGAGCAGCGTACGGAGAAGGCAGTCCTCGGCGGCGAGCCCCGACGCGAAGGCGAGTCCACGGCGGCCGCCCTCCAGTGCGGCCAGGTTCTCTTCGAGGGCGGTCCTGGTCGGGTTGGCGCTGCGGCTGTACTCGTAGCCGCCGCGCAGCCCGCCGACGCCGTCCTGCTTGTAGGTGGAGACCTGGTAAATGGGCGGGACGACGGCGCCGGTGAGCGGGTCGGCGGTGTTGCCCGCGTGGATGGCCACGGTCTCGAAGCTCTGCGTGCTGTGCGAGTCACTCATGCGGCCTGAGCGTAGTGCGCGCACGGACCCTTCCGCCGGGTCGGTCCGGGTACGTCCCGGCAGGTTGGCCAATTGTCCGACGCGTCTGGTTCGCTTGTCCCATGGAGATTCTCTGGTTCCTGTTCGCGGTGATCATGATCGGTGCGGTCCTGGGGCCCGTACTGCTGCGCAGGCGCGGCGGAATCCGGCAGGTGGCACCCGGTTCGCCGGACGCCGCGGACCCGGCTGATTACGGCTTCCTCCGGCAGGAGGAGCTGGACATCCGCATGCCGGGGCCGGACGCGGATCTCCTCGAAGTGCTCGACCTGGTGCAGCGCACGCAGGAGTGGAAGGCCGCCTCGCAGCTGCTGGCCGGCACCGAGACGCACGGCGAGCGGCGCTGGCAGCGCGTGCAGGCCTTCGCGGGCGCGGCCTCGCTGGAGCTGCAGCGGCGGCCCGGCGGCGTCAGCGACAGCCCGGGCGGGCAGTGGCTGCGGGTGTGGCGTGCCGAGACGCCCAAGGACGCGGGCGGCGCGGCGGTGCACGCGGAGTTCCTCGTGCAGCAGGCGTGGCGCACGGCGGAGCAGGGGACGGACGAGTTCCGGATCATCCTGGAGGAGGCGAAGGACGCGTGCGCGCAGGCGGCGCTGCTCTCTCCCGGCGACCCCGTTCCGTACATCATCGAGCTCTCCATCGCGCGCGGACTCGCGTACTCCCGCGAGGAGTTCGAGCAGCTGTGGCTGAAGATCCTGGACCGCGCGCCCGCCCACATGGGCGCGCACCTCGCGGCGCTGCACTACTGGTGCGAGAAGTGGCACGGCTCCAGGGACCTGGCGTACGGCTTCGCGGAGGCCGCGGCCGCCCGCGCGCCCCGCGGCTCCCTGCTCGCGGCGCTGCCTCTCTTCGCGGTGTACGAGCACCTGCCCGAGGTCAACCTGGTGCGCGGGTTCTACGAGAGCGAGGTCGTCACCAAGGCCGTCGAGGGTGCGCTGTTCGCGGTGCACTCCGCGCGCGCGGACGACCCGATGCTGGCGCACGTCCGGCACCTCCTGGTCTTCTTCCTGGTGCGCTGTCAGCGCTGGTCGGAGGCGATGAACCAGCTGGTGCACGTGGACGGCCACGTGGGCGCGCTGCCGTGGACGCTCTCCGAGGACCCCGCTTCGGACTACGCGGTGTACCGCGCGCTGGCGGTCGCGGGGTACGAGGCGAACGGCGGCAGCCCGGCGACGCTCCCGCACTGACCGGAATGCGCCGTCGTCTCCGTACGTTGACGGGGTAGACCCCTGTCACGCACGAGGAGAGACCGCATGATCTTCGGCCGCACGCCCGAGCTCCCCACCGCCGAGCAGGCCCTCAAGGGCCGGGCGACCCCGGAATTCGAGGTCCCCTCGCGCCACACGGTCCTCGGCAACCCGCTCCTCGGTCCCTACCCCGACGGTCTGGAGGTGGCGGACTTCGGGCTCGGCTGCTTCTGGGGCGCGGAGCGCAAGTTCTGGCAGACCGACGGCGTCTGGACGACGTACGTCGGCTACCAGGGCGGTTTCACGGAGAACCCCTCCTACGAAGAGGTGTGCTCCGGTCTGACCGGCCACACGGAAGCGGTCCGTGTCGTCTTCGACCCGGCCACGGTCACGTACGCCGAGCTCCTGAAGCTGTTCTGGGAGTCGCACAACCCCACGCAGGGCTTCCGCCAGGGCAACGACGTCGGTACGCAGTACCGCTCGGCGATCTACACGCACTCTCCCGAGCAGGAGGAGACGGCGAAGGCGTCCCTGGCGGCGTACCAGCAGGTCCTGACGGCAGCCGACTACGGCACGATCACGACGACGGTGCTCCCGGCGGCCGGCCGCACGTTCTGGCCCGCCGAGGCGTACCACCAGCAGTACCTGGACAAGAACCCCGACGGATACTGCGGCATCGGCGGGACGGGCGCGACGCTCGACGCACCGTCCGAGACCAACTGGGGCCGCGCCTGCCCGACCGGGATCGCGCCCGCGCCGGGGACGGCAGGACAGTAGGCAAAGGCCCCGGCGCAGTAAGCGCCGGGGCCCTGTCAGGTCCGAGAAGCCGGGGTCAGGCCGCGGCGTACGGCTTGGCCGCGAGGATCTTGACCGACGCGAACTTGCCGTTCGGCAGCTCGTACTGCGCGTCGTCGCCCACCCGCTTGCCGTTCACGCCCGTGCCCAGCGGGGACTGCGGCGAGTACGTCTCGATGTCGGCGCTCGCGTACTCACGGGAGGCGAGCAGGAACGTCAACGTGTCGTCCTCGTCGCCGTCGAAGGCGATGGTGACGACCATGCCGGGCTCCACCACGCCGTCGTCGGCCGGGGCCTCGCCGACCCGCGCGTGCTCCAGGAGCTGGGTCAGCTGGCGGACGCGGAGCTCCTGCTTGCCCTGCTCCTCCTTGGCCGCGTGGTACCCGCCGTTCTCACGCAGGTCGCCCTCCTCACGCGCTGCCGCGATCTTCGCCGCGATCTCGGTGCGCGCGGGACCAGACAGGTACTCAAGCTCTTCCTTGAGCTTGTCGTACGCCTCCTGGGTCAGCCAGGTGACGTTGTCGCTGGTCTGGGTCACAGGTGCTCCTCGTAGGTACTGGGAATACAAAGCATCGCCCTACCCAGAAGAATGTTCCTTCTCGGGTGGGCGAAACCACGAGCCTAACAATTCAGGCGCCGAAGGGGGAGGACATAAGCCGTCAGATTTGCGTCAACGCAGGTGAGCGCGGTAAAGCCGCGCGATGTCAGACGGATGTCAGTCGGAGTGGCAGCCCAGCAGCTCGACGCTGGTGGCCTTCTTCGTCGTACGGAGGGTGACGACGCGGTCGACGCGGTCCGTGCGGTCGTCGAAGCGGAAGTCCTTGCGGCCCACCTCGTCGCCGGACTCGGCCTGCGAGCGCAGGGTGCAGTAGCCCTTCGCGTCGGAGTCCTTGCGGACCTCCAGATGGGCCTCGACCGCGTGGTCCGAGACGACGTCGAACTTGATGACCTCGCCGCTGAGCTTCGCGCCGTTGACGTAGTCGTAGCCGAACCAGCCGACGACGCCGAGCAGCACCACGCCGAGCACCGAGCCGACGATCTTCAGCTTGCGGTCGGCGGCTTCGTCGGCCGTGCGCGAGCGGCCGTACCGCCCTTCGGGAAGCCCGCCGGGAAGCCCCTCGGGTGGTCCCTCAGGGAGCTTCGAGCCCGCCGCCGCCATGATCGTCCTCCAGGAACAGGGGATGCCGGAATTTTCCGCCCCCCGGTTCCGTCACTATAGAAGCCGCCTGATGCGCCGGAATCACGAGGGCGCCCAATACCTTGAGGATCGAAGTCTTGACTGAGCAGCTGCGACTGATGGCCGTACACGCCCACCCCGACGACGAGTCGAGCAAGGGCGCGGCCACCATGGCCAAGTACGTGGCCGAAGGGGTGGACGTGCATGTCGTGACCTGCACGGGCGGGGAGCGCGGCGACATCCTCAACCCGAAGCTCCAGGGTGACGCCTACATCCAGGCGAACATCCACGAGGTGCGCAGGAAGGAGATGGACAAGGCCCGCGAGATCCTCGGCGTCAAGCAGGACTGGCTCGGCTTCGTCGACTCCGGCCTGCCCGAGGGCGACCCGCTGCCGCCGCTGCCTGAGGGCTGCTTCGCCCTGGAGGACGTGGACAAGGCGGCCGGCGAGCTGGTCCGGCAGATCCGTTCCTTCCGTCCGCAGGTCATCACGACCTACGACGAGAACGGCGGGTACCCGCACCCCGACCACATCATGACCCACAAGATCACGATGGTGGCGTTCGACGGCGCGGCGGACCCCGAGAAGTACCCCGAGAGCGAGTTCGGCCCGGTCTTCCAGCCGCAGAAGCTCTACTACAACCAGGGCTTCAACCGCCCGCGCACCGAGGCGCTGCACCACGCGATGCTCGACGCGGGCCTGGAGTCGCCCTACGGGGACTGGCTCAAGCGCTGGGACGAGTTCGAGCGGGTCGAGCGCACGCTGACCACGCACGTCCCGTGCGCCGACTACTTCGAGACCCGTGACAGGGCGCTGATCGCGCACGCCACGCAGATCGACCCCGACGGCGGCTGGTTCCGGGTGCCGATGGAGATCCAGAAGGAGGTCTGGCCCACGGAGGAGTACGAGCTCGCGAAGTCGCTCGTGGATACTTCCCTCCCCGAGGACGACCTCTTTGCGGGCATCCGCGACAATGCCTAGCGTGAACGTACATCTGGCAATGACGCATCTCGTCCCTCTTGCCAAGGAGGTCGACGACGACAAGGTGACGCCCGGCGTGCTCGGCTTCATCGTCTTCGCGGTGATGGCGCTGGCCGTCTGGGGGCTCATGAAGTCGATGAACAAGCACATGCGCAAGGTCGACTTCAAGGACCCGGAGAGCGACGCGGAGGCGGAGTCCGGGACGTCCGCGAAGTCGGAGCAGGCGTCGGCCGGCGGTAAGTAGCCCCCAGGACAACCCGGACCCCTCCCGCCCGCAGGCGAGAGGGGACTGAGTTCTGTGCTGGTGCTGCTGTGGTGGTTCCGGTCAGTCCAGGACCATGTCACCAAAGGCGGCGACGTTGACCTCGTGGTGGACCGAGTTGATGTCGTCGCGCTCGACGCCGACGCCCGTGCCGTCGTTCCCGTCGTGGCCGTCGGCGGAGGCGATGCCCGCGCCACCGAGAACGGTGACGGCGGCCAGGACGGTGGTGGCTACAGCAGTACGGATACGCATGAAGCGTCCTTTCTTGTGGGTGTGAAGATCGCAGGAAGGCTTATCCGGCCGGTTCCGGCCGCACACGGCCTTCCCGGGAAGCCCACCCGTCCGCATGGCTCGTGCGTCCGATACGCGGAGCGCGTCCGGGGGGCGCATAGGGGGTGTCAGGCCGCGGGGGCCGTCAGCCGTCGGTCTTGCACTGGTTGCCCATGGCCGGGTTCAGCAGGCCGATCACGTCGATGCTGTTGCCGCAGACGTTGAGGCCCAGGTCGACGGGGACCTGGACGTTGTTGCCGCTGAGGACGCCGGGCGAGTTGCCCGTCGTGCCCACGGCGTCGGGGCCGGGGTCGGCGATCGCGGCGCCGGCGCCACCGAGCACGGTGACGAACGTGAGAGCGGCTGCGGTGACGATGCTGCGCGTACGCATGGATACCTCTTCGCTGAAGGAGAAGCCGGTCCATGCGAGCGTCACCCGGGACGGCCGCGCGCGCTCACGGCCGTAGCCCGTCGGTGGTGACAACACCTCGTTTGGGGGAAAGCAGAGCCCACCCCCCCGGGTCGGCAGCGGCGGTTCAGCGCCGCTCCGGTACGTCCACCCCCATGACCTCCCGCGCATGCCGGCTCGGCACCATCCCCAGACGCCACGCCTGCCAGCCCGTCTCCAGATCCGCGCCGCGCTCCAGGAGCAGGGCGTACGCCTGCACGCACTCGGTGAGCTTGCCGTCGCGCGTCGGATGGTCCTCGCGGGACAACTGGATCAGCTCCTCCTGGGCCACCGCCGTGCCGATCTCCCAGCCGCCCGGCGAGGCGTACGGCAGCAGGGTGCAGCGCAGGAAGCGCGCCCAGTCGCCGCCGCGCCGGTCGCCGTACGAGGCGAAGAGCTCGATGGCCTCGTCGCACAGGGCGAGCGCCTGCTGGCTGCGGTTGTTGCCCGCGTCCACGACCACCAGCTCCAGGCACGTCCACGCCTCGCCGTGCGCGACGCCGATGCGCTGGAAGTCGGCGCGGGCGTCCACCAGGAGCTGCCGCGCGAAGCCGGAGTTGCGCAGCGAACCCGTCTGCGCGGCGCGCTGGTCGCGGGTGGCGCGCGCCGAGTGGTGCCGGGCGCACGCCAGGCCGTACACGTCCCGCATCCGGGAGAACATCGTGCGGGCCCGCTCCAGGTCGCGGACGGCCTGGTCGAGGCTGCCCGCCTCCTCCAGGGCCTGGCCCAGGTAGTACAGGGACCACGCCTCGCCGCGCGCGTCGTCGTTGTCGCGGTGCCGGGACACCGCCTGGCGCAGCCCGTCGACCGCCGGTGAGGGGTCGCCGTCGACGAGGCGGGCGCGCGCCAGCTGGGTCATGGCCCAGGCCTCGCCGCGCGGGTCGCGGGTGCGGCCGTACAGGTCGAGGGCGTCGCGCAGCTCGCCCTCCGCGCGCGGTACGTCGCCCATGCGCAGGCAGAGCTGGCCGAGCTGGAAGTGCGTCCAGGCCTCGCCGTGCACCGAGCCGCTCCGGCGGTGCAGGGCGAGCGCCGTCTCCAGCATGTCGAGGGCGTGCGCGAGATGGGCGCGGTCCCGTTCGACCGCCGCGAGCGCGTGCAGCGTCCAGGCGCGGTCGCCCGCCAGCTCGTCGGCGGCCTGCAGTTCGAGCGCCTCCGTGAGCCGTGCCGCGGCCTCGGTCAGGTTGCCCTGGTGGTGGAGGGTGATGCCGAGGGAGCCGAGCGCGCGGGCGGCTGCGGCGTCCTGGTGGGCCTCGAAGTACAGGTCGACGACGGAGTTCAGCGTCGTACGCGACTGGTCGAGCTCGCCCAGCTGGCGGGCGGCGATGCCGGTGCGCCACTGGACGCTGCGGCCGAGGAGGCCCTGGTCGATGGCCTGGGTGAGCTCGTTGATCTCGCCGAGGCGGTAGAGGTCGCCGCGCAGCAGGCAGTAGTCGCACAGGGCGCCGAGCAGGTTGAGCACGGCCGTCTGGTCGACGCCCTCCGCGTGCCGCAGCGCCGCAGTGATGAAGGTCGACTCGTCGTCGAGCCAGCGCAGTGCCGCGTCCAGGGAGGCGAACCCGTGCTGCCCGAACTGGTCCGCGCGCGTCGACGTCTTGCCGTCGACCAGGCGGATCACGGTGTCGGCGAGCTCGCCGTAGCTGGCGATCAGGCGTTCCTGGGCGGCCGTGCGCTCGGCGGGCTCCTCCTCGTCGAGGAGGCGGGTGCGGGCGAAGGAACGGACGACGTCGTGCAGGCGGTAGCGGGCGCCGGGCGGGGCGTCGGTGCCTTCGCGGTCGCGGGGGCGGGGGACCTCGACGAGCCCGGCGTGGGCCAGGGCCGTCAGCCGGCTGGCCGCCTCCTGCTCGTCCGTGCCGAGCAGCGCCGCCGCGGCGGCCGCACCCAATGAGGCCCGCCCGGCGAGTGCCAGACGGCGCAGCAGCCGCCTGGCCTGCTCCGACTGGTCGGCGTAGCGCAACCACAGAACGCGCTCGACGGGGCCGACCTTCTCTGCCGGGCCGTACGCCTCCAGATCCGATACAAGGCGGCTCGGCGTCCGCGGCCCGAGCGAGGAGCCCGCGGCACGCAGCGCGAGCGGCAGCCCGCCGCACAACTCCCTGATCGCGTCGCCCGATTCGGCGTCGTAGGGCCCGGAGAGATCCTCCGCGGACTCGCGGAGCAGCTCCTCGGCGCCCGCCTCGTCCAGCGCCTCGACCGGCAGCGAGTGCACCCACGCGGGCAGGTCGCCGGGGAGCTCCAGGGGCTCCCTGGAGGTGACGAGGACGAGGCTGTCGGAGCGCTCGGGGACGAGCGTGCGGATCTGCTCGACATCACTGGCGTCGTCGAGCACGATCGTCACCGCGAGACCGGTCAGATACTGGTGGTAGAGCTCGCTGAGCCGCTTGAGCTGCTGCTCCTGCGAGGCGCGCTCGCGGAAGAGGAGCTGCTCGCGCGGGGCGCCCAATCGATTCAGCAGGTGCAGCAGCGCGTCGCGGGTGGACATCGGGGACTCCTGCGGGGTGTCGCCGCGCAGGTCCACGACGCACGCGCCGCGGAACTGGTCCCGCAGGTCGTGCGCCGCGCGCACCGCGAGCGAGGTCCGCCCCGAGCCCGGCACGCCGTGCAGCACGACGACGGTGGGCCGGGTGTCGGTGCTGGCGCGCGCCGCGTGCACCCACTGCGCGATCCGCCCCAGCTCGGTCCTGCGCCCCACGAAGGGCGCCGCCGTCTCCGTGAGTTGGCCGAAGGACTGCTGCAGGACGCTGCGCCTGCGCGCCGCCGCGCTCTTGTCCGTGCCGCGCAGCTGGGGCGCCGGCTTCTTCGCCGCGTGCGCGCCGGTCGACGCGGCGAGGACGCGCTGCTGGTCGAGGAAGGGCCGGATGCCGCGCACCTCCAGCGCCGTCAGCCACTGCAGCCGCAGCTGCTCGGGCCCGCCCGGCCTGCTGAGCTCGCCCGCGCGGCGGCTGGCCGCGGGGACGTGGGAGGCCGTCACCTTCAGGACGGTGGCCGCCGCGCCCGCCACGGCGACGACCGCGCCGGTGCCGAGGGCGGTGCCGACGCTGGTCCCGAACGACAGGTCGGACACGCCTGCCGCGAGCGCCGCAACCACCGCGACGAGCAGCGGAGTTCCCGCCCCCTCCTTCGCGTACCGCTGCCCGAAGGTGAGCCGTCCCGCGTCCGCCTCGTCGAGCGCACCGGTGTACGCGCCGTACTCCTCCGCCGCCGTCTGCGCCATGGCGTCCAGCGCGCCGCGCGCCCGCGACAGCAGCACGCCCCCGTCGACGCGCCCGCCCGAACGGCGGACCTCCTCCTCCACGGCCCGTGCCAACAGCCGCTCGGCCTCGGCCCGATGGCTGTCCCGCATATGGGTTCCCCCTCCGAGAGCAACAGTTCCCTGCGGCCACAAGTGTCCTGCGTACGGGGCGCGGAAGCGAGGGCGTCCGCGGATCAGGGCCCGGTGTGCGCGAGGATGGGGGGTATGCCGAACCGACTGGCCCAAGAGACGTCCCCCTACCTTCTGCAGCACGCCGACAACCCCGTCGACTGGTGGCCCTGGTCGGCCGAGGCCTTCGATCAGGCGCGTGAGCGGGGTGTGCCGGTGCTGCTGAGCGTCGGATACAGCAGCTGCCACTGGTGCCACGTCATGGCGCACGAGTCCTTCGAGGACGAGGCGACGGCCGCGCTCATGAACCGGGACTTCGTGAACATCAAGGTCGACCGTGAGGAGCGGCCCGACGTCGACGCCGTCTACATGGAGGCCGTGCAGGCCGCGACGGGGCAGGGCGGCTGGCCCATGACCGTCTTCCTGACCCCGGACGCCGAGCCGTTCTACTTCGGTACGTACTTCCCGCCGGAGCCGCGGCACGGCATGCCCTCCTTCCCGCAGGTCCTCGACGGGGTCCACCGGGCGTGGACGGACCGGCGCGGCGAGGTCGACGAGGTGGCGGCGAAGATCGTGCGGGAGCTGGGGGAGCGGCAGCTCACCCACAACACCGACGAGAAGCCCGGCGAGGACGAGCTCGCGCAGGCGCTGCTCGGCCTGACCCGGGACTACGACGCGACGCACGGCGGTTTCGGCGGCGCCCCGAAGTTCCCGCCGTCCATGGCGATCGAGTTCCTGCTGCGGCACTACGCGCGCGTGGGCGCCGAGGGCGCGCTGCAGATGGCGGCCGACACGTGTGAGCGGATGGCGCGCGGCGGCATCTACGACCAGCTCGGCGGCGGCTTCGCGCGGTACTCCGTGGACCGCGAGTGGGTCGTGCCGCACTTCGAGAAGATGCTGTACGACAACGCGCTGCTGTGCCGTGCGTACGCGCATTTGTGGCGGGCCACCGGATCCGAGCTCGCGCGCCGTGTCGCCTTGGAGACGGCGGACTTCGTGGTCCGCGAACTCCGCACGAACGAGGGCGGGTTCGCCTCCGCGCTCGACGCGGACAGCGAGGATTTGGCGACGGGTGAGCACGTCGAGGGTGCGTATTACGTGTGGACGCCTCAGCAGTTGCGTGACGTGCTGGGCGAGGACGACGCGGCGCTGGCCATGGACTGCTTCGGCGTGACGGAGGAGGGCACCTTCGAGAAGGGCGCTTCCGTGTTGCAACTGCCGCGCCCGGAGGGGCCGGTGGCGGACGCCTCACGGCTCGCTTCGATCCGGGAGCGGCTGCTCGCAGCGCGTGCCGAGCGGCCCGCCCCCGGCCGCGACGACAAGGTGGTCGCCGCGTGGAACGGCCTCGCCGTCGCCGCGCTCGCCGAGGTCGGCGCGTACTTCGACCGGCCGGACCTGATCGCGGCCGCGGTGGGCGCGGGCGACCTCCTCGTACGCCTCCACATGGACCCGCGCGCCCGCCTGGCCCGCACCTCCAAGGACGGCAGGGCGGGCACCAACGCGGGCGTCCTGGAGGACTACGCCGACGTGTCGGAGGGCTTCCTCGCGCTGGCCGCGGTCACCGGCGAGGGCGTGTGGCTGGAGTTCGCCGGGTTCCTCCTCGACCACGTCCTCGCGCAGTTCGTGGACGCGCAGACCGGCGCGCTGTACGACACGGCGGCCGACGCGGAGCAGCTCATCCGCCGCCCGCAGGACCCCACCGACAACGCGGCGCCCTCCGGCTGGACGGCGGCCGCCGGGGCGCTCCTCTCCTACGCGGCGCACACGGGCGCCGAGCCCCACCGCACCGCGGCGGAGCGCGCACTCGGCATCGTGAAGGCGCTCGGCCCCCGCGTGCCGCGCTTCATCGGCCACGGCCTCGCGGTCGCGGAGGCGGCGCTCGACGGGCCGCGCGAGGTCGCGGTCATCGGCGACGTGCTGGGAGACCTGCACCGCACGGCACTGCTCGGCACGGCCCCGGGAGCGGTCGTCGCCGCGGGCCCGGAGGGCAGCACCGAGCTTCCGCTGCTCGCCGACCGCCCGCTGATCGACGGCGTCCCCGCGGCGTACGTCTGCCGGGGCTTCGTCTGCGGCGCGCCGACGACGGATCCGGCGGTGCTGGCCGAACAGCTGTCCTAGGCCGCCCGTTAGGGTCCCGGCATGGTGCGTCTGAAGATAGAGATAGCCGTCCCGGAGAGCCATGTGGAGCAGGTCATCGACGCGCTCCACTCCGCCGGTGCGGGGCGGGTCGGGGACTATGCGCGGTGTGCCAGTTGGTGGCCCGTCAACGGGACCTGGCTGCCGTTGCCCGGCGCGGACCCCTACGACGGGGAAGTGGGCGTCGTGCAGCGGGGTGCGGAGTGCCGGGTGGAATCCGTGTGCGGGGAGGAGCAGGCCCGCGCCGTGCTCGACGCGGTGCGGGCCGCTCATCCCTATGAGGAGGCCGTGATCAACTTCCTGCCGTTGTACGAGCCGTGAGGCGCTCGTCCGCGGAGCCGAACTCCTCCAGCGCCCGTTCCACGATGCCTTCGAGGCGGTCGTGGTGGGCGCCCCGCCAGAACACGCGGTCGCAGGACCCGCACTGCGCGAACACGTCGTACGTGCCGCGCGTGCCGCCCTCCAGGCGGTCCGCCACCTCGTCCTTCGTGGCGGCGCGCAGCGTGCCGTTGCAGGCGCTGCAGCGGGTCCAGGGGCGCAGTTCGGGGGCGAAGCGGCCGAGGATGTCGCGGAGTTGGTCGTCGGGGCGGTCGCTGTAGACGTACGCCCCCGCCCACAGCTCCCGGCGCCGGAGCAGGCCGCGGTCGCGGCTCAGCAGGACGCGCCGCTCGGCCGCCGAACGCGCGGCGAGGGCCGGGTCGCCGATGTCCGTGCTCTCGTACGCCGCGTCGACGCCCAGGAGGCGCAGGCGGCGCGCCAGCGTGCCGAGGTGGACGTCGAGGAGGAAGCGGAGCGGGGCGCCCGGCACCTCCTGGGGGCGGGTCACCGCGCGGACCGTGACGTTCTCGCCCGCCGCGGGAACGTGCCCGGCGGCCACCTCGCGGCCGTCGACCACCAGCGCGCCGACCTCGGTGAGCGGAACGCCGAGCGACTCGACGACGTGCTCGAGCGTGGACGCGCCGTCCGTGACGGCCGACGTGGGGCCGCCCCTTCGCTCGTGCGGGACGAAGATCCCCAGCTCGGGGGCGAAGTCGAGGAGGATCTCCGGGCCGTTCATCATGCGGTCAGGATGGCATGCCGGGGCCCGTGACCACGCGGGGTTTTCCGCCGGGCCCTCACGCGCGCCCTCCCACATCGGCCGGCCCCGCGAACCCGGCCGTCAGCACGTCCAGCGTCCGGTCGACCAGCGCGGGCAGGTCGTCCTCGTGGTCGCGCTCCGCCCAGTACGCCGCCGTCTCGGTGAGTGCGCCGATCAGGCCCATGGCGAAGGCCCGCACCTCCAGGTCGCCGGGGTCGCGGCCGGTGCGTTCGGCGATGACCCGGCATAGGATGCCGCCGGTGACCGACATGCTCTCCAGCATCCGGGAGCGCACGGCTGGCACCTCGGTCATCAGCTTCGTCCGCAGCCTGGAGATCTCCGGCTCCTCCGCGAAGCCGAAGGACACGGCCCGGCGCAGAACGATCCGCAGCGACTCCACGATCGGCTCGTCGGCGGGCCGCTCGCGCAACTGTGTCTCCAGGAGCGGGTCGAACTCATCCGTGAGGACGATGTCCTCCTTGGTCGGGAAGTAGCGGAAGACGGTGGACGGGGAGACCTCCGCCGCCTCCGCGATCTGCTCGACCGTCGTCGCCTCGTACCCCTGCTCGCGGATCAGCCGGTACGTCGCGTCCCGGATCGTGAGGCGGGTCTTGAGCTTCTTGCGCTCGCGCAGGCCCGGCTGGGGCGCGCTCGCCGGGGCGGAGATCCGTGCGGCCGTCATGACATCATTGTCGGTCATCGGCCTGCCGCCCGGGCAGCAGTGCCGCCACGAACAGCGCCGTCACCAGCGCGGCGACACCGCTGACCAGCAGGACGAGGCCCATGCCGTCGAGGTACGCGGAGTCCGCGGACGCCACGAGCCCCGGCACGTCCAGCCGTTCGGCGACCCCGTGCCCGGCGACCACCGATTCACCGGCCGCGTCGGCCGCGGGTCCCGGCAGGCCCCCGGTGTCGAGGCGGCTCGCGTAGGTGCTCGCGAGGAGCGAGCCGAGCAGCGCGATTCCGAGGGCGCTGCCCACCTGCCGTACCGTCATGAGCAGTCCCGAGCCGGATCCCGCCCGTTCCACGGGCAGTGCGCCCAGCGCCGAGTCCATGGACGGAACGATCGCGAAGCCGAAGCCGAGGCCGGCCACCGAGAGCCACAGCGCGGTGAAGCCGTAGCCGCTGTCGACATCGGTGCGGCTGCCGAGGATCGCTGCGAAGGCGAGGACCACGAGCCCGCCGCTGATCACCGCCCGCGCCCCGAACCGGCGCACGACGGGCTCCGCCCCTTTCGCGGCGACAAGCAGCCCGCCCATCATCGGCAGCATGCGCAGGCCGGTGCCGAACGCGTCATTGCCGAGGATGGTCTGGAGGTACTGCGGCAGCACGAACATCAGGCCCGACAGCACGAACATGACCAGCGTCGCCGACACCGTGTTGAGGAAGAACACGCGGTCGCGCAGCAGCGACATGTCGAGCATCGGGCGCGTCATGCGGCGCTCGCGCAGGACGAGCGCGGTGAGCAGCAGGGCGGCGCCGGCGAGCATGGAGAGGACCAGGGGGTCGCTCCAGCCGCGTCCGGGTGCCTCGATGATGCCGTAGACGAGCGCGCCGAGTCCGGCGGCGGTCAGGGCCGTGGAGACGGAGTCGACCTTGGGGGGCGAGGGGTCGCGGGTCTCCGGCAGGAGGAACAGACAGGCGGTGAGGCCGATCGCGACCATGGGGACGTTGATCAGGAAGATCGAGCCCCACCAGAAGTGGTCGAGCAGCCAGCCGCCGATGATCGGTCCGAGCGGGGCGCCGAGCGCGGAGGCGGCGGAGACGATGCCCACGGCCTTGGTCCGCTCGCCGGGCCCGAACAGCGCGGGCAGCACGGCCAGTGCGAGCGGCATGACGAGTGCGCCGCCGACGCCCATGACGGCGCGCGCCACGACGACGAGGGAGACGTCGTCGGCGAGGGTGCCGATGACGGAGCCCGCCAGGAATATCCCCAGGCCGGTCATCAGCATCCGGCGCCGTCCGAACCGGTCGCCGAGCAGCCCGGCCGGGAGCATCAGCGCGGCGAAGACGACGACGTACGCGTCGGCCATCCACTGCTGTTCGCCCGTGCTCGCGCCGAGTTGCGCGGCCACCGTCGGCAGCGCGACGTTCAGGATCGTCATGTCGAAGCCGAGCACGAGCATGCTCGCGACCAGGGCGCCGAGCGCCCACCAGCGGCGGGGGTCCTGCCGCGCGACACCTGCAATCGTGACAGTGGCCATGAAATGAGAGTAACTCTCAAAAGAAGGTAACTGTCAATGCTTCGCAGTCCTGGCGACGGGCCCCGTGCATGAAAAAAGTGGCCACGGTCGGACCGCGGCCACTCGGGTGGAAAGGGGGGGGCGTCAGCCGTGCTGGTAGGCCACGAGGGAGATGCCGACGTAGTGGATGACGAAGGCCGCGAGCGTCAGCGAGTGGAAGACCTCGTGGAAGCCGAAGAACCGGGGGGAGGGGTTCGGGCGCTTGATTCCGTAGATCACGCCGCCCACGCTGTAGAGCACGCCGCCGACGATGACGAGGACCAGGACGGCGATGCCGCCGGTCCGCATGAAGTCCGGCAGGAAGAAGACCGCGGCCCAGCCCATCGCGATGTAGCACGGCGTGTAGAGCCAGCGCGGGGCGCCGACCCAGAAGACGCGGAAGGCGATGCCGGCCAGCGCCGCGCCCCAGATGCCCCACAGCAGCCACTGGCCCTTCGCCTCGGGCAGGAGCAGCAGGGTGAGCGGGGTGTACGTGCCCGCGATGATCAGGAAGATGTTGGAGTGGTCGAGGCGGCGCAGCACCGCGTCGGCTCTGGGGCTCCAGTTGCCGCGGTGGTAGAGCGCGCTGACGCCGAAGAGCAGGCAGGCGCTGAGGGCGAAGATGCCGCAGGCGATCCGGCCGCGGGGGGAGTCCGCGAGGGCGGTGAGCACCAGGCCCGCGATGACTACGGCGGGGAACATGCCCGCGTGCAGCCAGCCGCGCATCGCCGGCTTCACCGGCAGCGGCATGTCTTCCGGGGCCGGAACGAGAGACGGGTTGTCCGCGGAGTGCGGCGTCGCTTCGGGGACAGGGGCGGTCATGACGGCATCGTACCTACGGCCCCGTAAGTCCAACGTCAAACGGACGGATAGGCGCCCATGCCCCCGTATACGTACAAGTGGCGATGCTCACGCCGCTCAAGTGTGAAGCCCTCTGGACAGATGCGCAAAGGCATCGGATGATCAAATGAGTGCGGTCGGCACCGGATGAGCGCCAAAGTGAGTACACGTGAAGCGTCCGGGTCGCAGCCCCCACGGGGCATACATCCCAAAAACCCCTCGATTAGGAGCAATCGTGGCGCGCGACATCGCGGCTCCCCTTCTCGCAGAGCCCCTGGGCACTGCCCCGACCAACCACCAGGAGCTCGCCTCCTGGGTGAACGAGATCGCGGAACTGACGCAGCCGGACCGTGTGGTCTGGTGCGACGGGTCCGAGGCCGAGTACGAGCGCCTGTGCGAGGAGCTCGTCGCCAAGGGCACCTTCAAGAAGCTCGACCCGGTGAAGCGCCCGAACTCGTACTACGCGGCCTCCGACCCCACCGACGTCGCGCGCGTCGAGGACCGCACCTTCATCTGCTCCGAGAAGGAGGAGGACGCGGGCCCGACCAACCACTGGAAGGCCCCCGCCGAGATGCGGGAGATCTTCCAGGGGGAGAACGGTGTCTTCCGCGGCTCCATGCGCGGCCGCACCATGTACGTCGTGCCCTTCTGCATGGGCCCCGTCGGCTCGCCGCTCTCCGCCATCGGCGTCGAGATCACCGACTCCGCGTACGTCGCCGTCTCCATGCGCACCATGACCCGCATGGGCCAGGCCGTCCTGGACGAGCTCGGCGACGACGGCTTCTTCGTGAAGGCCGTCCACACGCTCGGCGCCCCGCTCGCCGACGGCGAGGCCGACGTGCCGTGGCCCTGCAACTCCACCAAGTACATCTCGCACTTCCCCGAGGACCGCGAGATCTGGTCCTACGGCTCGGGCTACGGCGGCAACGCCCTGCTGGGCAAGAAGTGCTACGCCCTGCGCATCGCCTCCGTCATGGCGCGCGACGAGGGCTGGCTCGCCGAGCACATGCTGATCCTCAAGCTCACCCCGCCGCAGGGCGAGTCGAAGTACGTGGCCGCCGCGTTCCCGAGCGCCTGCGGCAAGACCAACCTCGCCATGCTGGAGCCCACGATCTCCGGCTGGACCGTCGAGACCATCGGCGACGACATCGCCTGGATGCGGTTCGGCGAGGACGGCCGCCTCTACGCGATCAACCCCGAGGCCGGCTTCTTCGGCGTCGCGCCCGGCACCGGCGAGCACACCAACGCCAACGCCATGAAGACGCTGTGGGGCAACTCCGTCTTCACGAACGTCGCGCTGACCGATGACGGCGACGTCTGGTGGGAGGGCATGACGGAGGAGACTCCGGCGCACCTCACCGACTGGAAGGGCAACAGCTGGACCCCCGAGTCGGGCGTCCCGGCGGCCCACCCGAACGCCCGCTTCACCACGCCCGCCTCGCAGTGCCCGATCATCGCGCCCGAGTGGGAGGACCCCAAGGGCGTGCCGATCTCGGCGATCCTCTTCGGCGGCCGCCGCGCCTCGGCCGTGCCGCTGGTGACCGAGTCCTTCGACTGGCAGCACGGCGTCTTCCTCGGCGCGAACGTGGCGAGCGAGAAGACCGCCGCCGCCGAGGGCAAGGTCGGCGAGCTGCGCCGCGACCCGTTCGCCATGCTGCCGTTCTGCGGCTACAACATGGGCGACTACATGGCGCACTGGGTGAAGGTCGGCGCGGACAAGCCCGACCAGTCCAAGCTGCCGAAGATCTACTACGTCAACTGGTTCCGGAAGAACGCCGACGGCAAGTTCGTCTGGCCCGGGTTCGGCGAGAACTCCCGTGTCCTGAAGTGGATCGTGGAGCGCCTCGACGGCCGCGCCGAGGGCGTCGAGACCCCGATCGGCATCCTGCCGACCGTCGACTCGCTGGACACCGAAGGGCTCGACCTGGCCAAGGACGACCTGGAGTTCCTGCTCACGGTCGACAAGGAGGTCTGGCGCGACGAGGCCTCCCTGGTCCCCGAGCACCTCAACACCTTCGGTGAGCACACGCCCAAGGAGCTGTGGGACGAGTACCGCGCGCTGGTGCGGCGCCTCGGCTGACCCGCGACCCGTTCCGTTTCCGGCCGGGCCCCCGCACAACGGTGTGCGGGGGCCCGGCCGTGGGCGTTCGGGGCCCCGCCGTGTGACACACCCGCATCTTGAACACCTTGCCTTCACATCCCACACACATGTTTCATGGGTCCGCATGTCGGCCCGCTGATCTCGGCGGGCCGTCGATCGATCCTGTGGGGGGACGAGTTGAAGAGATCTCTGGGCTTACGACGGGTGACGGGCGCCGCGCTCGCGGTGGCCCTCGGCTCGGCAGGACTGGTCGCCCTCGGAGCGCCCGCGGCATCCGCGGCGACACCCTCCGACGAGGCGGCGAAGCTGCCCATCGCGTCCTTCGGGGCGATGGTGGTCGACGACGCGCACGAGCGGGTCTACGTCACCGACGGGCGCAGGAGCGGTTCCGGGGCGAGCGAGGTCCTCGTCTACAACTTCCAGGGCCAGCGCGTCGGTTCGCTCGCCACCGACCAGCCGGCGTCCGGTATGGCGCTCAGCGCGGACGGCGCGACCCTGCACGTGTCGCAGTCCAACCGCATCCTGACGTTCGACACGGCGACGCAGACCAGGACCGGCGCCGCGGGCACGCCCTACGACGTGACCTGTGGCCGCGAGGTGGCGGTCGCGGGCGGCAAGACGTGGTTCACGGAGACGCCGTACTCCGGCTCCTCGTACTGCGACCGGCCCGACAACATGGCCCTGCTGTACGGGGTCAAGGGCACGTCGCCCGTCAACACCGGGTGGAACAGCCAGGGACGGCTGCGCCTGGAGGCGGGCCCCGGCAACCCCGACCGGCTCGTGATGGGGCAGGCGGGCGCGGGTCCGACGACCGACGCGTTCCTCA